>DASRFZ010000115.1:0-9959 GCA_035651275.1 Mycobacterium sp. | reverse complement strand
AAGGGAATTCCCTTGAGCCGTATGGGAACCCCGGACGATCTGGTCGGCATGTGCCTCTTCCTGCTGTCGGATCAGGCGCAGTGGATCACCGGGCAGATCTTCAACGTCGACGGAGGGCAGATCATCCGGTCTTGACGTCCTCCCCGGACTGGTGTCTCGGGGATTCCAACCCACCATTCCAGCGACTTATGCGGCAGGAGAAGCGAGTTGAGGTTCACGGTTCCCAGACCGCCTACCGGCGAAGTCTCCCCGTGCGGTCACCGCCCGTCCGGCGGCTATGTTGCGTGCAGCGTTCACATCGGCGTTGCACTGTCCTGCAGCGCAGGCTTCGCATTCGAAAACCGCTTGGCTCTTGCGGTTCCCGGATGCGACGTGCCCGCACACGGAGCAACGTTGCGACGTGTACGCAGCCGGAATCTGCTCGACCCGACCGCAAGCCTTGTGCTGCAAACGCGCGGCCAGAAAGCCCCAACCGCTGCGCCTGATGGCGCGGTTCACTCCGCGCTTTTGCGACACACGTACGCCGGGCAGATCGGCAGTTCCGCGCGCAGTGCGAGTCATGGCTCGTACGTCAAGGGCTTCGATCCTGATCGTGTCGAAACGGCGCGCAATGTCGGTGCTGACCTTTTCGACCCAGTCCTTGCGTCGGTCGGCGTCGCGCGCCTTCAGCTTGGCAATCGCTTGCTTCGTTCGGGCGCGTCGGCCGGAACCCCGCTGGCAGCGTACGAGCCGCTGCTGGAGCACCTTCAGCCGCTTCGACTCACCCGGAGTAAGACCAGGGGCATGCAGCAGTTCACCCGTGGACAGCGCCGCCGACACGGTCACGCCGCGGTCAATGCCTACCACACTGCCGTCGTCCGGACCGGGAATCGGGTCGGGGATGCGGACGAACGCGACATGCCAGCGGTTGGACCGATCCCGAGTAACCCGGTAAGACTTGACACCGTCAGGCACCGGCCGCGACAGGCGAAATCGCACCCACCCCACCTTGGGCACCCACACCCGAGCGGAACGGCGGTTAAGCCGCTCGATGTGATGCGGTTTCACTGCGACCTGACGAAACCCTTCGTGCACGCCGGCTTTGCGCCACGTCGGACGGCGATGCGTGCCGTTGAACAAGTTGCTCATGGCTTGCGCGAAATCCCGCAGAGCCTGCTGTTGCACCGTCTGGCTTCCGGCACGAAGCCACTCATACTCGGCGCGGGCCTCGGTCAACTGGGCGCATTGTTTGCCATAGTCGGGAGCCTTGCGTCCCGGTTGCCAATGCCGTTGCTGCTCTACTGCCAGGTTCCACACGTACCGCGCATCCCGGCAATGCGCCAACAGTGCCTCCTCCTGCTCGGGGGTCGGTATCAACCGGAATCGCGACATAGCTGCACCGTAACTACCACCACCGACAAGCCGTGCCACGGCGGGCTTGCGCCTGGGGATGAGGTACCTCTACGGGCTGAAGTCGCAGATTTCCAGGCGAAGGAGAAATCGTGAGTGAGCAACGCAAGCTGGGCTTCATCGGGCTCGGCAAGATGGGAGCACCGATGGCAGGGCGCCTCGTGGACTGGCCGGGTGGGCTGATCGTGTTCGACATCCGCACCGACGCGATGAAGCCGTTGGTCGAGGCCGGCGCGAAATCGGCGGGAAGCGTGGCCGATGTAGCCTCCGCTGACGTCATCAGCGTCACTGTGCTCAACGACGAACAGGTACGTGAGGTTGTCGGTGAACTGGCGACGAAGGCCATACCCGGCACAGTCATTGCGATCCACTCAACGATTAGCGACACCACCGCCGTCGAACTCGCGAAAGAACTCGAACCGCAAGGCATCCACATTGTGGACGCACCGGTCAGCGGTGGAGGCCGAGCCGCCAAGAAAGGTCAGCTGGCAACCATGGTTGGCGCCACCAACGAGGCATTCGAGTTGGTAAAGGAGCCGTTCGCGAAGTGGGCGTCCTTGGTGGTGCACGCCGGCGAACCCGGCGCAGGGACGCGAATGAAGTTGGCGCGCAACATGCTTCATTACATTTCGTTCGCTGCGGCGTGCGAGGCGTCGAAACTGGCCGAAAAGTGCGGCTTGAACCTGCAGGACCTGGGCAACGTCGTGCGCCACACCGACGCCATCACCGGTGGCGCGGGCTCGATCATGTTCCGCGATGACACGAAACCCCTTGATCCCGAGAGCTTCCTGTATCAGCCCTTCCTGCATGGGTATCTGTTAGGCGAGAAGGACTTGAGTCTGGCACTCGAGCTCGGTGAGGCCTATTCGGTGGACCTGCCTCTGGCGGCCATTGCCCGCGAGCGCCTTGCCGAGGGGATGGGCGTCGCAGACGCAGTCCAAACTGCAAAGGAGTAGCCACCATGGATGAACTGCGCCGCAAGGGCCTCGAGAAAATGAATGAGGTCTACGGCTGGGAGATGCCGGACATGCCCGGCGAGTACTTCGCGCTGACCGTCGATCACCTGTTCGGCACGATCTGGAGCCGGCCTGGGTTGTCGATGCGCGACCGTAGGATGATGCTCTTGGGTGTGCTTTCGGCTCAGGGCATGGAAGAGCTGATCGAGGTTCAGGCCAACGCGATCCTGCACAACGAGGAGATGACGCGGGAAGAACTACGCGAAATCGCAATCTTCCTCACCCATTACGTGGGTTTTCCGCTCGGTTCGAAGGTCGACGGGGCGTTCAAACGGGTCCTGGCCAAACGGAAGAAGGCGGCCGAGGACGGTGCGGCCCGAGACAAGAAGGACAACGTCAACGACGCCGTCCGTATGCACGTCGGCAAGACAATCCATGACAAGTAGGTACGCTTCGCTGTCCCGGGACCAGCTCGCGCGGCTGGTGCCCGAGCTGCTGCTGATCGGTCAGCTCATCGACCGCTCTGGAATGGCTTGGTGTATCAAGGATTTCGGCCACGAGGAGATGCTGCAGATCGCCATCGACGAGTGGATGGCTGCGAGCCCCATCTACACCAAACGGATGCAACGGGCGCTGAAGTACGAGGGCGATGACGTCATCACGATCTTCAAGGGTCTGCAACTCGACATCGGGGCGCCCCCGCAGTTCATGGACTTCCGCTACACCGTTCACGACCGCTGGCATGGCGAGTTCCACCTCGACCACTGCGGTGCACTGCTCGACGTCGAGCCGATGGGCGAAGACTACGTCCGCGGCATGTGCCATGACATCGAAGACCCGACCTTCGACGCGACCGCGGTGGCGACCAACCGCAGGGCCCAGATACGGCCGATCCACCGGCCGCCGCGAGTGCCGGCCGATCGCCACCCGCACTGTGCGTGGACAGTGATCATCGACGACTCCTATCCCGAAGTGGAAGATCACCCGGCGCTTGCGACCGTCAGTCAAACACGGGCAGCAACAACAGAACTCGACGCGATCGACACGAACGACGAAGGCGACTCCGACTATTCGGGCGACCTGTTGTCCGATTTCGATTTCGGCGCATTCTCTCACTCGGCCCAGGTGCGCATGGCCGACGAAGTGTGCCTCCAGATGCACCTGCTGTTTCTGTCATTCCAGATCGCGGTACGAGCCCGCGCGAATGACGATCAGCAGGCGCGCGACATCTGCACCAAGCAGTTGATCGGCATCGCTGGGGTGGCTGCCGAGCGCATCCATCGCTCGCTGGATCTGCCGTCAAGCGTCGACGGCGCGCTGCGTGTACTCGAGTTGCACCCGTTGTTCAACCCGGCAGCCTACGTCGAAGCGGAGTTTACTTCCGGTGTGGTGCATGTGCATTCGTCGCCTGCGCATCACGACGCGGCCTGGCTTTCGCTTTGTTCGCCTGCCGAGGTGCGTCCGCTGCAGGCGATCGTCGCGGCCGTCGACCCCCATCTCGACGTGGAGGTCGCGGGCGCTGACACGGAGTGGACCGCGCACGTCGTGAAGAAAGACACGCCGGCCAAGGAGCTGCCGGAGGTGGCTGTCACGAAGTTCAGCCGCGGCGCCACTTTTGAGTTCGAGCCGAGACGCTCACTGCCGCTGACAGTTGTGTAGGGCTCGCGGAACTACGCCAGGGTGGGGAGCTTCGTCAGCTCGCTGGAAAGCCCAGCGGCCGTTCGCAATTCGACGAAATCCTCGACCATCGCATCGGTGACCTCGTGGGGGTCGTCGACCGTGGCGCCGTCGGTGAGCACGGAGATGCTGAGCTGGTCGACGTAGCTCCACACGGTGATGTTCAGGCCACTGCCGGAAATCAGCGGACCGACCGAGTAGATCTCCCGCACAACCGCACCCGCCACCTTGCCGCGTTCACGCGGCCCGGGGACGTTGGACACCGCGAAATTCAGCAGCTTGGTTTGCTTGGGGCTGAACGCCATTCGCTTCGACATCGCCTCGACTGGCGCGGGCGGGAAGTAGGCCGCCCACCGCGCGAACAGCTCGGGACCGAGCAAGTGATGTGCTTCCTTCGCGTCGACTGCGGCGGCGTGCACCTCGCGAACGCGCTCGATCGGGTCGGCGATATGCGTCGGCACACCGACGGCAAGCGTAGTGAACTTGTTGCCCCAGATGCGATTTGGGTCCGGGTCGATGCTCACCGGCACCGACACCAGCAGCGGCCCCTCGGCGCGGCCGTCGTACTTCAACATCAGCTTGCGAACGGCGCCGGCCGCGATCGTCAGCACCACGTCGTTGATCGTGACGTCGAGCTGCTTGCGCGCCTCTTTGACGTCGTCGAGCGCAAGCGTGGCAGTGGCGAACCTGCGTTCGGGTGTCAGGGTGTGGTTCATGAACGTCGGCGGCGGGGTAAACGGCCGGGTGAGCGTGGAGAACTTACGTGAACTACGGCGCACCCGGTCGACGCCTTGTGCTGTGTAGCGCACGGTGGCGGGGATCCGACCGATCTGCCGCATGTGGTCGCGGAACGCGGCCGTCATCAACTCCGATCGTGAAGGGGGAGGGTCGGTTTCGTACGAGTCGCGATCGTCCTGGCCGTCCTGCAGATCCATGGCCCTGGCGATGAGATTGCCGGATGCGACACCGTCGGCGAGCGCGTGGTGCACCTTGTTGACCACGGCGACGTTGCCGTCGGCCAGGCCCTCGACGAAATACATCACCCACAGCGGCTTGCTGCGATCCAGTGGGGTGCTGGCGATCTCGCCGATCGCTTCGTCGAATTCGCGCCTGCCACCGGGCGCCGGCAACCGCAGGGGCCGGACGTGGTAGTCGAGGTCGACGTCGACGTGCTCGCGCCACATCGGATGGTGGAACTTGAACGGGATGTCGACCAGCTGAAACCGCATCGGGTCGAGCTTGTGCAAACGGTGACGCAAGATCTCCCGGAAGACGTCGATGGTCGGCTCCCCGTCGAAGCCGCTGATGTCGATGATGCCGGCCTTGATCGTGTGCATGTGCACGTTCGGGTTCTCGTTGTACAGCAGCATCGCGTCCCAGCCGCTGAGTCGCTTCACTCCCTTATATAACCGCCATCGCAGGGCGGCGCGTGGCACTTCGGCCAACCCGTTAGCTGCGGACTGTAGCGGCGAGCGCCGGCCCCACCCAGCGCCGCAGATACCGCCTCAGCTTTGCCTTGGTCCGCGGCGGTCGTCCTGGGTCGACCACGAACGACTGGATGATCCGCAGCAGGTATTCGGCGAGTTCGTTGAGATCGTCGTCGCTGAAGCCCGCGGCGGCCCAGTCGACGTCGAACCGACCGAGCATGTCCCGCGCGAACTGCACCGCGACATCGGAGGTGACGTCCGCGGTGAACGCGCCCGCGCGGTCGGGGGACAGCAGCAGCCCGATGTGCTTGTCGCCGGGCAGCCACTCGAGAGCGGTGGCAATGCCTTCGACCGCCGCGTCCGCCGGGTCGGTGATGCCGGCGAGGTGGTCGGCCAACCGGTCGAGGAAATCATTGGCGGCGCTCACGGCAGTCGCGGCCAACAGCGCGTGGGTGCCCGGAAAATAGCGGTAGACGGTTTGTCTGGTCACGCCGAGCGTCCGCGCGACGTCGGCGATGCTGATGTCGGCGCCATGAGCGTCGATGGCCTGGCTCGCCGCGGCGAGAATGCGCTCGACGGCCTCCTCGTCGCTGCCGGGCGCGGACCCGCCCCAGCCGTGGGTGCGCATCAGAGACCACCGGCCCGCGCGCGTCCGGTTAGATTAGGGACCGGACGCGATTTTGGAACTGGAGGACGCATGAGTGTGGCGCAACGGTACGTCGAGGCTGTCAACAACTCGGACGCTGCTGCATTGCTCGCGCTTTTCGCCGAGGACGCCACGCTGACGCACCCGGTCGGCAGCGACCAGGGCCACGGTGAGATCGCCGACTTCCACACTGATGTGATCTTCGAGGGACAAGTGCGGATGACGATCGTGCGCAACATCGAACAGGGCAACATCGTGGTTGCGCAGCTGGAAGGAAGCAGTCCGCTCAACGAGGACACCACAATTCACACCGTCGACATCTTCACGCTCAACGATGACGGTCTTGTGCAGGCGCTGGACATCTACTACCGCTGATCGAGGTTCTGGTCGGCTCGAAACCGCTTCATGCCGTCGATCTTCTCTGCGAGCGTCGCGTTTGGGCCGGTGTAGAACATCCACGGCATCGTGAGAATGTGGGTGATACCGCCCTCCTCCGCTCGCGCGTAGTCCGCTGGCGTGAAGGCGTCGACCAGCGGGGCGAGAACCGCGAAATCATCGGTGAACGAACCCTTTTCGGCGCGATACTGACGGAGCCGCTGGGCGATTTCGATTGCCTGGTCGGTGGTAATCAGGTCACCTACCCACCCGTCGTAGCACGCGGCGCGGCGCAGCGCGACATCGGTGAGTCCGCCGACCCAGACCGGGATGGGCGGCGCGGGAGGCGACATCTCCAGCCGCGGGGCCTGGTAGAACTCGCCGTCGAACTCCGTCCATCCCGGCGACCACAACTCTCGCATCAGCGCGATCATCTCTTCGGTGCGCTGGCCCCGCCGCTCGAACTGTGCGTTGAGGAGGTCGAATTCCTCTGCGCACCAACCCACTCCGAGACCGAGTTCGACGCGCCCGTCGGACAGCAGTGCGGCCGTCCCGATCGCCTTTGCCGCAACGTACGGGTCGCGCAGCGCGGCGACGTAGATCGTCGTGACGAAGTGTAGGCGCTGCGTGCACTGGGCCAGCGAACCGACGAGCACCCAGGGGTCCGGCCAGTCGGTGAACGGCTCCCAGCGCCGCCGCCCGTCACGCGTGTAGGGATACGGCGTCGACAACGTCTCCAGATTGACGACGTGCTCGGGGATTCCGAGGCCGTCGTAGCCGAGATTGTCGGCGGCTTTGGCGATCTCGACGATTTCCTTGGTGTCGAGGTAGCCCGTGCTGATGTAATACTTCACGGTCGGTAGGCGACCGAGAGTTCCTTGACGCCGTTGATCCACCCCGACCGCAGCCGCTGCGGCTCCGCCAGCTTTGCGATGTCGGGCATGATGTCGGCGATCTCGTTGAAGATCAGTTTGATCTCCATTCGGGCCAGGTTGGCGCCGATGCAGAAGTGTGCGCCGTTTCCGCCGAACGCCAAGTGTGGGTTCGGGTTTCGGAGGATGTTGAACTCGAATGGGCGGTCGAAGACAGCTTCGTCGAAGTTCGCGGAGCTGTAGAACAAGCCGACCCGCTGGCCTCCACGGATGGCGACGCCGCCGATTTCCGTGTCCGCCAAGGCCGTTCGCTGGAAGCAATGCACCGGAGTCGCCCACCGGATGATCTCGTCGACCGCCGTTTCGGAGCGCTCACGCTTGAACAGCTCCCACTGGTCGGGGTTCTCGAAGAACGCGTTCATCCCGTGCGTCATCGCGTTGCGGGTGGTCTCGTTGCCCGCGACAGCGAGCAGAATCACAAAGAACGCGAACTCGTTTTCCCCCAGCACATCTCCGTCGACATCGGCTTCGATCAGGCGGGTGACGATGTCGTCGGCCGGGCAGCGCCTGCGTTCCTCGGCCATCGTGTAGGCGTAGCCCATCAACTCCATATGGGCAGCCATCGGATCCGAGTCGAAGTCCGGGTCGTCGGTGTTCATGATCGAGTTGGTCCAGTGGTACAGCCGCTCGCGGTCTGCTTCCGGGACGCCGATGAGGTCCGCAATCGCTTGCAGCGGAAGGCTCATCGCGATGTCGTCGACGAAGTTGCCGCTGCCCTTCTCGGCGGCGGCGCGGACGATTTCGTGAGCGGCCTTGGCCAACCGAGCCTCCAGCGCGGCGACCGCGCGAGGGGTGAACAACCGGGAGACGAGCTTGCGCAGCCGGGTGTGTTCAGGCGGGTCGTGGTTGATCAGCAGCGCCTTGGTGGCGTTGAGTTGCTCGGCGGTCACGCCGTCAGGAAGTCGCATCACGACACCCTTGGCGTTCGTCGACCACAGGTCGTTGTTCTTCGAGATGGCCTTGATGTCCTCGTGGCGGCTGATCACCCAGTAGCCGCCGTCGTCGAACACGGTGGAGCCGGCGGGCTGCTCATTCCACCAGACCGGCGCGGTCTTGCGGAGCTCCGCGAACTCCGCGACCGGCATGCCCTTCAGGAGCACGTCGGGGTCGGTGAAGTCGAAACCCTGCCCGAAGGGACAGACTGTGCCGGCTGCCGTCATCGCAGACCTCCTCGGTACGGCTTTCTTTTAGACCATACACTCACCTGTCAAGTGTATGGTCCGGGTTGCCTGGGTGAGAAGACGCGGAATCGCATTACCAGTGGCCCGGTAATGCGATTCCGCGTCTGCTCGCCAAAGGAGGTGAGCGGATAAAGTGAGCGACTGTGCGCGTCCTGGTGATCGGATCCGGTGCCCGTGAACATGCATTGCTCACCGCCCTGCGACGCGATCCGCAGGTCGACGGGCTGATCTGCGCGCCTGGCAACGCCGGGACCGCGGCGATCGCCGAACAACACGCAGTCGATGTGACCTCTGGCGAGGCCGTCGCCAAGCTCGCTGCCGACACCGCTGCCGATCTCGTCGTGATCGGTCCCGAGGTACCGCTGGTTCTCGGCGTCGCCGACGCGGTGCGCGCTGCCGGGATCGCGTGCTTCGGGCCATCGGCTGCCGCCGCCCGGATCGAAGGCTCCAAGGCGTTCGCCAAGGACGTGATGGCCACCGTCGGGGTGCGCACTGCGCGCAGCGAAATCGTCGACAGCCCAGCGCATCTCGACGCGGCGCTGGACCGGTTCGGTCCCGGCAACACCGACGACGCGGCGTGGGTGGTCAAGGACGACGGCCTCGCGGCGGGTAAGGGAGTGGTGGTGACGGCCGACCGCGATGCGGCCCGCGCGCACGCCGCGAGTCTTCTCGATGCGGGCCACCCGGTGCTGTTGGAGTCGTTCCTCGACGGTCCCGAGGTGTCGATGCTGTGCATCGTCGACGGCGAGACCGTCGTGCCACTGTTGCCCGCGCAGGATTTCAAGCGGGTCGGTGACAACGACGCCGGCCCGAACACCGGTGGCATGGGCGCCTACGCGCCGCTGCCGTGGCTGCCGGCGGGGCTGGCCGCGGAGATCGTCGGCGACATCATCAAGCCGGTCGCGGCGGAACTGGTGCGCCGCGGATGCCGGTTCAGCGGTGTGCTGTACGCCGGGCTGGCGATCACGTCGGCCGGACCCGCCGTCGTCGAATTCAATTGCCGCTTCGGCGATCCCGAGACACAAGCGGTGCTCGCGCTGTTGGACAGTCCGCTCGGCGCGCTGCTGCACGCCGCAGCGACGGGCCGGCTCGCGGAGCAGGCAGCGCCTCGGTGGCGTCCCGGCGCGGCGGTCACCGTGGTGTTGGCCGCCGAGAATTACCCCGGCCGGCCGCGGGTGGGCGACGTGATCACCGGCGCCGACGGAGACAACGTGCTGCACGCGGCGACCGCGCGTCGCGACGACGGTGCTCTGGTCTCGACGGGCGGGCGGGTGCTCTCGGTCGTCGGCACCGGCCCCGATCTCGCGGCCGCCCGCTCTGCGGCGTACCACACCATGCAGTCAATTCGCTTGCCGGGCAGTCACTTTCGGACTGAC
>DASRFZ010000114.1:0-3493 GCA_035651275.1 Mycobacterium sp. | reverse complement strand
GGTGAAGACGCCGTCGACGGCCTTGGCCATCAGCACGACGTCGGCGCCGATCTCCAGCGCGCGTTGGGCCGCGGTGGTGTCGGTGGAGAAGTAGGGCAAGCCCATGCCCGCGCCGAAGATCACGACGCGGCCCTTCTCGAGGTGCCGGCGCGCGCGCAGCGGAATGTAGGGCTCGGCGACCTGGCCCATCGCAATCGCGGTCTGCACGCGGGTGGCGATGCCTTCTTTTTCCAGAAAGTCTTGCAGCGCAAGGCTGTTCATGACGGTACCGAGCATGCCCATGTAGTCTGAGCGGGTGCGCTCCATCCCCCGCTGCTGAAGTTGGGCGCCGCGGAAGAAGTTGCCGCCGCCGATGACGACGGCCACCTGGACGCCGCTGCGGACGACCTCGGCGATCTGTCGGGCCACGAGGTGCACGACGTCGGGGTCGAGACCGACCTGGCCGCCGCCGAACATCTCCCCGCCGAGCTTGAGCAGCACCCGCCGGTATTGCGGCCGAGCGCCGTTGTGGTCCGCCATCAGCCTCCTTCGAAGTCGTGCATATCCTGCCTCATCGCGACCGTCGCACGCGGCGGGGTCGCCCACATCCTCGCTTCGACTCTGCGTTCAGATCGCGATCTGGGCGATTTTCGCGATCTGTGCGCAGAGTCGACGCAAAACGAAAGCTAGGGCTGGTCCTGGATCCGCCGGAACGGCTGCGCCTCTTCGAGCTCGTAGGCCAGTTCCAGCAGCCGACGCTCCTGTCCCCACGTCGCCGAGAACATCATCCCCACCGGCAATCCGTCCGACGACTCCGCCAGCGGCAGCGAGATAGCTGGGTCCCCCGTCGCGTTCTGCAGCGGCGTGAAAGCCACCCACTCGATCAGCCTGCCGATGATCTGCTCATAGGACGCCGTCGGATCGAAATGGCCGACGGGCGTGGGCGGGTCTGCGAGCGTCGGCGTCAGGACCGCGTCATACGTGCGAGCCAGCCTCGCCGTTCTGCGCCGCATCGCCCGAAGGCGCACGATGGCCAGCGGCAGCCGATGCAGATTGCGGGCGGCGTGCCGCTCGAAGCCCAATGTCAGGTTGTCCAGCTTGCTGCGATCGAAACTGTCGCCGAACATCCGGCGCCCGCCGTGCACCAACGCATAGCCCAGGAACGCGTAATACAGAACGAAGTCGTCGGCGAAATGCTTTGGCACCGGCGGACTGTCGAGGTGCTGGACGCGGTGCCCGAGCTCCTCCAGCAGAGCGGCGGTCTTCAGCGTCAGTTCGCGGATTTCAGGCTCCGACTCGCGAAACAGCGAACGGGTGATCACCGCGATCGTCAGTCGTTGCTTGCTGGGACCCGTCACATCACCTATCGCGGGCAGCTTGCGAGACGGCGAAATGCATTCGGCTTCACGGTAGAACGCGGCGGTGTCACGCACAGAACGTGTCACCACGCCGTTGTGCACCACGCGCAGCGGCATCTGCCGCATCTCTTTGTCCAGCGGCATCCGGCCGCGCGTCGGCTTCAGCCCCACTAATCCGTTGCAGGACGCCGGAATACGGATTGAGCCGCCCCCGTCGTTCGCGTGCGCCAACGGCACGACTCCGGCGGCGACGAACGCCCCCGAGCCCGACGACGACGCGCCCGCGGTGTGGTCGGTGTTCCATGGGTTGCGCACCGCACCGATCCGCGGATGCTCGGCCGCAGCGCTGAACCCGAACTCCGACAGCTGCGTCTTGCCCAGCGGAACCACGCCCGTGGCGCGGAACAGCCTCGCCCAATCGCCATCCTTGTGAGCCGGCGTCGGCGTCCACGCGTCGGTGCCCTGCATCGTCGGCATCCCGGCGACTTCGACGTTGTCCTTGAAAAACGTTGGGACACCGGCGAAGAACCCCGAGCCAGCATGAGTCGCTTGCTCACGCGCCCGGTCGAACGCCTCGAATGCCAAGCCGTTCAGCGCCGGATTGACGGCCTCGACGCGCGCGATCGCGGCGTCGACCAACTCCGGGGCCGACACGTCACCCGAGCGAAGTCGCCCGACGAGTGCGACGGTGTCGTCCTCACCCAACGCGTCGTCGCGAAAGGCGTGCACGCGACCGTCGCGGCCCACCGCTAAGCCTGACCGACCTCGAAGCGGGCGAACCGGCTTACCGTGATGCCTGCCTCGTCGAGCAGCGCCTTCACCGTCTTCTTGTTGTCGGATACCGACGGTTGGTCAAGCAGCACAACGTCTTTGAAGAACCCGTTCAGCCGACCCTCGACGATCTTGGGCAATGCTTGCTCCGGCTTGCCCTCGGCACGCGCTGTCTCCTCGGCGATCCGACGCTCGTTGGCGACCACATCCTCGGGCACGTCGTCACGGGAAAGGTAGCGCGCCTTCAACGCGGCGATTTGCAACGCCACCGCGTGCGCCGCCGAAGAATCCGAGCCCGCGTACTCGACCAGCACACCGACCGCCGGCGGCAGGTCGGCAGATCGCTTGTGCAAGTACGTCTCAACGGTTCCGCCGAACGAGGCGACCCGGCGCAGTTCCAGTTTCTCGCCGATCTTCGCGGACATGTCAGCGATTGCCTGCTCGACGGTTTTGTCCCCTATCGAGGCGGCCTTCAGCGCGTCGACGTCGGAGGCACCGGACGCCACCGCAGCCGCGACGACATCCTCGGCAAGCTTTTGGAATTCCGCATTCTTCGCGACGAAGTCTGTCTCGCAGTTCAATTCGATCAGCGCGCCGTCCTTTGCGGCCACCAAGCCCTCGGCCGTCGATCGCTCCGCGCGCTTGCCGACGTCCTTGGCGCCCTTGATGCGCAACAGTTCGACGGCCTTGTCGAAGTCGCCGTCGGATTCGGTCAACGCGTTCTTGCAGTCGAGCATGCCGGCGCCGGTGAGCTCCCGCAGTCGCTTGACGTCGGCAGCGGAAAAGTTCGCCAATGTTTTGCCTTCCCTACGAAGTCTCAGTTTTCGGTTCGGTGTCGGCGGCAGCGCTTGCCGCAGCATCAGCAGTGGCCTGGGCGAGCAGCTCCTGCTCCCACTCGGCCAGCGGCTCGGCCTCTCCGGCCTCTGCCTTGTCGCCGTTACCGACGCCGGCGCGCGCCTGCAAACCCTCGGCGACGGCGGCGGCGATCACCTTCGTCAGCAGTGCGGCTGAACGGATGGCGTCGTCGTTGCCAGGAATCGGGTAGTCGACGAGGTCGGGGTCGCAGTTGGTGTCGAGGATCGCGATCACCGGGATGCCCAGCTTGCGGGCCTCGCCTACGGCGATGTGCTCCTTGTTGGTGTCGACGACCCAGACCGCCGAGGGCACCCGGTTCATGTCGCGGATACCGCCGAGGCTGCGCTCGAGCTTGTTCTTCTCGCGGGTCAGCCCGAGGATTTCCTTCTTGGTCCGGCCCTCGAAGCCGCCGGTCTGCTCCATGGCCTCAAGTTCCTTGAGGCGCTGCAACCGCTTGTGCACCGTCGAGAAATTGGTCAGCATGCCGCCCAGCCAGCGCTGGTTGACGTACGGCATGCCAACGCGGGTCA
>DASRFZ010000113.1:0-22741 GCA_035651275.1 Mycobacterium sp. | reverse complement strand
GCCGATGCACGACGACGTAACCGCGGACTCGATCGGTGGCCGAAAACGCTTCCCGTTCAACGGTATCCAAATCAGCGCCGTCGACAGCCGCGCGTGCGGCCGCGAGCGCGACAAAACCCGTTCCCATCGCAGTTGATTTCGAGTTCACCACCCGCACGGCTCCGCTGAACTGTCGCGCGGCCTGCTCGGCGGCGCTGACAGTTGAGGACAGTGCCGCCGAAATGTGCACGGCCACGACTCCGTCGCCGTCGCTGTCTTCGAGCGCTTTGCGGTATGCGTTGGCGAGTTCCGTTGGTGTGGCACCGGCAGTTGTGACATTGGGGCGCGTGTGGATGTCGTCGGGAATCGCGTCGACGCCGTCGCGAAGATCTTCGCCGCCGACGAGTATGTGCAGCGGCACCTGCCGGATCTGCCATTTGTCGCGGTCCGCCTCCGGCAATCGTGAGGACGAGTCCGTCACTACGACGACGGCCACGAGACCCCGGCTTCCGCGAGCGCCTTCAGCACCAGTTCCGCCACCGCTTGGTGCGCCTCGAAGTTCCAGTGGATGCCGTCCGGGTTGCCCCGCCCGGACATCACCTGTTCAGCGACGGCCGCTTTCAGGTCGACGAGCGGAACACCCTGCCGCTGTGCCCATTCGGTGATCGCGGCGGCAGTGCCCTCCCGACCGTGGTGTGCGCGACCATACGTCTCGGCGATGTGCACAGGCGGCAGCGCCGCGACGATCGGAATGCCCGGCCGGTTGAAATCCACTGCTCCCCTTGTCATTTCGAGGTATTTCACCGACAGATGCGGGGGCAGCGCCGATCGCGCGACCGGCGACAGTTTCGGCTGCAGCCAGCAATAGCCCTCGCGCACCAACCGGCGCAGCAGCGGCGGCCTTACGTACCGGATCAGTTCGCGCAGCGCCGTCGGCAGCGGCGACGGCAGCGAGTCCATCCCGCCCGTCGCAAAGATCACCGCCCCGGCACGCGGCAGCGCCGCCCATGCCCGCGGGTCCTGGGTGGCGGCCCACCAGACGTCGCGACAGGTCCACCCGATCCGGCCGATCAGCTCGACATCCCAATCGAGCTGCGCCGCAACGATGTTCGGCCAGATTCGGGGATCGTCGGCAGGAAGTCCGCCAGTCGGACCGTAGTAGGCCAGCGAGTCGGCGAAGATCAGCAGCACTGGGCGGTGCTCGGCGCCGTCAGAGGACATCGGGAGCCACCTGAGCCGACGCGTTCCAGACATCCAGCCGCCAACGAATCGCGTCGTCGGCCGAGTGTCCGGACAACTGAACCCAGCTCGCGTTTCCCATACCGCCGAGAACGGGCCAGTTCGCGACGGGCAGTCCGAGAAGTTCCGCGGTCAGCGCGGCGATCAGACCGCCGTGTGCTACCAGCACCACCGGTCGATAGGGTTCGTCCTCGCCCCAATTAGGAAGGGATTCAACGAGTTCCGTGACCACCGGAACGCTGCGCCGGGCCACGTCGACGCGGCTCTCCCCTCCGTGCGGGGCCCATGTCGCGTCGTTTCGCCACGCGATGCGCGCGCCGGGCGCCGCAGCGTCCACCTCGGTGTGCGTCATGCCCTGCCAGTCGCCCAGATGGGTTTCCCGCAGCCGTCTGTCGACGACCATCGGCGCGCCGGTGCGCTCCGCCAGCGTCACAGCGGTGTCATACGCGCGACGCAGATCCGACGATACGATCAGCAGCGGGTCGAATTTCGCCAGCACCTCGGCAGCGGCGACGGCCTGATCGCGGCCCAACTCCGAGAGTCCGGTGTCCAGCTGGCCCTGCATCCGGCTCCCCGCGTTGAATTCGGTCTGTCCGTGCCGGAGCATCACCAGCCGTCGCGCGGTCACGTCGCCGCCTCCAGATCGACCTCCACAGGGGCGCAGTCCCGCCAAAGCCGTTCCAGGCCATAGAAATCGCGCTCGTCCTCATGCTGAATATGCACGACGATGTCGATGTAATCGAGCAACGTCCAACGGCCTTCCCGGGCGCCCTCGCGTCGGGCCGGCTTGTAGCCTGCGCGGCGCATCTTCTCCTCGACCTCGTCGACGATCGCGTTGACTTGACGTTCGTTGGAGGCGGACGCGATGACGAACGCGTCGGTGATCACCAATTGCGCCGACACATCAAGGACGACAACATTGTTGGCGAGCTTGGCAGCCGCCGCGCGGGCGGCAACGGTCGCCATCGCGACAGCTTCGTCCGACGCGGTCACGTCTCGTCCTTCCCTGCACAGCGGTACAGCCGACGCTTGGCGACGTACTGCACGACACCGTCGGGCACCAAATACCAGATAGTCCGGTTCTCGCGAGCGCGGGCGCGGCAGTCGGTCGACGAGATCGCCAGCGCCGGCACCTCCAACAGTGTCAGCGCGTCAGACGGCAGCGAGTTGAACGCAGCCGACACGTGGCCGCCGTCCAGGACGTAGCCGGGACGGCTCACTCCGACGAAACGGGCCAGCGCGAACAGCTCCTCGACGTCCTGCCACGTCAAGATCGACGCCAGCGCGTCGGCGCCGGTGATGAAGAGGAGTTCGCTGTCGGGGTAGCGGGCGTGCAGGTCGCGCAGAGTGTCGCGAGTGTAGGTGCGGCCGCCGCGGTCGATGTCGACGCGGCTCACCGAGAACCGGGGATTGCTCGCGGTGGCGATCACCGTCATCAGGTAGCGGTCCTCCGCGGGGGTGACGTGGCGGCCGTGCTTCTGCCACGGCTCGCCCGTCGGGACGAAGATCACCTCGTCCAGCTCGAAACGGTCGGCGACCTCGCTGGCAGCCACCAAGTGGCCGTTGTGGATGGGATCGAACGTGCCACCCATCACACCCAGCCGTTTTCCACCTGCCGCCACGTTTGAGCAGCTTAGTGCCCGCCCTCGGATGACCTGGGCGCCACCGCGACACTGCAGCTACGGCGGCGATACGCCGGCGAGGGCCGCCGCCCCTTCAGTTTCGAGGGGTCCAGGTGCAACGGTCCAGCTGCTGTGACCTCACACCGGCAGCAAGCCGTCGATCACCTCGGCAAGCTGCTTGGCATTGCGGCATTCGTGCATGAGGATGACGTCCTGATAGCGCGGCACCGCGGAGTCGCCGCTGCCCCAAAGGTGCCGCGGCTCCGGGTTTAGCCAGTGCGCATGCCGGCTTTCGTTGACCATCCGGTGCAGCACGTCGATCTCGGGGTTGCGGTAGTTGTTTCGCCCGTCCCCGAGCACCAGCAGCGAACTGCGCGGCGACAGCACCGTCGGGTAGTTCTCGGTGAACGAGATGAATGCGTTCCCGTAGTCGCTGTGCCCGTCGCGCGTGTACACACCCGACTCGCGGGTGATCCGCTGAATGGCCATCGCCAAATCCGCTTCCGGGCCGAACAGGTGCGTCACCTCGTCGGTGGTGTCGATGAATGCGAAGACCCGCACCCGCGAGAACTGCTGGCGCAATGCGTGCACCAGCAGCAGCGTGAAGTGGCTGAAACCTGCCACCGAGCCCGACACGTCGCACAGCACAACCAACTCCGGGCGGGCCGGCCGCGGCTTGCGCAGCACCACGTCGATCGGCACGCCGCCCGTACTCAGCGACTTGCGCAACGTCTTTCGCAGGTCGATCTGGCCCGCGCGGGACCGGCGTCGCCGCGCCGCAAGCCTCGTGGCGAGCGTGCGGGCGAGCGGCGCTACCACCCGTCGCATCTGCCGCAGCTGCTCGCCGGACGCCCTGAGGAATTCCACGTTCTCCGACAACTGCGGGATCCCGTACATCGTCACGTGGTCGCGGCCGAGCTGCTCGGCGGTGCGCCGCTTGGTCTCAGCCTCAACCATCTTGCGGAGCTTCGAAATACGTTGTGCTGCTTGCGCTTTAGCGATCTGCTCTTGCGTCGGGGTCGGTTCTTCGCCGTAGGGTGCCAGCAATCCGGCAAGCAACCGTCCTTCGAGCTGATCCAGAGCCATGGCCTTGAGCGCCTGATACGACGAATACGACGGCCCGCGGCTCGAGCTGTAACGGCCGTACGCCTCCACGATGTGCGCGACCAACGCCTCCATCCGCTCGTCGCGATCGGCGAGATCGCCGTCGGCGCCGAGTAATTCGATGAGCTGTGCGCGCAATCCCTCGATGTCGTCGGGAGGTGGCGCGGTCTCGTCGTCATCGTCGGAGAGAAGGACGGTTGCCCGCGTTCCGAGCGCCGCGGGGAACCACAGGTCGAACATCGCGTCGTAGGTGTCGCGGTGATCGGGACGGCGCAGCACGGCGCAGGCGATGCCTTCGCGCAGCACTTCGCGGTCGCCGAGTCCCAGCACGCTCATCACCCGTCCGGCGTCGACAGTCTCAGATGGCCCAACCGAAATTCCCTGGGCTCGAAGCGCTTCCACAAAGCCGACCAGGTGGCCGGGTAGGCCGTGCGGCGCCAACGGCTGCGGCGGGCGGGTGCGGCGGGCGGCCATTAGTTCAGCCTCAGCTCCCCCGCCGCCCGGGTGACGTCGGACTGGTGCTTGAGAACCACGCCCAGCGTCGAGGCGATCGTCGCGTCGTCGATCGTGTCGAGCCCGAGCGCCAACAGCGTTCGGCCCCAGTCGATCGTCTCGGCCACCGACGGCAACTTCTTCAGCTGCATGCCGCGCAGAACGCCGATGACCCGAACAAGTTCTTCGGCCAGGTGTTCGGGCAACTCGGGTACTCGCGACAGCAGGATGCGGCGCTCTAGGTCGGGATCGGGAAAGTCAATGTGCAGGAACAGACAACGACGTTTGAGCGCCTCGGAAAGTTCCCGCGTCGCATTGGACGTCAGCACGACGAACGGAGCCCGGTCGGCGACAATCGTGCCGAGTTCGGGCACGGTGACGGCGAAGTCGGACAGCACCTCCAGCAGCAGACCCTCGATTTCGATGTCGGCCTTGTCGGTTTCGTCGACAAGCAGAACGGTCGGCTCGGTGCGCCGGATCGCGGTCAGCAACGGGCGCGTCAGCAGGAATTCCTCGGAGAAGACGTCGGTCTTCGTGTGCTCCCAGTCGCCCGAACCCGCTTGGATGCGCAGGATCTGCTTCGCGTGGTTCCACTCGTACAGCGCGCGGGACTCGTCGACACCCTCATAGCACTGCAGCCGCACCAATCCCGAGTCGGTCGCTTGCGCGACGGCGCGGGCCAATTCGGTCTTGCCCACGCCGGCCGGACCTTCCACCAACAGCGGCTTGCCCAACCGGTCGGCGAGGAAGACCGCTGTGGCCGTGGCGGTGTCGGGAAGGTACCCGGTTTCGGCGAGGCGACGCGCCACGTCGTCGATGTCGGCGAACAGCGGCACGGGCCGTGCGGGAACGCTCACTAGTGCTCCTTGTCAGGTCGGGCGGGTTTGTCCGTTCCCCCACACGATCCATTTGGTAGAGGTCAGTTCGGGCAGGCCCATCGGCCCGCGGGCGTGCAGTTTCTGCGTCGAGATGCCAATTTCGGCCCCGAACCCGAACTGCTCGCCGTCGGTGAACGCCGTCGACGCATTGACCATCACCGCGGCGGCGTCGACTTCTTCGGTAAAGCGTTGGGCCGCAGCCAGATTGGTCGTGACGATCGCCTCAGTGTGGCCGGTGCCGTATTCGTTGACATGGCGGATCGCCGCATCGAGTCCGTCGACCACCGAGACCGCGATGTCCATCGACAGGTATTCGCGGCGCAGGTCGTCTTCGGCGTCCCCGGCGTGGATCGTGACGCCGGCCGCCTGCAGCGCGTTCGTCAAGCGCGGCAACGCCACCTCGGCCACCGCCGCATCCACCAGCAGCGTCTCGGCGGCATTGCACACGCTGGGTCTGCGCGTCTTCGCGTTCAACAGCACCCGCTCGGCGACGTCCAGGTCGGCGGCTTCGTGGACGTACACATGGCAGTTGCCGACGCCGGTCTCGATGGTCGGCACCTGCGCGTCGCGCACGACCGCGTCGATCAGACCCGCACCGCCGCGTGGGATCACGACGTCGACGAGGCCGCGTGCCTGGATCAAGTGCGTGACGGTAGACCGGTCGTCGCTGGCGAGCAGCTGAGCGGCGTCGGCGGGCAGGTTCTCGGTAGCCAACGCCGCTCGCAGCACATTGACCAACGCCGCGTTGGACCGTGCAGCCGACGAGCTGCCCCTCAACAGCACCGCGTTGCCGGACTTGAGCGTCAGACCGAACGCGTCGACCGTGACGTTCGGCCGGCTTTCGTAGACGATGCCGACCACGCCGAACGGCACGCGTTGCTGACGCAGCTCCAAACCGTTGGGCAACGTCCGTCCGCGCAGCACCTCGCCGATCGGGTCCGGCAGGCCCGCGACCTGACGCAGCCCCGCGGCGATGCCGTCGACGCGCTGCGGGTTCAGCGCCAGCCGGTCGAGGAGCGCGTCGCTGGTGCCCGCCGCCCGCGCGGTCTCGATGTCCTCGGCGTTGGCGGCCAGGATCTCGTGCATGTGAGACAGCAGCGTGTCCGCCGCGGCGTGCAGTGCCCTGTCCTTGTCGGCGGTCGACAAGGTGGCCAGTACGCGGGAGGCGACCCGCGCACGGCGAGCGGCGTCATGCACGTGTTGACGCAGGTCTTGCACCGGCGGTGCCTCCAGACTCATCACCTCAGGGTATCGGGCCAACCGGTCGGTTGGGTGCTCGGGGCTAACCTCACTACGTGGCACGGGTGTGCGTCGTGGGCAGCGTGAACAGCGACCTCATCTTCACCGTGGAGACGCTGCCTCGCCCCGGCGATACCGTGCTGGCCTCCGCGCTCACGTCGTCGCCCGGCGGCAAGGGCGCCAATCAAGCGCTGGCCGCCGCGAGGGCCGGCGCCGAGGTCCAGTTCGTCGGCGCGCTCGGCAGTGACGCTGCCGCTGATTCCCTGCTGACCCACTTGCACGCCAACGACGTCGGCACCGCTGGACTGATAACTGTGCCGGGGCCGAGTGGCGCGGCAGCGATCATGGTGGACAGCCATGCCGAGAACATGATCGTCGTCGCACCGGGAGCCAACGGTCATCTGGTTCTTGACTCGCCTGCTGTGCGGATGGTGATCGCCGACGCCGATGTGGTGTTGATACAGCTGGAGATTCCGGCGCCGACGGCCGTCGCCGCGGCCCGGATCGCGCGTGACGCGGACGCGACGGTCATCGTCAATGCGTCACCGCCGAGTTCGTCGCCGGAGATGAGTGAATTGGCGTCGCTGACGGACGTCGTCGTTTTCAACGAATCCGAATCGGCCGAATGGCGTTGGCCGGTACCGCATCTCGTGATCACCCGCGGTGCCCACGGCGCGTCGCATATCACCGGCGACCGCCGAGCCGACATCGCGGCGCCAGCGGTAGAGGCCGTCGACAGCACCGGCGCTGGCGACGTATTCGCGGGCGTGCTGGCGGCGGGCTGGTCGACGGACGTCGACGAGGCGCTACAGCGGGCGTGTGCCGCAGGCGCTCTCGCGACGTTGGTGCCGGGTGCGGGCGACTGCGCACCCGTCGACGAAGCTATAGCGGACGCGCTTGGTCGTTAGGCCTTTCGCCGCTAGTCCTCGGGGACGTCGCGTTCGATCTCGTCGAGCCAGGTGCGTGCCGACATGTCCGACGGCGCCCGCCAGTCACCGCGCGGCGACAGCGAGCCGCCGTGAGACACCTTGGGCCCGTTGGGCAGTGCTGAGCGCTTGAACTGGCTGAACGAGTAGAACCGCTCGACGAAAACCTGCAGCCAGTGCCGAATCTCCTTCAGCGAGTACGACGGCCGCTTGTCAAGCGGGAACCCTGGTGGCCACTCGCCGCGCTCCGCGTCGCTCCACGCATGCCACGCTAGGAACGCGACCTTCGACGGCCGGAAGCCGTACCGCAGCACCTGGAACAACGAAAAGTCTTGCAGCGAATACGGTCCGACCTTCGCCTCGCTGCTCTGCAGTTCCTCTTCCTCACCCGTCGGCACGAGTTCGGGTGTGATCTCGGTGTCGAGCACCGACTGCAGCACCTCGCACACCGCGGACTCGAATTGCCCCGACGAGATCACCCAGCGAATCAGGTGCTGTATCAACGTCTTCGGCACACCGGCGTTGACGTTGTAGTGCGACATCTGGTCGCCGACCCCATACGTCGACCATCCCAGCGCGAGCTCCGAGAGGTCGCCGGTGCCCAGCACGATCCCGCCGCGCTGGTTGGCCATTCGGAACAGGTAGTCGGTGCGCAGGCCGGCCTGGACATTCTCGAACGTCACATCGTAGACATGTTCGCCCCGCCCGAACGGATGGCCCATCTCCTTGAGCATCAACTCCGCCGTCGGGCGAATGTCGATCTCCTCGAACGTCACACCCAATGCGCGAGACAGCCGGATCGCGTTGGTCTTCGTCCGGTCGCCCGTCGCGAAGCCAGGTAGCGTGAACGCGAGAATGTCACTGCGGGGCCGCTTTTCGCGATCCATCGCGCGCGCGGCGACGATCAACGCGTGCGTCGAGTCGAGGCCGCCGGACACACCGATGACCACCTTCGGGTAGTCCAGCGCACGCAGTCGCTGCTCCAATCCGGCCACCTGGATGTTGTAGCCCTCGTAGCAATCCTGTTCCAGGCGTTCGGCATTCGACGGCACGAACGGGAATCGTTCGACAACTCGACGCAACCCGATGTCTCCGCTGGGCGGATCGAGCCGAAACTCCGTGCGGCGGAAGGCCTCCGTGGACTGCACCCGGCTGCGGCGGTTGTCGTCGAACGTTCCCATCCGCAGCCGCTCGGACCGCAGGAGCTCGAGGTCGACGTCGGCGACCGACCTGCGCGGCCCCTTCGGAAACCGCTCGCTGGAATCCAGCAGCCGACCGTTCTCCCAGATCATCGTCTGCCCGTCCCACGCCAGGTCGGTGGTCGACTCACCCTCCCCCGCCGCGGCGTACACGTAGGCGGCCAGGCACCGCGCCGAGGCCGACCGGGCCAGCAGGCAGCGGTCTTCCGCCCGCGCGATCGTGATCGGGCTTCCGGACAGGTTGGCCAGCACCGTCGCACCCGCCAGCGCGGCGTCGGCGCTCGGCGGCACCGGCACGAACATGTCCTCGCAGACCTCCACGTGCAGCACGAAGCCCGGAACATCGGTCGCCGCGAACAACAGGTCCGGCCCGAACGGCACCTCCGCGCCGCCCAGCCGAATCACCCCGCGCACGTCGTCACCCGGTGCGAAGAACCGCCGCTCGTAGAACTCCCGGTAGGTCGGCAGATACGACTTGGGCACAACACCGAGCACCCGGCCGCGATGCACGACGACCGCCGTGTTGTAGACCCGGTGCCGACACCGCAGCGGCGCACCCACCACGAGCACCGGCAGCAGATCCGCCGAGGCGCCGACGATCTCGGACAAGGCGTCCTCGACCCCGTCGAGCAGCGCGTCCTGCAGCACGATGTCTTCGATCGAATAGCCCGACAGCGTCAGCTCGGGAAACACGGCCAGCGCGACGCCGTCGTCGTGGCAGTCGCGTGCCAGGCTAAGCACGGACTCGGCGTTCGCGGCCGGATCGGCGATCGCGGTGTGGATCGTGCAGGCGGCCACGCGGACGAAACCGTGCCGGTAGGCCGAGTAGAAGTCCATGACCCATTGTTGCCCTTCCGCCTGCGGCATTAATCGCCGACTCGCAAAAGGCTTGTTGACGAAGCCGACAGGGTATTGATGACGACATGAGCGAAACGGCCGTGCTGGTCATCGACATGATGAACACCTACGAGCACCGCGACGCGGAAAAGCTCACGGAAAGCGTCGAAAAGATCGTCGACCCGCTGGCCCGGTTGATTTCTGAAGCCCACCAGCGCGACGACGTCGATCTGATCTACGTCAACGACAACTATGGCGACTTCACCGCCACCCACCACGACCTGATTCGGTCTGCGCTCGACGGTAAGCGGCCCGATCTCGTCGAACCGATCGTCCCGCCGTCCGAGTGCCGGTTCCTGCAGAAAGTCCGCCACAGCGCCTTCTATTCGACCGCCCTGGAATATCTGCTCGGCGGACTCGACGTACAACGCGTGATCCTCACCGGCCAGGTGACCGAACAGTGCATTCTGTACTCCGCGCTCGACGCCTATATCCGGCATTTTTCGGTTGTCGTGCCATCGGACGCGGTCGCACACATCGACTCTGAACTCGGCGGTGCCGCCCTCAAGATGATGAAAAGCAACATGAACGCGGAGATCATCAGCGCCACCGACTGCCTGCAATAGCCAGCTCGGATTCTGACCAGTCGCCCGCTATTCCTCTGCTATTTGCCGCCGACGTGGTAAGACACTTGTCGGTGATACCGACTGTCAAGCAGAGGCAGGCGATCTTTCGCCTACGTGCTGAAAATGGTGGCGCGGCGGCATAGCGACAGGAGGTGCCGGATGACGCAGCTGCCCGGCTCCTGGCCCGGCGGGCACCGCTCCGCCAACGTGTCGCCGTTCGTGGGCCCCGGCGAGATGGCCGCCCGGATGTCGGCGTTCGACTGGGCCGCCACTCCGCTCGGACCCGTGCCGAGATGGCCGCAGAGCCTTCGCACCGCGGTCGGGATCTGTCTGGATTCTCGATATCCGATGGTGATCTGGTGGGGCCCGGACCAGGTGCTGCTTTACAACGACGCTTGGGTGCCGATCCTCGGGCCCGACAAGCATCCCGCCCTCGGCTGGCCGGGTCGCGAGGTCTGGCCGGAGACCTGGCACATCATCGGCGAACAGCTACGCAGCGTGCTGGCCACCGGGCAAGCCACGTTCTCGCGGGACCAGCTGCTGCCCGCCATGCGCTCTGGCTACCTGGAAGAGGCTTACTTCACCTACTCCTACAGCGCAATTCGCGACGAGTCCGGCGCCGTCGGCGGCGTGTTCACCGCAGTCACCGAGACCACGCAGCGCGTGTTGAGCGATCGGCGACTGCGGACGCTGCGCACGCTCGGCGAAAAGACTACGGTCGCCGCGACCGGACACAGCGCGACCGTCGAGAGCGTGTGCGACGCGGCCCTGCAGACCCTGGCCGACGACCGCGCCGACATCCCGCTCGCGGCGATCTACCGGTTGTACCCCGGCGATGCGACTGCGCATCTGGTCGGGTCGATGGGCGTGTCCGACCCGTCCGTGCCCGCGACGGCGGTGTACGGCTCGACCGCCGGTCTGGTGTTGCGGGACATCGTAAACACCGGTGCCTCAATGGTTTTGGACACCGTGCCGCAAGCGTGGGGCGACGCGATGCAGGCCGGCGCGAGTCCGGTGGGCGACCAGCCGCCCCGCACGGCGCTGATCCTGCCGGTGCAAAGCGGCGGCGAGGATCTGCCGGCCACGGCGATGATTGCCGCGGTGACGCCCTACCGCGCACTCGACGACGACTTTCGCGGTTTCTTCGATCTGATCACCGCGCAGCTCAGCCGGGCGCTGACCGACGCGCAGACCTTGCAGATCAGAGCCCGCGAGTACGAGCAGACCCGCGCGGTCGCACTCACGTTGCAGCACGCCATCCTCGGCCCCACGCAGCTGCCGCACGGGTTCGCGGTGCGCTACACGCCGGCCGTCGAACCGCTCGAGGTCGGCGGCGACTGGTACGACGTGATCGAGCTCGGTGAGGGCCGCATCGGCATCGTCGTCGGCGACTCCGTCGGGCGCGGGCTGCCGGCGGCGGCGGTAATGGGGCAACTGCGCTCGGCCGCTCAAGCCCTGCTGCTGCGCACGCCCATGCCCGCCCAGGCGCTGAGCGACCTCGACCGGTTCGCCCGCCGGATCCCGGCGGCCAGCTGCACGACGGTGTTCTGCGCGGTCATCGACGTGGCCGCCTCGACCGTGCGATACAGCAGCGCGGGCCATCCGCCTCCCGTGCTCGTCGACCGAACCGGATCGCATCTGTTGGACCACGCGCAATCGGTGCCGCTGGCCGCCACCGAAACCGTGTGGTCGCGTCCCGAGGCCGAAGTCACGCTGCTGCCCGGCGCCACGCTGCTGCTCTACACCGACGGCCTGATCGAACGCCGAGGCGAGTCACTGTCCGTCGGTATCGAACGGGCGTCGAAAGCCCTTGACAGTCACCGGCATTCGCACCCCGACCACCTTGCTGACAGGCTGATGACCGATCTCGCGCCGCCGTCGGGGTTCGACGACGACGTCGCCGTCTTGCTCTACCGCCACCCTCCTGCGTCGCTAACGCTTCGATCACCCGCGCGGCCCGCCAGCCTCGCGACGATCCGCGCTCATCTGCGCCGCTGGCTGCCTGCCGCCGCGGTCAGCACCGACACCGCCGAAGAGGTTCTGTTGGCGGTGGGTGAAGCCGCGGCCAACGCCACCGAACACGCCACGCGGGGCGTAGCCCACGACGTCGAACTCACCGTGACTGCGCAACTCACCAAACGCGGACTGGCGCTTGCCGTGACGGACGACGGGCAGTGGCACCAGTCGTCTCGAGCGACCGCCGACCGCGGCCACGGCATCGCGTTGATGAACGCTCTGGTCGACTCCGTTGAAATCACAGCGACCGGCCAGGGCACCACAGTGGAGATGCTCAAGGAGCTGCACTGATGACCGACGTTCAATTCCGGCTGACAGCCGGCAACGGCGAGCACCAGCCCGTCGTGACCGCGATAGGCGACATCGACCTGGCCAACGTCAACGAGTTCCAGGACCTGATGGTCCAGGCCGCGGACAGCGCGGACGCGATCACCGTCGATTTGTCGAAAGTGTCCTATTGCGACAGCGCGACGGTGCGGGCCCTGTTCTCCGTCGCGGCGACCACGAAGTTGCGGCTCGTCGTCAAACAGGCGGGCCCGATCAAGACATTGATCTCGGTGTCCGGCCTGGACCGCGTCGCCACCGTCAGCACGCCTGACGAGTAGCGATGCCGGTCCCGCGGTTTCAGCCCCGCAAGCACCCGCAACTCTTCGCCCTGTTGCACCGCATCCTGGAACGGGTGCACCGCGACATGCCCGAAGCGCTCGGCCTGACTATCACAGTCCACGGCGAGCGCTTCAGCGGCGAACCCATGCTGGCCGCACAACGAGGAGCCGGCGCCGAGATCCTCAACTCCCAACTGGCCGGCCTCGGCGGCCCGCTGCCGGATTCCCTGCGCCATGAAGTCCCCGTGCTGAGCCTGGACTTGTGGACCGACGAGCGGTGGCCCGCCCTCACGCTCGAGGCCATGACCGCGCGCGTGCCGAAGGAGCGCGACACCTGGGAGCAGGTGTGCGGCGCCGTCTCGGTGCCCGGTCTCTGGGAGGACGGTGGGAACATCGCCATCTCCTGCCTTCTCAACCTGCCCGCGACCGCGGCGACGGTGGCCACGCTGATCAACTACGAGCGGCTGGTGAACGCGGCGTTCGTCACGACGGCCGCAGAGAACGCCGCGGGCATCGAGGACATGCTGACCATCCTTCAGTCGCGGGGAGCGATCGAGCAAGCCAAGGGCGCCCTGATGGGCCGCCTGGGCTGCGACGCCGACACCGCATGGGGCGTTCTCCGGCAGACGAGCCAGGAGTTCAACGTCAAAGTGCGCGCACTCGCGGTCGCACTGCTGGAACACATCAGCGGTGCCCCCGCCGAGCAACCGGCCTTCGGCGCGCCGATCGTTCCGGACCAGCGCACGCGCGACGCCGCGAACAAGGTGTGGGCCGATCTAAGCGGCGACGACACCGCCTAGTCTCGAACCATGGATGCTGACCGGCTATTGACGGCACTCACCGGCAGGCGGGTCGCCGTGCTTTCCGGTGCGGGCATCTCGACCGATTCCGGCATCCCGGATTACAGCGGACCCGATTCACCGCCGAGCAATCCGATGACGATCCAGCAGTTCACGTCGGATCCGGTGTTCCGCCAACGGTATTGGGCCCGCAACCACATCGGCTGGCGGCACATGAACGCCACCCCGCCGAATGCGGGGCATCGAGCCGTCGCCGCCCTCGAGCGGGCCGGCGTCGTCACCGGGGTGATCACGCAAAACGTAGATCTGTTGCACACCAAGGCCGGCAGCCGCAACGTGGTGAACCTGCATGGCACCTACGCGCGGGTGATCTGCCTGGAGTGCGGGCACACGATGACGCGGTCGTGCCTGGCCCGCACACTCGAGGCGCTGAATCCGGGGTTTGACGCTGGGGCCGATCGGTTGGCGGTGGCGCCCGATGCCGACGCAGTGGTGGCGGACACGTCGTCGTTTCGCATTGTGGACTGCCCGTCGTGTGGCGGCATGCTCAAGCCCGACATCGTGTACTTCGGCGAGAGCGTCCCCAAAGCCCGGGTAACGCAAGCATATTCGCTCGTCGATTCTGCCGATGCGCTGCTCGTCGCGGGGTCGTCGCTGACGGTGTTCTCGGGTTACCGATTCGTGCGGCACGCTGCGGCGCGCGGTATGCCCATCGCGATCGTCAACCGGGGGCCGACCCGGGGCGACCCCCTGGCCACTGTGAAGGTCGACGCTGGATGCTCTCCAACGCTGCGTCTTCTGGCCGACGAACTTGCCGACACGGCAGGCGTGGCATGACGGCCGCAATACGCTCGCCGATGGCGGGCACGGTGGTCGCCGTCGACGTCACAGTCGGCCAGATGGTCAGCGCCGGAACGACATTGGCGGTGATCGAAGCGATGAAGATGCATCATCAGCTCACGGCCGCACACGACGGCCGCGTCGAGGGCATCCGGGCGAAACCCGGCGACATCGTCGCCGCCGGGGATATCGTGATCACGCTCGACCCTGTCGCGGGCTCGCGTGCGTCGGGCGCCGACGACGCACATGTCGATCTCGAGACGGTACGGCCTGATCTCGCAGCCCTTTTCGAACGTCGCGGCAAGCTGCTCGATGGGCAGCGCCCGGACGCTGTTGCCCGCCGGCACGACCGCGGGATGCGCACCGCACGGGAGAACATCGCCGACCTGACCGACGACGGCCTGCTCGTCGAATACGGCGGGTTGGCGGTTGCCGCGCAACGGAATCGGCGCACGAGTACCGAGCTTGAGGACGTCACACCGGCCGACGGCGTGATCACCGGCTTGGGCCTCGTCAACGGCGAGCTGTTCCCGCCCGATCGCAGCATGTGCGCGATCGTCGCCTACGACTACACCGTGTTGTCCGGAACGCAGGGCTTTTTCGGTCACCGCAAGTCCGACCGGCTGCTGGAACAGGCTCGGCTGCAACGGTATCCGGTCGTGCTGTTCGCCGAGGGCGCGGGTGGACGTCCCGGCGACTCGGACCCCACGGTCGTCGCAGGCTTGAATGTCGGCACGTTCGCCGCCATGGGTGCTCTCAGCGGAATCGTCCCCCTGGTCGGAATCGTGGCCGGACGCTGTTTCGCGGGCAACGCCGCACTGCTGGGCACCTGCGACGTGATCATCGCGGCCGCCGGCGCGAACATCGGCATGGCGGGGCCGGTGATGATCGAAGGGGGTGGCCTCGGCACATTCACTCCCGAGCAGGTCGGCCCCGTCGACACCCAAATTCGCAACGGGGTCGTCGACATCGCGGTCGCCGACGAAGCGGAAGCTGTTGCCGCGGCGAAGCGCTACCTTGCCTACTTCCAGGGGGCGCTGCCGGATTTCGAGGCCGACGAGCAGCGCGGGCTGCGACATGTCGTGCCGGAGAACCGCAAACACACCTACGACATCCGGTCGGTGCTCGCCACGTTGTTCGATGTCGAATCGGTTCAGGAACTGCGCTCCGGGTTCGGCGAGTGCGTCGTCACCGCGTTGGCACGCATCGAGGGCCGCAGCGTCGCAGTGATCGCCAACAATCCCGCGCGGCTCGGCGGCGCGATCGACGCAGACGGCGCCGACAAGCTTGCACGCTTTCTGCAGTTGTGCGACGCGTTCGGCCTGCCGGTGGTATCGCTGTGTGACACACCGGGCTTCATGGTCGGGCCGGAGGCCGAGAAGACGGCGACCGTTCGTCATTTTTCCCGGTTGTTCGTGCTCGGCGGCAACATGACGGTGCCGATGGTCACCGTGGTGCTGCGCAAGGGGTACGGCCTCGGCGCGATGGCGATGGCCGCCGGGAGTTTTCACAACACCGCGGCGACAGTCGCATGGCCCACAGGCGAATTCGGCGGCATGAACCTCGAAGGCGCAGTGCGAATAGGCGCGCGCGACCGGCTCAACGCGATCGCCGATCCCGACGAGCGGCAGAAGACCTACGACGAGTTGCTGGCCGCGGCATACAGGCAGGGCAGCGCGCTGAACGCGGCGTCACATTTGGAGATCGACGAGGTGATCGACCCCGCCGACACCCGTGCGGTCATCGCAGCGACCGTGCTCAGCCACCCAGTGGCGACCGACGGCTGGGCGAACGCCGCCCGCCGCACCGGTATCGACACCTGGTGAACGGTGGTGACCAAACAGCGGCTGAGCAGTGATCAGCGCAACGCGTTCATTGCCGCAGAACTTGGCTGGACGATGGACGCGTTCGACTACTTCATCGTCGTGCTGGTGTATGCCGACATCGCGCGGACGTTTCACCGGTCCACCACCGAAGTCGCGTTCATCACCACGGCGACACTGATCATGCGTCCGGTGGGCGCGCTGCTGTTCGGGTTCTGGGCGGACAAAGTGGGCCGGCGCAGACCGCTGATGGTCGATGTGACGTTCTATTCGGTCGTCGGCTTTCTGTGCGCGTTTGCGCCCAATCTCACTGTGCTGGTGATTCTTCGGCTGCTGTACGGCATCGGCATGGGCGGCGAGTGGGGCCTGGGCGCGGCGCTGGCAATGGAGAAGATCCCCGCCGAACGCCGCGGCTTCTTCTCCGGCCTGCTGCAGGAGGGCTACGCGTTCGGCTACCTGCTGGCCGCGCTGGCCTCGCTGCTCGTGATGGACTGGCTCGGGCTGTCGTGGCGCTGGTTGTTCGGCCTGAGCATCATCCCGGCGATGATCAGCCTGATCATCCGCTCCCGTGTGCGTGAATCCGAAGTCTGGGAAGCAACGCAGCAGCGAATACGCATGACCCGCACCAGGTTCCGCGATCTGCTGCTCGACCCGAAGATCATTCAGCGGTTCGTCTACCTGGTGCTGCTGATGACAGCGTTCAACTGGATGAGTCACGGTACGCAGGACGTGTATCCGACGTTCTTGTCGGCCGCACACGACGGCGGTGCCGGCCTGGCGGTCTCGACCGCACGGTGGATTGCGGTGATATACAACGTCGGAGCGATCATCGGCGGCCTGATTTTCGGCACGCTGTCGCAGCGCTACGGCCGCCGCTACACCATTGTGTTCTGCGCGCTGCTCGGGCTGCCGATCGTGCCGCTGTTCGCGTACTCGCGCACCGCGGCGATGCTGTGCCTCGGTGCGTTCTTGATGCAGTTGGTCGTGCAGGGCGCGTGGGGCGTGATTCCCGCACACCTGACTGAGATGTCGCCGGACGCGATCCGCGGCTTCTACCCGGGAGTGACGTATCAGCTTGGCAATCTGCTGGCCGCATTCAACCTGCCGATCCAGGAGCGGTTGGCGCACGCCCACGGTTACCCGTTCGCGTTGGCGGCGACGGTGGTTCCGGTGCTCATCGTCGTGGCGTTTTTGACGCTGATCGGCAAGGAGGCCACCGGAATTCGGTTCGGCCCCGAGCAGAGCGTGCAGGTCTAGACGGCCACCAGGTCGTCGGCGTGCACCGCGGGACGGCGTAATTCGGCCGGCAGCTCCGACGTCGAGCGGCCTAGCATCGTCGCGAGTTCGGTTGCGTCGTAAGCCACGACGCCGCGGGCGACCACCGCCGCATCCGGATCCTGCAACTCCACGACGTCGCCGCCGAAGAAGCGGCCCGACAGCGCGGTGATTCCCGCCGGCAGCAGCGACCTGCGCTGCCGGGTCACCGCGCGCACCGCACCCGCGTCGAGTGTCAGCGAGCCCGCGGCTTCGGCGGCATAGCGCACCCAGAACCGACGCGCCGACATCCGCGCACTGCGTGGCGCAAAGACCGTGCCGACCGACGCGTCCGTCAGTGCGGTGGCAGCATCCGAGGCCGCGGCCAGCAGCACCGGCACCCCGGCGTCCGACGCCAGCAGCGCGGCCGACAGCTTCGACGCCATCCCGCCGGTACCGAGATGATGACCCCGGCCCGCGACCACACCGCCGAGGTCGGCGGGTCCCGTCACTTCAGAGATCAACCGCGCGTTTCCTTTTCGCGGATCGGAGTCGTACAAACCGTCGACGTCCGACAGCAGCACCAGCGCATCAGCGCCCACCAGATGCGCGACGAGCGCCGACAGCCGGTCGTTGTCACCGAACCGGATCTCGTTGGTGGCCACAGTGTCGTTCTCGTTGACGATCGCCACAGCATGCAACGCGCGCAGCCGGTCCAGTGTGCGCTGGGCGTTGGTGTGCTGCACACGTTGCGCGATGTCGTGCGCGGTCAGCAACACCTGACCGACCGTGCGGCGGTACCGCCCGAACGCCGCGCTCCACGAGTTCACCAGCGCGACCTGCCCAACGCTCGCGGCAGCTTGCTTGGTGGCGAGATCGCTTGGGCGGCGGGACAATCCGAGGGGCTCTAGCCCGGCGGCAATAGCGCCTGACGACACGATGACGACGTCGGAGCCCGCCTTCATTCGGGTCTCGATGGCGTCGGCGAGCTTCTCGAGTCTGCTCACGTCGAACATGCCGGTCTCCGTGGTCAGCGCCGTGGTGCCGACCTTGATCACCACGCTGCGTGCGGTGCGTACCGCCTCCCGGGTCGGCGACGTCATGTCTCCTCCCTGGGCTGATGCTCTTCGCGCGAGCGCTCATCGACGAGCCGCCGGCGTTCTTTCCTGGCCGCCTTGCGCTCCGCCGCCGACACCCGCTCGGTGCGGTCCAGTCGAACGTCGGTTCCGCGGCCGGAGAGCGTCACGTCGACCCCTGCGGGTGTCTGCGGCTCCCACTCGAATGTGACATCGCCGATCGTCACTTCGCAACCGGGTTTCGCACCGAGCCGCAGAAGCTCGTCCTCGACACCGAGCCGGGCCAGCCGATCGCCGAGATACCCAACCGCTTCGTCGTTGTCGAAACTCGTTTGGTTGACCCAACGTTCGGGCCGCACACCGCGTACAACGAATCCCCCAGGATTCTCGCGGTCGGGCTGCACTGTGAACCCGCTCTCGTCGACGGGGACAGGCCGGATCACCGGGCGGCGCGGTGGCGCGGCCGGGTGGGCAGCACGATAAGCGGCCACCATCTCCCACAACGCGAACGTCAACGGCCGCAACCCTTCGCGGGTCAGCGTCGACACCGCGAACACCGGCCATCCGAAGCGGCGAGCGATCTCGTCGTGGACGAACTCGGCCAGCTCGCGCGCGTCGGGCAGGTCGATTTTGTTCAAGACCACCGCGCGCGGCCGCTCGGACAGGTCGACGAGCGTCGAATCTGATTGCAGCGTCGGCGAATACGCGGCGAGCTCCGCCTCCAGTGCTTCGATGTCGGAGACCGGGTCACGGTCGGGTTCGAGCGTGGCACAGTCGATAACGTGCACAAGCACCGCGCAGCGTTCGATATGTCGCAGGAACTCCAGGCCGAGACCGCGGCCTTCCGACGCACCGGGAATCAGCCCTGGAACGTCGGCCATGGTGAACGAGTGCTCTCCGGCGGACACCACCCCAAGGTTGGGCGCCAGTGTGGTGAACGGATAGTCGGCGATCTTGGGCTTGGCCGCCGACAGCACCGACACCAGCGACGACTTGCCCGCCGACGGAAAGCCGACCAGACCCACGTCGGCGACGGTCTTCAGTTCCAGCGTCAGGTCGCGGGCCTGTCCCTTCTCCCCGAGCAGTGCGAAACCCGGCGCCTTGCGGGCGCGCGACGCAAGTGCTGCGTTTCCAAGTCCGCCGCGACCACCCGCCGCGGCCAAGAACGTGGTGCCGGCGCCGACCAGGTCGGCCAGTATCCGGCCGTCGTCGCCGAGCACGACGGTGCCGTCGGGCACCTTGAGATACAGGTCCTCCGCGGCAGCGCCGTCGCGGTTGGAGCCCTGACCCTGCTTGCCGGACTGCGCGACGACGTGCGGGTGAAAGTGAAAGTCGAGCAGCGTCTGCACTTGCGGGTCGACGATGAGGTACACGCTGCCGCCGCGGCCGCCGTTGCCGCCGTCGGGTCCGCCGAGCGGCTTGAACTTCTCCCGATGCACCGACGCGCAGCCGTTACCGCCGTTTCCCGCCCGCACGTGGATCACGACACGGTCGACGAACCGAGACATCGGGCGTCCTCCTCAGCCGAAATTCACGTTAGGCAGAAGAAGTGCGAGTAACCAGCTGCACAACGTGAATCTCGGCGCGACTAGCGCGCGAGGGGAACGATGTTGACCGTCTTGCGGCCGCGCTTCTCCGCGAACTCGACCGCACCCGCGGCCTTCGCGAACAACGTGTCGTCGCCGCCGCGGCCGACGTTGACGCCCGGGTGGAAATGGGTGCCGCGCTGGCGGACGAGGATTTCCCCGGCCTTGACGACCTGGCCGCCGAACCGCTTCACACCGAGCCGCTGCGCTGCGGAGTCGCGACCGTTGCGCGAGCTGGACGCGCCCTTCTTGTGTGCCATGTCGCTCCCCTACTTGATCCCGGTGACCTTGAGCACGGTCAGCTGCTGACGATGACCCTGCCGCTTGTGGTAGCCGGTCTTGTTCTTGAACTTGTGAATGCGGATTTTGGGGCCCTTGACATGCTCGAGCACCTCGCCGGTCACCGCGACCGTCGACAGCTTGGCCGCGTCGGTGGTGATGTCGGAGCCGTCGACGACGAGCGCCACCGGCAGGGACACCTTCGCGCCGGGCTCGGCGTCCAGCTTCTCCACCTTCACGATGTCTCCGGCGGCCACCTTGTACTGCTTGCCACCGGTCTTGACAATTGCGTACGTCATTCTGCTCCTCGCGGGCACGCGCCACCGGGGCGCGCAAGTCTGGGGTTTTGTCGCGGCAACAGCCTCGCGACAACTGGTCAAGGTTACGTGACCAGCGGCTTAAGGGTCAAACGGCCCTCACTCGTCGTGCCGTGGCGGTCCGGCCGGGCGTGCGGCTGAGCGGCGTGGCCTCCGTGCGTGCACGACGGACACCTGCGCAGTCATGACGGGCACCTCCTCGACGTCGGCGTCTTCGTCCACGTCGTCGGAATCGGCGTCCTCTACCTCGATGTCGAGGTCGTCGTCGAGGTCCTCGTCGTCCTCGTCCAGGTCGACGTCGATTTCGTCGTCGTCTTCTTCGTCCTCGTCCTCTTCGTCCTCTTCGTCCTCGTCAGACTCGTCGAAGTCCTCGTCCTCGAGATCCTCTTCGGCCACTTCTTCGGCGACCTGCTCGGCGATCGGCTCCTCGACGTCTTCCTGGACCAGCTCCTCGTCCTCGTCGCCGTCGGTGCGCGCGGCGGCCATCGCCTTGAACAGCGGATGCTCGCCAGGCACGTGGGCAGGCACCTTCGCGATCGCGGGCTCGTCGCCGCGCGCCTTGCGGGAACGCTTGCCCCGCCGGCCGCCGCCCTCCTTGCGGCCCGAGGGCGCAGACTCCACCGGGTCGGCGTGCAGCAGGATGCCGCGGCCGCCGCAGTGCGGACACGACGTCGAGAACGCCTCGACTAGGCCGGTACCCAGCCGCTTGCGGGTCAGCTGCACCAAGCCCAGCGACGTCACCTCCGACACCTGATGGCGCGTGCGGTCGCGGGCCAGCGCCTCGGTCAGCCGACGCAGCACGAGGTCGCGGTTGGACTCCAACACCATGTCGATGAAGTCGATGACGACGATGCCGCCGATATCGCGCAGCCGTAGCTGCCGAACGATCTCCTCGGCCGCTTCGAGGTTGTTGCGGGTCACGGTCTCTTCGAGGTTGCCCCCGGAGCCGGTGAATTTGCCGGTGTTGACGTCGACGACGGTCATCGCCTCGGTGCGGTCGATCACCAGCGTGCCACCCGACGGCAGCCACACTTTGCGGTCCATCGCCTTGGCCAATTGCTCGTCGATGCGATGCACAGCGAACACGTCCGGCCCGTCCTCTAATGCCGGGGCATACTTGGTGAGCCGCGGAACCAAATCGGGCGCAACGGAATTCACGTAGTCGTTGATCGTGTTCCACGCCTCGTCGCCGGAGACGATCAGGCCGGAGAAGTCTTCGTTGAACAGGTCGCGGATCACTTTGACCAACACGTCCGGCTCTTCATAGAGAGCGACGGCAGCGCCGGCGGCCTTGCCCTTGATCTCCTCGGCCTTCTCCTCGATCTGCTTCCAGCGCTCCTGCAGGCGGTTCACGTCGGAGCGGATGTCGTCTTCCTTCACGCCCTCGGACGCGGTCCTGATGATCACGCCCGCATCCGACGGCACGACCTCGCGCAGAATCTCTTTCAGGCGTTGGCGTTCCGTGTCGGGCAGTTTGCGGCTGATCCCGGTCGACGACGCGCCCGGCACATACACCAGATAGCGGCCGGCCAACGACACCTGCGTGGTGAGCCGAGCGCCCTTGTGCCCCACCGGATCCTTGCTGACTTGCACGACGACGTAGTCGCCGGGCTTGAGCGCCTGTTCGATCTTTCGATTGGTACCGCCGAGACCCGCTGCGTCCCAATTGACTTCGCCCGCGTACAACACGCCGTTGCGGCCGCGGCCGATGTCGACGAACGCTGCCTCCATCGATGGCAGCACGTTTTGCACGATGCCGAGGTAGATGTTGCCGACCAGTGACGCCGATGCCGGGCTGGTGACGAAATGCTCGACGAGCACGCCGTCCTCGAGCACCGCGATCTGCGTGTAGCGCGCTCCCTCGTGCGGCGGCTCGGTGCGCACCTTGTCGCGCACCACCATCACGCGTTCGACAGCCTCTCGGCGAGCGAGGAACTCGGCTTCGGAGAGGATCGGTGGGCGGCGCCGGCCGGCGTCGCGGCCGTCCCGGCGGCGTTGCCGCTT
>DASRFZ010000112.1:0-12110 GCA_035651275.1 Mycobacterium sp. | reverse complement strand
CTGCCGCGGTCGCCGCACGGATCAGCCGGCTGCGCCCGGGGGTGGACGTGCGGGTTGCGTTCTGCGAGCAGTCGAAGCCGAAACTGCGCGACGTGCTTCGCGAAGTCGACAGCGCCCCAACGGTTGTCACACCTTTCCTGCTCGCCGACGCATACCACGCGCGGGTGGACATTCCCGCGATGATCGCTGATTCCGAAGCGGTGCAGTCCAATGTGCTCGGCGAGGACGACCGGCTCGTCGCGGTGTTGCGCCGGCGCGTGCGCGAGCTCGGTGTGTCCCGGCGCGATCCCGACGTCGGCGTGCTGGTCGTCGCAGTGGGATCGTCGCGTGCGGCGGCGAATGCGCGCACGGCCGGGGTGGCCCGCGCACTGGCCGCCGGCACTCGCTGGGCCGGCGCCGTTACCGCGTTCGCGACCGGACCTAGCCCGACGGTCGACGAGGCGGCAGAGCAAATGTATGCAGCCGGAGCGCGACGGCTGGTGATCGCGCCGTGGTTCCTCGCCCACGGCAGGATCACCGATCGTGTCGCGGACTTCGCTGCGGCACAGGGCATTCCGATGGCTGAGCCGCTGGGCACGCACCGGCTGGTAGCGGCCACGGTGCTCGACCGGTTCGATGCGGCACGAGCCGTCGCGAACCGGATCGCTGCTTAAGACGTCTGCGCTGTCAGCGTCGCGTCTGACTCCGACTCAGCGACTTGCTCGTTACCCGCGATCGGGGGCACCCGGGTAGCGCGCACGTAGACCGTGTCGCCCTCTTTCAGCACGAGCGCTTCTGCGTCGCCGCGGGTGATCTGCGCGGTGAATGGCGCGCGCGTCGCCGCACTGGTGAGTTCCACCCGCACTTCGAATCCCAAGTACACGATCCTGTCGATCGTCGCCCGCATCACGCCGATGCTGGACGCCGTGCCGTCACTGGTTGCGACGGCCATCTCCGGATTGCGACCGACTCGAATGTCATGGGGGCGCACCAGGATTCCGTTCAGTGACGATACCGCTCCGAGGAAAGACATCACGAAATCGCTTGCCGGCAGGTCGTATACCTCGGTAGGAGTGCCCACCTGCTCGATGCGGCCCTTGTTCAACACCGCGATCCGGTCCGCCACGTCGAGCGCCTCGGACTGGTCATGCGTGACCAGCACCGTGGTGACATGCACCTCGTCGTGCAGTCGGCGCAGCCATGCCCGCAGGTCTTCGCGGACCTTGGCATCCAACGCGCCGAACGGCTCGTCGAGCAGCAGCACCTGGGGGTCCACCGCCAGCGCGCGGGCGAGTGCCATCCGCTGGCGCTGCCCACCTGACAGCTGGTTCGGGTAGCGGTTCTGAAAACCGCTGAGCCCCACCGTTTCCAGCAGTTCGTCGACCTTGGCCTTGACCTCCGCTTTCGGCCGCTTGCGGATCTTCGGGCCGAAGGCGACGTTGTCACGAACGGTCATGTGCTTGAACGCCGCGTAGTGCTGGAACACGAACCCGATCCCCCGCCGTTGCGGCGGTACCCGGGTCACGTCGCGGCCGTCGATCGTGATGGTCCCCGTGTCAGGCTCGTCGAGGCCCGCGATCGCACGCAGCAGCGTCGACTTGCCGGAGCCGCTGGGCCCCAGCAGCGCGGTCAATGAGCCTTTGGGCACAGCGAAATTGATGTTGTCGAGCGCGGTGAAGTCGCCGTAGCACTTGTTCACACCGCGCAGCGTGATCGCGTCGGCCATGCTCAACTCCTTGCCCGCGCTCGTCGTGTGTCGAGGACCACCTGAATGACCAAGACCAGCACCGCGACCGTCATCAGCAGTGTAGAAATCGTATACGCGCCGTATTCCGCGCCGCGGCTGTAGCGATCCGACACCAATAGTGTCAAGGTCTGCGACGTGCCCGGCAAATTGGACGACACCATGATCACCGCGCCGTATTCACCGAGGGTGCGTGCGACGGTCAACACCACACCGTACGTGAGCCCCCACCGGATGGACGGCAGCGTGATCCGCCAAAACGTCTGCCACCAACTCGATCCCAGCGTCGCGGCGGCCTCCTCCTGCTCGGTGCCGATCTCGTGCAGCACGGGCTCCACCTCGCGGATGACGAACGGCAGCGTGACGAAGATGCTCGCCAGCACGATCCCGGGCAGCCCGAAAATTATCTTGAAGCCGAGGTTGCGCTCGACGAATCCCAGCGCCCCGGCGGAACCCCACAACGCGATCAGGGCAACGCCGACAACCACCGGCGACACCGCGAACGGCAGGTCGATGACGGCCTGCAGGGCGCCTTTGCCGCGAAACCTGCTGCGCGCCAGCACCAATGCGGTCGGCACACCGAACAACACATTCAGCGGCACGACGAGCGCGACCACCAGCAGCGACAATTGCAGAGCAGAAATTGCCGCCGGCGTGCTGATCTGCGCATAGAACTCGCGCAGCCCCGGCGCGAAGGACCGCCACAAGATCAGTCCCGCGGGCACGATCACCAACACCGCGACGTAACCGAGTGCGACGACGCGGGTGAGGTACTTCACGGAGCGCGTAGGAGTCACTTCGCCAACTCCTCGCGTTTCGCCGTCCGCGCACCCAGCGCGCGCAAGATGAACAGCACGACGAATGAAATCGCCAACAGCACAACCGAAATCGCGGCAGCCCCGGTGGGATCGTCGTTTTCGATCAAGGTGCGGATCCACTGCGAGGACACCTCGGTCTTGCCGGGCACCGCACCGCCGATCAACACCACCGAGCCGAATTCACCGATCGCGCGGGAAAATGCCAGTCCCGCTCCGGAAAGCAGTGCGGGCATCAGAGCGGGAAGGATGACGATCCGGAAGATCGTCGAGTTGCTCGCGCCCAGCGATGCCGCCGCCTGCTCGGCCTCCTGGTCGACCTCCATCAGCACCGGTTGCACGGCCCGCACCACGAACGGCAACGTCACGAACAGCAGCGCCACCCCGACGCCGTACGGGGTGTGCTGAAGGTGGATGTCGACGGGGCTTCGAGGTCCATACAGCGCCAGCATCACCACGCTCGCGACGATGGTCGGCAACGCGAACGGCAGGTCGATCACCGCATCGACCAGTCGCTTGCCCGGGAAGTTGTCGCGCACCAGCACCCAGGCGACCAGCATCCCGAAGAAGACGTTGATGACCGCGACGGCCGCCGAGATCGTCAGCGTCACGCGAAACGAGTCCAGCGCCGACGCCGACGTCACTGCCGCGACGAAACCCGGCCAGCCGCCTTTGCCGGACTGCCAGACGATCGCGGCGAGCGGCAGCAGCACGATCACCGACAGCCACATCATCGCGACGCCCAGGCGCAATGAGGTGGTGCCCCGGGCGGCCCGCAGCGGCGGTGCCGCGGCCTCCGTTTCGCCTTCGACGGTTGCTGTCATCCAGTCGCCTGTTTGTAGATCTTGGTGATCGTGCCGTTGTCCTTGTCGAACAACGACGGATCCACGCTGTTCCATCCGCCCAGCTCGGTGATCGACCACAGCTTCTGCGCCGGCGCCGGGAAGTCCTTTGCGAACTGAGCGGCCACCCCGGGGTCGACCGGCCGGAAGCCGGCCTGGGCCCAGATCCGCTGACCGTCCTGCGTGTACTGGAAGTTCTTGAAGGTGGTGGCCTCCTTCAGATGCGTGCTCGTGCTGACGACCGCCAGGGGGTTCTCGATCTTGAACGTCTGCGGCGGGATGACGTGCTCGACGTCCTTGCCCTGCCGCTCGACGTTGATCGCCTCGTTCTCGTAGCTGATCAGCACGTCGCCGGTGCCCTGCAGGAAGACGTCGGTCGCGTCACGCCCCGAACCGGGGCGCACCTTGATGTGCTGGCTGACCAGTTGCTGGATGTAGTCGAGCCCGGCTTGCGGATTTTGCCCGCCGTTGCTCTTCGCGGCATAGGGCGCCAACAGATTCCACTTCGCCGAGCCGGAACTCAGCGGGCTGGGGGTGACCACCTCGACGTCGGGCCGCAGCAAGTCGTCCCAGTCGTGGATGTTCTTCGGGTTGCCCTTCTTGACCACGAGGACCACCACCGACGTGAACGGGATGCCCTTGGTGACGTCGCTGTTCCAGTCCTTGGAGACCTTGGCCGGAACCAATCGGGTGATGTCGGGTTCGAGGGAGAAGTTCACCACGTCGGCGGGCGTGCCGGCCGCGACTTTGCGGGACTGATCGCCCGATGCCCCGTAGGAGGGGGCGATCGCGATGTCTTTGCCTTGGTCGGTGGCGTTGAACGCGGGGATGATCTTGCTCCAGCCGGGTTCCGGCACGGAGTAGGCGACCAGCGTGAGCGTCACCTTCGCGTTGGCCGGGCCTTGGCCTCCGGCCACGTCGCTGGAGCCGCCACCGCAGGCGGCCAGAACCGTCGCCGCAGCCACGACAATGCCGGCCCAGCGCAGCCGCCGGGCCCGATCCGAGAGGTAGTGCATGGGAAACCTTTCACTGCATGGGGGAACCGGACAGAGGTACCCGACTGCGGGAAAGGCGACGGATCAGGACGCAGGCTGATCGATGGCCACTACCGACACCAGACCGCACACGGGTGTGAAGTCATCGACAACAGTGGACGTCTGCGACCGCGCTATCACCAACGGCAATGAGTGCCAACACAAAGCACTCTTTGTTGCCTCGGGCCGCTCGCATGGCGGGAAGCCTAACAGCCGGTCAGGCTGAGCGCTCAGTGGGCGACCGGCTCAGTGGGCGACCAGCCACATCACGATGACCAGCAGCGCCAGGATCACCAAGACCAGCGTCACCCGCGATTTCGGCAGCACGCTCACGCCTGCGATTGCGGTTCGTTTGCTTCACCGTGCCTGATCCGGCGCAGCAGCCGGATGCCCCGCCCAAGGACGCCGTCGGCCAGCACCGCAAGCCCATACGCGAGCGCCAAGACCACCGGCATCACCACCAGCGATTGGGCGACGAAACTGAGGCCGGATAGCCACAACTCGACGCTGTCCCACCAGCTGAGAAACCCGGCCATCTGGTCAGCCTATGCGCCACAATGGCGCGGTGCCGACGCCGGAATCAACGACGTGCGTGATCGCCGGCGGCGGCCCGGCCGGAATGGTCCTGGGGCTGCTGCTCGCCCGGGGCGGAGTACCCGTCGTCGTCATGGAAAAGCACGCCGACTTCCTGCGGGACTTTCGCGGCGATACCGTTCACGCCAGCACGCTTCGGCTGCTCGACGAACTCGGACTTGGCGCGCAATTCGACGCCATGCCCCACCGCCTCGTCGACGACATCAGCATGCAGGTTCAGGGTGTGCCGATCCGCATCTCATTGCGCAGACTGCCGGGCCGGCATAAGCACATCGCGTTGGCGCCGCAGTGGGACTTCCTCGAACTGCTGGCCACCGCCGCGGAGTCCGAGCCGACGTTCATACTGATGCGCTGCGCCGAGGTGCTCGGTCCGCTCAACCGGGACGGCTGCGTCAGCGGTGTCCGCTATCGCGACGCCGACGGCCAGACCCGCGAGATGCGCGCGGATCTGACGGTGGCGTGCGACGGCCGGTCGTCGACACTGCGCACCTCAATGGGCTTGACCCCCAAGAGCTTTGGCGCACCGATGGATGTGTGGTGGTTTCGGTTGCCGCGCCGCCCCGACGACCCGCCGGGCCTCAACGGTGTGTTTCGCTCCGGGCACGGCTGCATCGTGATCGACAGAGGCGACTACTACCAGATCGCGTACGTCATTCCCAAGGGCACCGACCGGGCGATGCGCGCCGAAGGGGTCGACGTGCTGCGCCGCCACGTGGTGCGGCTTGTGCCGTGGCTGTCCGATCGAGTGGATGCGATCACGTCCTGGGACGAGGTGAAATTCCTTGACGTTCAACTGAACCGACTACGCAAGTGGTACACCGACGGGTTGTTGTTCATCGGTGACGCCGCGCACGCCATGTCCCCGGTCGGCGGCGTCGGTATCAATCTCGCGGTCGCAGATGCGGTCGCCGCGGCGCGCATTCTCGCCGGACCCCTTCGCGCAGGCGATCTTCGAACGTCACGCCTCGCACGGGTGCAGGCGCGCAGATGGTTGCCCGCGGTCATGATCCAGGCCGTTCAACGTGCCATCCACGCCGGGGTGATCGCCGACGCCATGGCCGAGAATCCCGACGACGCAGCGAAAGCACCTCTGCCCGTACGGATAGTGGGCCGGATACCTGCGCTCGGCGAGATCGCTGGTTACGCGGTTGGAATCGGCCCGTTTCCTGAGCATGCGCCCGCATTTGCTCGTCGCTGACAGACACTCCGGTCATTAAGTAGACGAAAAGTGCTTCGAAAGCAGATGATGAGCAAATGGTTCTGAGCGCCGAGCCTGCCGAGGAGGAGCACGAGGCACCGTTCTCGGTGACGAGCCCGGTGCCGTACATCCAGGCGTCGTCGACGCGCAACCCGTTCCCGCCAATCGCGGACTACGCGTTCTTGTCGGACTGTGAGAACACGTGCCTGATCTCCTCCAGCGGGTCCGTTGAATGGCTCTGCGTCCCGCGGCCGGACTCCCCCAGCGTGTTCGGCGCGATCCTGGACCGCGCCGCGGGCCACTTCCGGCTGGCCCCGTACGGCGTGTCGGTTCCGGCCGCGCGGCGCTACTTGCCCGGCAGCCTGATCCTCGAAACCACTTGGCAGACCCACACCGGCTGGATGATCGTCCGCGACGCGTTGGTGATGGGCCCGTGGCACGACATCGAGACGCGCTCACGAACCCACCGGCGCACACCGATGGACTGGGACGCCGAGCACATCTTGCTGCGCACGATCCGCTGCGTCAGCGGCACTGTCGAAATGGTGGTGAGTTGCGAGCCGTCGTTCGACTACCACCGGATCAGCGCCACCTGGGAGTACTCGGGTCCCGCGTACGGGGAGGCGGTCGCGCGCGCGAAGCGCGACCCTGATTCGCATCCGCAACTGAAGCTGACGACGAATTTACGGATCGGACTCGAGGGCCGCGAGGCACGCGCCCGCACGCGGCTCAAGGAGGGCGACAACGTCTTCGTCGCGCTGAGCTGGTCCAAACACCCTGCGCCGCAGACATATGACGAGGCCGCCGACAAGTTGTGGAACACCAGCGAATGCTGGCGCCAATGGATCAACATCGGCGACTTCCCCGACCACCCGTGGCGGTCCTATCTGCAGCGAAGTGCGTTGACGCTCAAGGGGTTGACGTATTCACCGACCGGCGCGCTGCTGGCGGCCAGCACCACGTCCTTGCCGGAAACGCCTCAGGGAGAACGCAACTGGGACTACCGCTACGCGTGGGTGCGCGACTCGACGTTCGCGTTGTGGGGCCTGTACACGCTCGGTCTGGATCGTGAGGCCGACGACTTCTTCTCGTTCATCGCCGACGTGTCGGGTGCCAACAACGGCGAACGCCACCCGCTGCAGGTGATGTATGCCGTCGGCGGTGAGCGCACGCTGGTCGAAGACGAGCTGTTGCACCTGTCCGGGTACGACGGAGCCCGGCCGGTCCGGATCGGCAATGGCGCGTATAACCAACGCCAGCATGACATTTGGGGCACAATGCTGGATTCGGTGTACCTGCACGCGAAGTCGCGCGAGCAGATCCCCGAGACGCTGTGGCCGGTGCTGAAGAACCAAGTCGAAGAAGCGATCGAGCATTGGCGAGAACCCGACCGCGGCATCTGGGAGGTGCGCGGCGAGCCGCAGCACTTCACGTCGTCGAAAGTGATGTGCTGGGTGGCGCTGGACCGCGGCGCGAAACTCGCCGAGCTGCAAGGCGAACGCAGCTACGCACAGCAGTGGCGGGCGATCGCCGAAGAGATCAAGGCCGACGTGCTCAAGAACGGCGTCGACTCGCGCGGCGTGCTGACTCAGCGCTACGGCTCGGACGCGCTCGACGCCTCGCTGCTGCTGGTGGTGCTGACCCGGTTCCTGCCGCCCGACGACCCGCGGGTGCGCAACACCGTGTTGGCGATCGCCGACGAACTCACGCAGGACGGGCTCGTCTTGCGGTACCGGGTCGAGGAGACCGACGACGGGCTCTCCGGCGAGGAAGGCACATTCACGATCTGTTCGTTCTGGCTGGTGTCGGCGTTGGTCGAGATCGGCGAGATCAGCCGGGCCAAGCATCTGTGCGAGCGGCTGCTGTCGTTTGCCAGCCCGCTGCGGCTGTACGCCGAGGAGATCGAGCCACGCACCGGGCGCCACCTGGGCAACTTCCCGCAGGCGTTCACCCACCTGGCGTTGATCAACGCCGTGGTGCACGTCATCCGGGCCGAGGAAGAAGCCGATTCCACCGGCGTCTTCGTGCCCGCCAACGCGCCGATGTAGGCGCTACTGCGCCTGCGCGTTCTGCACGATCGCGGTAACGATTCGCTGGCCTTGGTCGGTGACACCGTGACCACACGCAATGCCCTCGACGACGACGTTGGACACCAGTCCCATTGCGTGCTGGCATGTCCAGCCGTCGCTGTCCTGCTGCACCATATCGATGGTGGTGACCGTGTCGCTCGGCTCGCCGACTTTCCCGAAATCCCAGCGGTAACCGCCGTCGGAGTCGTCGGAGGTGGTCAACGACGTCGACGCACATGTCTTCCACCGCTCCCGTGCGCGCTGAAAAACCTTGCCCGCCTTTGCCGCCGATCCGAACAACACCACGGACTGTTCTGCCCAATTGCTCTTCTGGTCGCCGGGCTCGCGAATGACTTGGTCGCGCAACGCTTTCCAGTCCGTGCCGTCGTAGGCATGCCGTTCGGCCGCGAACATCGCGCCGACGCAGTCGGGATTGTCGACGATGTCGGTGCTGTCTCCGAGGTCCTCAGACGAGTTGCTGACTTGCAGACCCGTCCCGCCGATGATCGCGCTGACATCATTGACGCTGAGCAGGATTTGGTCCAGTGCCGGCTCGGCCAACGGCTTCGCCGCCCGGGCGGAAGTCCCGCCGGCTGTGCCTTTGACTGGGACACCGCCGGTCGTCTGCACGCAACCGGCCAGCGCGATGCCGACCACCACGGCCGCGCCGCACATCCGCGGCAGCGCCGCGGCTTTGATCATGTGCTTATTGTCGCGCAGTTTCGCCGCGCGCAGGACCAACCTTCACTTCTTCGGCTTGTCGCCACCCTGGTCGGTCGACAGCGCGGCGACGAAGGCCTCCTGTGGGACGTCGACGCGACCGATCGTCTTCATCCGCTTCTTTCCCTCTTTCTGCTTTTCCAGCAGCTTGCGCTTGCGCGTGATGTCGCCGCCGTAGCACTTGGACAGCACATCCTTGCGCAGCGCGCGAATGTTTTCTCGCGCAATGATTTTCGATCCGATCGCAGCCTGCACGGGCACTTCGAACTGCTGGCGCGGGATCAGCTCTTTGAGTCTGGTCGTCATCTTGTTGCCATAGGCGGCGGCCGCATCGCGGTGCACGATCGCGCTGAACGCGTCGACGGCCTCACCCTGCAACAGAATGTCGACCTTGACCAGCTCGGCCTCCTGCTCGCCTGCCTCCTCGTAGTCGAGGCTGGCATAGCCGCGCGTGCGGGATTTCAGCGCATCGAAGAAGTCGAAGATGATCTCGCCCAGCGGCATCGCGTAGCGCAGCTCCACCCGCTCGGGCGAGAGGTAGTCCATGCCGCCGAGTTCGCCGCGACGTGACTGGCACAGGTCCATGATCGTGCCGATGAATTCGCTGGGCGCGATGATCGTCGTCTTCACCACTGGTTCGTAGACTGTGCGGATCTTGCCCTCCGGCCAGTCCGACGGATTCGTCACCACTATCTCCGTCTCGTCGTCTTTCACCACCCGGTACACCACGTTCGGCGACGTGGAGATCAGGTCGAGATCGAATTCGCGCTCCAGCCGTTCGCGAGTGATCTCCATGTGCAACAGGCCCAAAAAGCCGCAGCGGAAACCGAATCCGAGCGCGACCGACGTTTCCGGCTCGTATGTCAGTGCAGCGTCGTTGAGCTGCAAGCGGTCCAGGGCGTCTCGCAGATCCGGATAGTCGGAGCCGTCCACCGGATACAGCCCCGAGTACACCATCGGCTTGGGCTCGCGATAGCCGGTGAGCGCCTCGCTGGCGCCGTGGCGCGCGGTGGTCACCGTGTCGCCGACCTTCGACTGCCGGACGTCCTTCACGCCGGTGATCAAATAGCCGACCTCACCGACACCGAGGCCGGCCGCCGGCTTCGGCTCGGGCGAGACGATGCCGACCTCGAGCAGCTCGTGTGTGGCGCCCGTCGACATCATCTTGATCCGCTCGCGCGGGGTGATCTTGCCGTCGACGACGCGCACGTAGGTGACGACGCCGCGATAGGTGTCGTAGACGGAGTCGAAGATCATTGCGCGCGTAGGCGCGTCGGGGTCGCCGGTGGGTGGCGGCACTTGACGGACCACCTCGTCGAGCAGTTCGGTGACCCCTTCGCCGGTTTTCCCCGACACCCGCAGCACGTCGCGGGGCTCGCACCCGATGATGTGCGCGATTTCGGCGGCGTACCGCTCCGGGTCGGCGGCCGGCAGGTCGATTTTGTTCAGGACCGGGATGATGACGAGGTCGCGGTCCAACGCGAGATAGAGGTTCGCGAGCGTCTGCGCCTCGATGCCCTGCGCGGCGTCGACCAGCAGCACCGCGCCTTCGCAGGCTTCCAGCGCGCGCGACACCTCGTAGGTGAAGTCGACGTGGCCGGGGGTGTCGATCAGGTGCAGGACGTGCTCGTCGTCACCCACCCGCCAAGGCAGCCGCACGTTCTGCGCCTTGATTGTGATGCCGCGCTCGCGCTCGATGTCCATCCGGTCCAGGTACTGCGCACGCATCGACCGTTCGTCGACGACGCCGGTCAACTGCAGCATCCGGTCGGCGAGCGTCGACTTGCCGTGATCGATGTGGGCGATGATGCAGAAGTTCCGAATCTGTGCCGGCGCGGTGAACGTCTGGTCGGCGAAGCTGGTGATGGGAATCTCCTGGTGAACGCTGGTGCGAGCTGCGCCCAGCCTATCGACCTATGCTCGGATCCATGGCAGCACGGCCAGGGCCTTGGAAGACAATCCAGCAGACGGTGCAGCGCCGGCTCGAGAACTTCGTGTTCAACGAAGGCCCGAGGTTCGTCTCGCAGGGCCTGCGGATCGGGCTAGAAGCGCTCACTCGCCAGCCCGAGCCGATGCGCGAAATCGCCGCCGGGCGCCCCGTCACCCGCAACAGCGTGCCGACGGCGTTTCGGGCACGAAAGATCATCTACTCGCCCGACCTCGACGGGCGAGCGGACCCCGGCGAGATCGTGTGGACATGGGTCGTCTACGAGGACGACCCGTCGCGGGGGAAGGACCGCCCGGTGTTGGTCGTCGGCCGCGACGGCAGGACGCTGCTGGGGCTGATGCTGTCAAGCCAGGAGCGCCACGCGAACGACCGCGACTGGATCGGAATCGGTTCTGGCAGTTGGGATTACGATGGCCGCGCGAGTTGGGTGCGGCTGGACCGGGTGCTCGACGTCCCCGAAGAGAGCATCCGGCGCGAGGGCGCGATCCTGGAGCGAACGGTATTCGACGTAGTGGCTGCTCGGCTACGAAGCGACTACTCCTGGCGCTGAGTGATCAGCCCTGGGTGATGTAGGACTGCAGCTGCTCGTGCTCAGCCTCCAGCTCCTCCATCCGCGTCTTCACCACGTCACCGATGCTGACGATCCCGATCAGCTTGCCGTCCTCGAGTACCGGTACATGTCGCACCCGGTTCTCGGTCATCAGCATGGTGAGGCTGTCGACCGTGTCGGACTTACTACACGTCGAAACCACCGGCGTCATGATCTTCGACACCGGTCGCGACAGCACGTCAGCCCCGTGAGAATGCAGCTGGCGTACCACGTCACGCTCGGAGACGATGCCGACGACGCCGTCGGGCCCGACTACCACCATGGCGCCGATGTTGTGACCGGCCAGCCCGGCCAGTAGATCGGTCACGGTCGCGTCGGGTTCGATTGTCATTACCGCGCCACCCTTGCTCCGTAGCACGTCTGCAATGCGCATCCAGGCCTCCCGCCGATTGTGATCCGGTTCACACCAGGCTACGGCGAGAACGGTCATCGTGAAAGAAACCCGCGAAAATCGCAGCAACATGCTGTTCAGGCCACCGCCGATGCCCGCGTCCGGGTACCGCGAAAACAGTGGGCGAGGCCTTGAATCTCGCGGCCAGAGAAGCGTTGCGAGCCAG
>DASRFZ010000111.1:0-15851 GCA_035651275.1 Mycobacterium sp. | reverse complement strand
CGGACGTCCCAATAGATCATGTGGTCGTCGAGCACCGCGCCAGTGTCCAGCAGCATCGCCACCGTCGCGTCGTAGTCGGCGACGGATTCGAAGTACGGCGGAGGTCCGGCGCTGGGCCAGCGTGCCCACAAGATCGCACGCCAGCTCGCATATCCGGTGTCGGTGCCGCGATAGACCGCCGAATTGGCGGTCAAGGCCAGCAGCGTCGGCAGCCACGGCCGTACCCAGTTACTGGCCGCGATCGCGGCGCGGCGGTCAGGCACCGCCACGTGTACGTGACAGCCGCAGATGCCCTGCTCGTGCGCGATCATCCCGAAGTTCTGAGCGATCCGGCGGTACCGCGTGGTGTCGGTAACGGGAAAGTGATGAGGCACCGACGGCGGCAGACCAACCGCCAAAAGCGTTGTGCCGCAGGCTGACGCCGCGTCCGCGGCGACGCCTCGCAACCGGCGAAGCTGTGCCCGAAGTTCGCCGCTGGTGTCGACGACGCCGGTCGTGGTCTCCACCTGACAACTAGTGAGCTCCAGTTGCAGCTCAACCCCTTGCGCGCGCGCCTGGCGAGCCACCGCGTGGTTGGCCGCGACCGGCTCACCAGTGTCAGGGTCGACAAGCAGGAATTCCTCTTCGACTCCTACCGTCGGATATGCCGCCATGGTACTTACATTCAACCGGCGAAGGGACTGCACGCGAAGCGTTTTCGCAGTCGCCGGAGATGGATGGGTCAATCGGGCTCCACCGCGGAGCCGTCATTGCGGGAACTTGGCCAGGAGCCGGTCGGCGATCTGGTTGCCGCAGCCGTGGTGTCCCCTCGGCGCGCCCACGACCGTGTCGACCGCCACGTTGATTTCGCGCCCATGATGTGTGAACAGGTGCGCGCAGTAGGCAGCTGGCGCTGCGCGGTGGTGCTGATGCGCAGGTCGGCGGCGTGACCGGACCGGGCAGCCACCGCTCGGTGCCGTCGTCGGCCGCCACCGTGAACGACTGCCTCGCTTTTTGCCCGGTCGTGAGCGACACGACCGAATATCGTCGGCAGTATGAGCGACCTTGGCGGCCACAGCTCTGTGTTAGTGCGTGCCGACGGGCCCGCAGCACGCGTCACCCTCAACCGACCCGGCAAGCGAAACGCACTCAGCCTCGACGTGATGGACGAGCTGATCGCGACCCTGCGCCGGCTCGGTGAGGATTCCACCGTCCGGGTGATCGTCGTCGACGCAGTCGGCCCCGCGTTCTCGGCGGGTCACGACCTGGGCGAGATGATCGGTCGCGACCTTCCGTTCTACCAACGGTTGTTCGACGTCTGCACGGAGCTAATGGAAACGATCCACCGCGTCCCGCAACCGGTGATCGCCAAGGTCGAGGGAATGGCGACCGCGGCGGGCTGTCAGCTGGTCGCAGCATGCGATCTCGCGGTGGCTGCCGAGGATGCGCGCTTCGCCACGCCGGGCGTCAAGATCGGATTGTTCTGCTCGACACCAATGGTGCCGCTGTCACGCGCGGTTGGCCGCAAACGGGCACTGGAGATGTTGCTCACCGGCCGGCCGATCACAGCCGCCACCGCGCTCGAATGGGGTCTGGTGAACCGAGTCGTCCCAGCCGAAGCTCTTGAAAATGAGGTGCGCGAATTCGTCGACGCCATCGTCGCGTCGAGCGCACTAACCGTCGCGCTGGGGAAGGAAACGTTTTATGCCCAAATCGAACTCGACGAGCACCGGGCGTACGACCTGACGAAAGCCGTCATGGCGCTGAACGCCGGCGCCGATGATGCTCAAGAGGGCATGTGCGCGTTTCTCGAGAAACGGCCGGCGACGTGGCGTGAGAGCTAAGCGGGGAGGAGCTCGGTGGACGGCACTCAATTTGGCCGATATCAATTGCTGACGTTGTTGGGCCGCGGTGGCATGGGCGAGGTGTGGCGAGCCCATGACACAGTGACTGACCGAATTGTCGCGTTGAAGCTACTGCCTGCGCAGTGGGCTGAGGATGAGACGTTCCAGCAGCGGTTTCGCCGCGAAGCACACGCAGCCGCTCAACTCAGCGAGCCGCACGTCGTTCCGATTCACGGCTACGGAGAGATTGATGGCCGACTGTACGTAGACATGCGGCTCATCGAAGGGCGCGACTTGCAGTCGATTCTTGCCGAGGGACCATTGCCACCGGCACGAGCGGTAATGATCGTCGAGCAAATCGCCAGAGCATTACACGCCGCACATAATGTCGGATTGGTCCACCGCGACGTCAAGCCCTCCAACATCCTTGTCGCGGAGTTTGATTTCGCTTACCTGATCGACTTCGGAATTGCCCGTGGCATCAACCAAACTGGTCTTACCGACACCGGAAACATGATCGGCACATGGCACTACATGGCCCCAGAACGATTGAGCCTCGGCCAAACCGACCCACGCTCGGACATCTACGCACTGGCCTGTGTGTTGCACGAGTGCCTGACCGGCGAACGTCCATTTCCCGGCGATACGGTCGAGCGCCAAGTCACGGCGCACCTGATGACCCCGCCACCGCGACCGTCAAACACCAACCCTGACGTGCCATCTGCATTTGATCGCGTGATCGCGACCGGCATGGCCAAAGATCCCAACCAGCGATATCGCACGACAACTGAGTTGGCCAACGCAGCGCAGGAGGCGATCACGGCGCCGATGTCGCGACCGGCATTTCCCGGCGTCGACCGCGAACCCACCCTCATGGCGCTTACCGCTCCGTCTGTTGGCGCTCCGGCGCACCCGCCTCCCCACGAGGCTGTATTCGCCTCGGCGCCAACGCAATACGCGCAAACAATAGGCGGCGTCACCCGACCACCGACGCGCGGCAGAAACACGGCCATGATTCTTGGAGTCGCGGCTGCGGCGGTGCTCATCGGAGGATTGTTGGTCTTCGTAGGTATGCACTTGTCCCAGTCGAAGCAGGCGTCACCTGGACAATCGAACGTGATGCTCGGACCGGACTCCCCGAACGCATCGCCTCATGGGAACCCGGTGTCAAACCCACCGGTACCGCAACCTCCCACAGCACCACCGCCCCCGAGCCCTGCACAAGCCCCGCCGAGCGGCGACCTGGGTCTGTCTGTGCCGATGAGTCACCCCGCGTGCGACGGTACTGGGATCGTGGTGCTGGGAAATGCAACCGACCCCGGCAGCTACGCCTCAGATGTCCAACGACTCTTGGACGAACATCCCGGAGCCTCATACCTACGCACCGACCAAGCGTGTCCGTCGCTGCGGCAGTCATTGAACGGCAATCCGATCTATACGGTTTACCAGGTAGCCGGAAAAACAGAAGCCGACATCTGCGCTGCGGTCAGAATGGCGGGTGGTGACGCCTACGGAAAGTGGCTCGATGACCACGGCGATCCCAATTCCTATATCAGGCAGAGTTGTTTTAGCTAGGACCGATCATTCGCAGACGTAGGACGAACTGCCGACCTCGTGCCGCTGCGAGCGCCGGAAGAGAACCACCAGAAGCGCGATCAGAATCGCGTCGAGTATTGCCAACGATGCGACCGAAGGCAGCCAGGCCGCTGCCACACCCGCCGCACCCAGTGCCACGCACGCGCCCGCACGTTCAATGAAGATGTCCCGCCTGGCGGTCCAGAAATACCACGCGTTCGCCGCGAGATAGAGCGCCGGGCCCGGTCGAGGACAAGAAGCTGGTGTGGATCGAGGCCACGAGTCGGCGATTCGACGGCTACAACTCCTTCGGCGAGCATCCCGAGGTGCCGATCGAGTGGTTCAACTCGCACGCTTGAGAATTCACAAGTCGCCCAGGTCGTCGGGCACATCGACCGCGTGCTCCTGAAGAACGTCCAGCGGCACCACGTCGAGGGTCCGTTCGTGAGTGGACGCCAGCACGACGGGTGCGGCGCACCCTGCGCGGTGCGCCAGAAGCCAGTTGCGGGCCGTGACGCACCACCGGTCTCCGGGCACGAGACCGGGAAATCTGTAGTGCGGCATGGGAGTTGACAGGTCGTTGCCGATGGAACGCTGGTGCTCCAAGAATTCGACGGTCACGACCGCGCAGATGGTGTGGAGGCCGACGTCCTCCGGACCGGTCGAACAGCAGCCGTCGCGGTAGAACCCGGTGAGCGGTTCGGTGCCACACGGTTCCAGCGGGCCACCCAGGACGTTACGGTCGGGCATCGGTCACGGTTTCGCGAATCCCGCTGCGCTGAGGATCTTTTGGCCCGCCTCACCCGTCACGAGGTCGACGAATTTGCGGGCCAGCTCAGCGTGCTTCGACTGTTTGAGGACGGCGATCGGATAGATGTTGACAGCATTCGCGGCTTCGGGGAACGGCACCGACGTAACCTTGTTGCCCGCGCCGAGCGCGTCGGTGATGTAGACGAGGCCGGCATCGGCCTGGCCGGTCGTCACTTTGTTGAGCACGTCGGTGACAGACAATTCCTCACTCACCGCGTTCGGGTGTACGCCGGTGGCCTGTTCGACCTTCTGAGTGGCCGACCCGCACGGCACCTGCGGTGCGCAGACCACGACGTTCAACCCCGGCTTGGTCAGATCCTGAAAAGAGTTGATGTGCTTAGGGTTTCCCGGTGCGACAGCGACGGTCAACGTGTTGGACGCGAAGTTCACCGGATCACCGTTGACCAGGCCGGCCTTGACCGCTTTGCCCATGTTGGCGGTATCGGCCGACGCGAACACGTCAGCGGGAGCACCCTGAGTCAGCTGTGTGACCAGAACCGACGAGCCCTCGAAAGAGAACTCGACGTCGCTGCCAGGATTGTCGGTCTTGAACTGATTGCCGATCGCAGTGAACGTCTTGTTCAACGACGCGGCCGCGAACACGATGATCTTTCCGGAGGCCGCGGCCGTGGTCGACGACGACGTGTGCCCCGACGAGCCGCAGCCAGCGAGCAGCATCACCGACAACACCGCGGCGAAACCCAGTCCGCTCGCCTGTTTCATGACTGTCCCCTGCGCTTTCGACGATTGCCGGGATACTAACCCGAGCAGAACGACGAATGCGGTCCGAGACTTCCGGATCTGCGGTCGAGACCGAGCGTTCTACGAAACGGCGTGCGAGATCATCGTCGAGAACTCGGCACGCGAATAGGTCGTCGCGACGTCAGCAGGGATCGCCGTCGGGCGTGTAGTACGGCACGCCTTCGACCGTGTAGCACGGCACCTCACCGGGATAATACGGGTCAGTGGCCCCCGCGATCGCCGCCCCGGTCGCGACGTCGCCCGCGATGTTCGTGCATCCCCCCACTCCGACGTGCCGTCCGTGCGCGCCCGCGCAAATGTCTGCGTGGGCTGCCGGCGCGATTGCGACCGGCGTCAGGATCATCGCCGGCAATGTCAACAGCGCTGCTGCCAGTTTCTTCATCTCAATTCCTTTGGCTAGCCCGGCCCGCAGCCATTGTCGCGCCCCGGCGGTCGCCGAAGTGCACGTTACGCAGAAAAAGTTCGAATGCACGTCTGCCCAGCGTGAATTTCGTTGACCAACCCGGCTGGGAGGTCAGGCGCCGGCCCAGTTCTGCAGGAAGGCCTGGGTGACGATGGCGGCGTTGTCGGATGCGATCTGGTTGAACACCAAGAACGTGAACGGGTAGCCAGGAAGCGGGTATGGGTCGCCTGGACCGTCGGACATTCCGCGGATGCCGAGGAACGGGACACCGTGTGCGTCGGCGACCTGTTGTGCCGCCGCGGTCTCTTGGTCGACCGCGTCCACAGGCGGGTTGGCGGCCGTCAAGAACCCGATGATGTTGCTTATGACGCCCTGAAGCAGGAACGGGACCACGGCCTGGAAGAAGTTGCCCGTGAAGAACGGGGAGAAGTCGGGCGCGGCTAACGGCTCGGGGCCGAAAAGGGATCCGCCAAGCGGGATCTCGGGGAAGGCGACACCGTTGTTGTTGTCTGAGGTCGAACCGTCGCCACCAACGAACACTTGTGGTTCGCGCCCAAGGTTGACCAGTGGCAGGAAGGCCAATGGTCCGCACAACCGACAGGCGGGATCCACGATGGTGTCGGTGCTGTCGAGGTCTACAGTGACGGCGCTGGCGGCGGCGAGCATACCGGCGTCGACGGGATCCCACGTGGTGCCGCCGTCGAGGGTCCACCGTGCGGGCACAGCCACGTCGCCGATCTCGGTGCGTCCGGAGCCGCCGGCGACGCCGTCGAAAACCACTGCGTCGATGGTGATTCCGGTCGCGGGTGTGAAGTCGTCGAGCGCTATTTCGGTGGTTTGGGCAGCATTCACCTCGCCGATGCCGGTCATCGCAATGACGACCGGCTTCCCGCCGAGCGTGCCGAGGTAGAAGTGGTGGCCGTCGACGACCACGGTGGGGTTGGGGTCGAGCGTGGTGCGGGCCAGAAGGGCGTCGGCCTCGACCGGAAGAGCCGTCAGCACCAGGGTGCGCTCTTGGGCATCGAGCGTCTGACTTGTGGCTTGAGCGGCAGCGGGTGCGTCGAGTGAGGCTTGCGGCGCGAAGATGCTCTCGAATTCGCGTCGCGCGAAGGCGAACACCGACCACAGCAGCGGGGTGCCGACAGGCGTTCCCGGTATGTTGTTGGCGCCCAACGGATTCAGCAGAGTTTGGACGAAGCTCGACACCACACCGACGACCACGCCGAGAGGATTAGGCGCCGCGGTGACGGTCGCGGTCTGTTGCTGAACCAGCGTTGCAGCGCCTGGCTGAACAACGGCTGCAACAAGGGGAGCTTCGACTGTCTTCGGTGACGCGAGGGTCAGCTTGGGCATGGGCTCCGTGACGAGTTGCGTGGCTTCAGGTTTCGGCAGGACCGTCGGTTTCACCGGGAGGCGCGCGGTCGTACCGAGGGTGGTATCGGAACGCGACTTGCCGCCGGACGGAAGGACAGGCGTTGTGACGGTAGGTGTGCTGCGGGTCCGCTTGGGCGTCGACAACTCGGGTGCGGACGATTTCGTCGAGGCGGTCGATGTCGTCGTCTTCGCGCCGTCGGTACTCCCCGCCGATTCGGGCTTTGACGTCGACGCGCCAGCCGACTTCGTCGAGGACTGGCCGGAGGCGGCCGTGGACGACGAGCCCGAAGACGACGAACTCGAGGGGTCGGCCCACGCCGTTCCGTGGCCGGTCAGCAAAACTGCGCTCACTCCGAGAGCAGCCGCCAGACCGCCGATTCGACCCACGTGCGTCGCACTCCGCACCCGCCAGTTATAACCCGTCCAGCAAATCGACACGCCGCAAACTCACTCCGATTGCGAAAAAAGCGTCCGACACCCCCTAGCTGCGTGCTCCTACCTGTGACCGCGACCCAACCCGGGTCGCACCCGCACCAACGGAGTGCCTCATGAGCAATATGTACGGCCCGGACGATCCGACCACGTATTCAACGCACGCTGACGACGCCACAATGGCATCCGCGTGGTCCTCGAGCCTGCTCGGGGATCCGACCGACGACCTTGGCGGCGAACAGTACCGTCCGCTCTTTCCGCCCGATCCCATTGCGCCCGTGGCCTCACCGAAGTTCACGGGCAAAGGGGCGGCCGCGTTGGCCGCGGGCTTCGTCGGCGCGATCGGTCTGGGCGCCGTCGTCGGTGTGGCCGTCGTCGTATCGACCACTTCGAGTGAGCCGCGGCCCGTCCCCGCTGCTGCACGCTCCACAGGAGTGCCGGCCGCGGTCACGACCGTTGCGGCACCGGCCCCCGTCGTGACTCTGCCCGAAACCGCCCCAGCCCCAGCACCGGTCGTCATCCAGTCCGACGACGCGCCAGTTCCTGCGCCGGTGATCGTTCGCTCCGACAGCGGGCCGCCTCCACCTGATCCGGGTCCTCCGGCCGGCCCAGGCACGCCACCTGAGGCACCCAGCGGCCCGGTGGTTGTCGTGAACGCTCCGCCTATCTGGCTGCCGCAATTCCCGCCGCCTCCTCCGTCACCGCCTCCGCCGGCGTGTAAGCCTCCGCATCACCTCGTGCATAGCGTGTGCAAGTAGGCGATGGGCACGGCGACGCCGCTCTGTTAGCGCACAGGCCTGACGAACGCCTACTTCGCCTGATCGGCTCGCCCGTCCCGCTATTCTGCTCGTTTCGGCGGGAACTCGACATGCTTGCTGATGGCGTCGCGATAGGCATGCACCCGGCCTGGCGTCGTTCCCAGCACCGCGATAGTGCGCCCGGCGCGCCCGTAGGCAGCGACGAACTCCCATTTGTCGACGTCGCCTTCGATGATTTCGAAAGCATCGTAATCAGTTGGGATACCTAGCATCTGCAGCTTGATGTCATATTGGTCGGACCAAAAGTAGGGCACCTCGGCGTACTCCTTGGCACCGTCCGGTCCAGCCAGTAACGTGCGAGCCGCGGCTGCGCCCTGACGCGCGGCGTGGTCCCAGTGCTCGATCCGCAAGTGCCGCTGATACAGCGGATGCCACCAGCGCGCGACATCGCCGGCAGCCACCACGTCGGTGCCGCCTTCGGCCAAACCTGTTGCATCGCAGACCACCCCGTCGTCCACCCGCAACCCGGCGTCGCTCAGCCAGGCGGTTGCCGGCGTTACTCCCAGACCGATGATGACCAGATCGGCCGGTTGCAAGGAACCATCGGTGAGTCGAACCGCTTCCACTCGCCCGTTACCAACGAATGCGTCCACCCCGATGCCCACTCGCAATTCCACGCCGTGCCCACGATGCAGGTCCGCCCAGCGATGCGCCATCTCCTCGCCGAGCGCGGACAGCAGCGGGCCCGCCGCCTTCTCGATGAGCACCACTTCCAGACCCAGCGATCGGCAACTCGCAGCGACCTCTGCGCCGATGAATCCACCGCCGACCACGACCACGCGGGGGCTCGAGCCGAGGCGGTCCCGGATGGCCAGACAGTCCTCGACCGTGCGGAGCATCAGTACCCCGTCGGGAACATTGCCTCCCTGCCATGGGACGGGGACCGAACCGTTTGCAATCACGAGTCCGTCGAATCCCAACGACAGATCCTGGCCGTCATCCCGTACGTGGACAGTGCGCGCAGACATGTCGAGCCCGACCGCGGACGCACCGCGCAAAACCCGTGCGTCGATGTCGAATTGCGGCGCCATGTCGATGCCGGCGCGGTGCACCTGGCCGGTGAGCAGTTTCTTCGACAGCGGCGGCCGGTGGTAGGGCGCATGCCGTTCGGCCCCGACGATCGTGAGCGCGCCGTCGTAGCCCTCCTGGCGCAGCGTCTCGGCCGCGCGTGTCCCCGCGACGCCGGCGCCGACGACGACAACGTGGCTTAGCTGACGACTCGGCATCGGGTGGTCAATCCTTCACCGTGATGGCCTGCGTAGGGCAAGAGACCTCGGCGCCCTTCAACTTGTCGCGCAACTCCGCAGGCGGTTCTTCCTGCAGCAGGTGGAGACCATCGGCTTGCACGTCGAATACTTCGTGGCAAATGCTCATGCAAACGCCGTTGCCGTCGCAGGTATCCAAATCCACCGACACCTTCATTGAATCTCCACGCTTGCCGCTCCTACGCCGGCAGCCGCTCGCTCGCGGGCGGCTTTCGCTGCCGGCGAATGCTCGAGGTATTCGATAGCCATCTGCGTCGACGCCTCGCTGCTGGGGTGATGGCTGGGCCGCATGTACCGGATCGGCACCGTCACAAGAAGCTTCCATGGTCCCGGCAACCGGTAGGCCCGGGCTGCGCGTAGCCAGTCCCGCCAGCGCCACTTGGCATCGATGGTCGGGTCCCGGTCCATGAGGTACCGAGCTCCGGCGATCCACCAGCCAATGAACAGCGGCGCTGTCATCAGCATCGAGAATGCTCTGATCAGGTAGCTTCCGCAGACGTGCTGGTAGACGTCGAACACCAGCGAGCGGTGCTCAACCTCCTCAGCGCCGTGCCACCGCAGCAAATCGAGCATCATGGGATCGGTTCCCGCGTAGTCCAGACCTCGGTTCGTCAGCACCCACTGGCCCAACACCGCGGTGAAATGTTCCAGAGCGGCTACATCGGCGAGACGCCGGTACAGCCACCACCGCTTCAAACCCGGCGGAAGAAACTTAGGCGCATCTCCGAGCGTCAGTGACAACGATTTCCCGAGCCGATCGGTGTATGGCGTCGTGTCGATGCCCTGTTCGGCCAAATGGTCGAGGACGACCTGGTGCGCCCAGGCATGCCAGGACTCCTGCTGAATAAACGGTTTGATCGCCGCTTCCAACTCCGGGTCGTCGACCAACGACGAGGCTTCGAGGACGGCCTTGATGAAGTGCCGCTCGCCCTCGGGCAGCAAAAGATGCAGGACATTCATCATGTGCGTCGAGAAGGGATCGTCCGGCACCCAGTGCAACGGCGTATCCGACCAGTCGAAGCGCACCATCCGGCGATGTTTCGGGTATCCGTCGCGGTGCAGTTCGACTTCTGGCATTTGCAGCTCCTCCCGTTTGAACGTGACATGGCTAGGTCCGGGCCACCTCCCGTCGTCGTACCCACCCGGATGGCGCGTTATGCGTACCAGCGGTACTGGATTCCTGGAAGTTCGCTGTCATCCGTCAAGCACACTGCTCGGACGACACGTGCCGAGCCCACCTATGGTCGAGCGGTGACGATCGCTTACGACGAGGCGCTGCGTAAGCAGGTTCAGGCTCACCTCGCAAGCCATGAGCGACGCGCCGTGACTGACCCGACCAAGCGGCATGCGGCCGTTGCGATCGTGCTCGTCGACTCCGAGATCGGTGAGGACAGGGTCAATTCAACGCCGACGTCCGGCTCGGATCGCCGTATGGTCGATGTGTCGGGTGGCGCTGCTTTTCTTCTGTGCCGCAGAGCATCTCGGCTCTCTTCTCATGCCGCGCAGTGGGCTCTGCCCGGCGGCCGCGTGGACCCAGGCGAATCCGCGGTCGACGCGGCGTTACGGGAGTTGGACGAAGAGGTCGGTATTGAGCTCGCCAACTCGGCCGTACTGGGCATGCTGGATGACTATCCGACGCGGTCCGGATACGTCATCACCCCGGTGGTCTTGTGGGGTGGCGGACGGCTCGATCCCCGCCCTGCGCCAGACGAGGTGGTGGCCGTCTACCGGATTGGCTTGCACGAATTGCAGCGCGACGATTCGCCGCGCTTCATCGCGATCCCGGAGAGCCCGCGTCCGGTCGTTCAGATCCCGTTGGGCGACCACCTCATCCACGCCCCAACGGGTGCCGTGCTGTTGCAGTTACGGTGGCTTGGCTTGGAAGGCCGCCACGACCGCGTCGACGAACTCGAGCAACCAGTCTTCGCCTGGAAGTAGCGTTGACAGCCATCGCGGTCGCTGCAATAGTGACGTTAAATGAAAACATCGTTCTCAGATGACTCACACTCGACCGCATGAGCCGCGCGACAGCATGAGCCCAGCCACTCGGCGACGAAGCAAACTCGCCCCCGATCCCGATGTGCACCGCGCGCTCGTAGCCGCCGCGTCGGAATCCGTTCGCGAGCAAGGAGTTCGAGGACTCAGCATCGCCGCAGTCCTTGACCGCGCTCAGTTGAGCACCCGGGCCTTCTACCGGCACTTCGAGTCGAAAGACCAACTCGTCGCGGCCGTCTTCCTCGAGATGGCGCAAGTCGAAATGCGAAGGCTCAAAAGGAAAATGGCCAAGACAGAAGGGCCGGTCGAAGCGGTTGCCGCCTGGATCGACGCACGGCTCGACCTGGCGTTCGACGAGAACATCAAATCCGACCTGCGCTACCTGTCGCTGGAGGCCCAGTCACAGATTTTCGCCTCCCCCGAGTTGATCCAACCCGCTTACAACGCAATGCTCGAGCCGCTCGTGGAACAGCTTCAGTACGGCCTCGAAGAAGGCGTGTTCGACGACATCGATCCCGCGGCCGCCGCCCAGTCCATTCACGGTGTGGTGTGGGCCGGCACTGAACGGCAGTGGGCCGCAGGCGATTGCGATCGCGCCGAGGTTCGCGCACGCATTCTCCGCTTCTGCCTCTGTGGCCTGGGCGTACCGAAAACGGTTGCCAATCAGCGCTACTGATCAGAAGGAGACACGATGGACCTGGGCCTGGCCGGATCGAGAGCGGTCGTCACCGGCGGCAGTAAGGGCATGGGCCTGGCCGTCGCGGAAACCTTGGCCGCCGAAGGCGCCAGCGTGGCTGTAATGGCCCGAGGCAGAACGGCTCTCGATGCCGCCGAGGAAAAGCTGCGAGCCGCAGGCGCACCCGACGCGGTAGGAATCAGCGTCGACATGGCAGACGCCGCGTCCATCAGCGCCGCCTTCGCCGCCATCGAGGAGCGCTGGGGGCAACTCAACAGCCTTGTCCATACCATCGGTCCCGGCGACGGGTTCTTCGAGCAGATGGACGATGCCGCCTGGGATGCCGCGTTCTCGCTCGGCACCATGTCGGGCGTGCGGTCCATCCGCGCCGCCCTGCCGCTGCTGCGTGCCGCTGATTGGGCCCGCATCGTGACTTTCTCTGCACATTCCATCCAACGACAAAGTCCCCGTATCGTCGCCTACACCGCATCGAAGGCCGCACTGTCAAGCGTCACGAAGAATCTGTCGAAAAGCCTTGCCAAGGACGGCATTCTGGTCAACTGCATCTGCCCCGGCACGATCGTGACGGCCAGCTTCACCGAAAACCTGAAAGACATCCTCGCCGCCGACGGCCTCGACGCCACCGATCCTCACGACGTAATGGCCTGGATAGACAACAACTTTCATCAACCGTGCGATCTCGGCCGCGCCGGCCTGCCCGAGGAGGTCGCCTCCATCGCCGCTTATCTGGCATCCCGACGCAACGGCTACGTCACCGGCGCGACGGTGAATGTCGACGGCGGCTCGGACTTTATCTGAGAGCTGCGCCGCTGGGCATGACACGGTATCGGCGCGCGAGGTCGCCTTTCATTTTTGGTCAATGCTCGGGAGTTGGCCGGGACTGCAGCATCGGCGCCGCGGCAGCAAGGATCTCGTCTCGGGCTCCGGTGAGCGGAGGATAGATGCGTTTCCCGTTGATGGTGCGCTTGGTGGCCTTGGCTTCCTCCCCGCTGGCAACGACCTGCCGATCCCAGCCTTCCGTATAGACCGCACCCGCGGGTCCGAGGTCCAAAACCGTGACGTACCAAGGAATCCGAAGCGACAGCATCGGCTCGCCGAGTAGATCGCTGACGACGTTGTACCCGGCGAACCGGCCCATCGGCCTGCCGTGCTGGCAAGACATCACCGACAGATGGTGATCGTCCATCCACGCCGCCGCGACGTCCCCGGCGGCCAACACCCCTTGCACGCCAACCACCCGCAGGTAGTCGTCGACCGCAACCCGGCCGAGGTGATCACGCTCGACACCGAGGTCAGCGGTCAGCGGATTGGCGCGCATCCCGGCGCACCACACCACCGTCGACGCCGCCACCCGTTCACCCGTCGACAGCGTCACCGCGTCAGCACCGATGCCGGTGACCCGTACCCCGAGTCGCGTCCGCACCCCGTTCGCCGTCAGCGCGGCTTCGATCACCGGTCGCGCTGAGGCACCCATGTCCGAGCCGACGTACTGGTTGTGATCGATGAGGATGACGCGCGCCGCGATGTCCGGGAACAACGCAGTCAACCGCGCGGGCAACTCGCAGGCAGTCTCGATGCCGGTCAGCCCGGCTCCCACCACGACCGCGGTCGCCGCCGCTGTGGTGTGCGGGCCGCGCGCCAATTCCGCCAGATGTTCTTGCAGCCGCATCGCGCCGTCGTAGGTGTCGACGTCGTAGCCGAACTCCTGCAGACCGGGGATGTCCGGTTTGATGACCTTGCTGCCCAACGCGACGACGAGACGGTCGTAGGTATGCACACCCGCCGAGGTAGTCACCGTGCGAGATGCCGGGTCGATTGCCGTCACGTCGGCAACGACGTGCGCGACGCCGGCCGGGTCGAGCACGTCGCGCAGCGGAATCCGGCACGGCGTCAAGTCGGCCTCATAGTTGCGTACCCGGATGTCATGGAAAGGCGCCGAGCTGATGACGGTGACGTTCACGTCGACGACGCCGAGTTCGTCGATTCGACGGGCCGCGCCGAGGGCGGCCCACAGACCCGCGAATCCCGAACCGAGCACCAGCACGTCGGTCATCGGGCACACGATAGCCTCGCCGGATCGTGCGCGAACGTTGACGCGCTCACCTGCCGCAGGGCACGATCTGCTTCTCAGTTCATTGCCTGACCGCACGAATCGAGGAGCGATGCCGACAGGTCCGCGCAAGACTACGTCCGGATCGATCCGATGCACCCGATGCCTGATCGTGGCGCTTGGCCTCGGCGTCGCCGCCGCGACAAGTCACGGTGTCGCGTGGGCCGAGACGCACGGAGCCGACTCGACGGGCGGATCCGCGGACCATTCACAATCGACCGCCGGATCGGCAACCGCCAGCTCGACTACTGCCGCAGGTTCGACAAGCTCAGGTGGTTCCGCGGCCACTCAACAGGTTTCGTCGCCGTCACTAAGCACTACCGGCAAAGACAAGGGGAAGCACAAGAGTGCCGACGCAACCGGCGCGAAGGACACGAGCGCGGTCGGCACGAGTTCGACGAGCTCGTCGGGCACCCAAATATCGATCGCGATCCCCGAGACCCCGACGCCAACTCCGTCGCTGACCCTGCTCGCCCAGGGTGCCAAGAAGACAAAGACTTCCGCGCAAAACACGAAGACGGGCTTGACGACGCCGACTGCGTCGCTGACGCCGACCACGAGCACCGCCAAGCTCACGTCACTAAACAGCACCACTTCCCTCGACAGCGCGTTCACCGACACGAAGCCGTCGTCGACCTCTGTGCGGCTGGCGAGCGCGATCGTCAGCACGCCGGAGCCGAACACCACCGCGGCCACCCCGATGACACCCACGCCCGGTGCGGTGTCACCGATCGCCACGCTGCTCGCTTTGCCGGGGAAGATTGCCTACGCAGTGTTGGGACTGATCGGAGTCACGCCGGCCGCCGGCACCACACCCCCGATCAGCCCGGCGCCAATCGTCCAGTTGGTGTGGGCCGCGTTCCGGGAGTTCGAGAACTTCATGGGTCTCGACGCGCCTCTGGTGAACCAGCCGGTGATGCCCACCGAAACCTTCACCGGGTCACTGACGACGGCCACTCCTACGGTCGCGCAGTTGCTTGACGCTGCGACCGCCGAGTACGTTCTGGGCGGCACGCCAGGCGGCCTAACTCCCTTGACGGTCAACGGCTTTCCGATGACCTACACCAACGACTTCAGTGGCGCCGCTGCGAAGGTGTGGGTGACGCCGCAGAACCAGATCATCATCGCGTACTCCGGCACCACCGGCGGGACCAACCTTCTGTTCAACCCGTTGATCGCTATCAGCCAGGCGATCGCCGACTATCAAGCCGGCTTCACGGACACCACTCCGCAGGCCTTTACCGACTCGCTGACCTTCGCCCAGAAAGTGCAAGCCGCGGCGGCCGCGCAAGGCTACGACCCGAACGACGTCTTCGTCACCGGCCACTCGCTGGGCGGGTGGGAAGCCGAATACGTCTCCCAGCAGATCGGATTGCGCGGCATCGGATTTGAGTCTCCTGGCCTGCACACGACGGTCCCCGGCAACGGTGCGGATACCTTGTTCGTGAACGTCGAAACCTACGGCGACGTGGCGGCCTACACGTCGAGCGACATACCCGGAATGCAGCCGTTTGCACCCGCGTACGTGCCCGCCGGAGGGAGCGATCCGCACTACGGCCCCATCGTGATGCTGGGCGATCCCAGTTCGCAAACGCCGCTGACCAACGCCTCAGCGCTGTGGGGAACCAGTCTTTTCGGCGACCTGATTTTCGCGATCACCTCCTTGGGCAACTTCCTCCAATACCACCTGCCCAGCGTGCAGGCCTACAGCCTTGACGTGACCGCAGACCCAAGCCTGTTGCCGGGAACCGGCACGTACGCGGGCCCGATATACACCGGTTTCGGGG
>DASRFZ010000110.1:0-6540 GCA_035651275.1 Mycobacterium sp. | reverse complement strand
AAGTCGAGTGGACACGGATTGGCGTCCGGGCAGTTCGATCACCTGGTCGGGCGAATTCAACGGAAAAGCCTTCGAGGACAAGGGAGAAATCCTCGAAGTCGACCAGAACCGCTTGCTGAAGGTCACGCACTTCAGCCCGCTGTCGGGTCAGCCGGACCAGCCCGAGAACTACCACACGTTGACCTATGAGCTCGCCGAGCGCGACGGGGGCACGCACGTCTCGCTAACTCAGGACAACAACGGCAGCGAGGAGGAGGCGGAGCACGCGAAGGCGAACTGGGACGCGATGCTCGGCGGGCTCAAGAAGACCGTCGAAGGCGGATAGTCACCAGTCGGCGTCGCCCCGGCAGTCGTCCGCGGTCTCCGGCGGCTCGACTTGCACTGTCGCATGGTCTAATCCGCGGGCCGCCAGTACCGCGCGCGCGTCCTCGAGCACGCGCGCGGCGTCGCCGCAACTCGTCAGATGAGCGGTAGCCATGTCCTTGCCGGGTACCAGGGTCCAGACGTGGAGGTCGTGTACGTCGACCACACCGTCGACCGCCGCGAGCGCAACCCGCAACTCGTCGACGTCGATGTGGCTCGGCGACGACTCGGAGAGGATCCGCAGGGCCGCGCGCGCCAACGAGAAGGCGCGGGGCAGCACCCACAACGCGACGAGCACGGCGACGACGACGTCGGCGTACGGCCAGTGCGTGGTGACGGTGACGATGCCGGCAATCAGCACGCCGACGCTGCCGACCGCGTCCGCGACAACTTCCATGTACGCGCCCTTGACGGCCAGGCTCTGCTCGGAGCTCGACCGCAGCAGCAGCACGACGACGGCGTTCGCGACGAGGCCGGCGAGCGCGACGACGATCATCGGAACGCCGGGTACGTCGGGCGCGTGGCCGAGTCGTTCGATCGCTTCGTAGAGGATGAAGGCCGAAACTCCTAGCAGCAGTACGGCATTGCCGACCGCGGTGAATACCTCCGCGCGATGCCAGCCGTAGGTGCGGGCCGGCGAATTGCTGCCGCGACGGGCGAGCATCACCGCGGTCAGTCCCATGAACAACGCGACGAGGTCGGTGAGCATGTGCCCGGCGTCGGCCAGCAGCGCGATCGAGTTGATCAGCAGCGCTGTCGTGAGTTCGACGGCGAAGAAGCCGGTCAGCACTGCCGCGGCGATCAGCATTCGCGAAACGCGGGTGTCGGCGCTCCCGTGGTCGTGGCCTGCGCCCATGCCTGCAATCTATGCGTGACTACGCATATGTCGCAAGCGCGTCAGAACCAGGCCGACCAGAAGCGGGTGAGCTGGCTACCCAGCGCGACCAGAATTCTCGGCACATCGGACACGTCGAACAGTGCCAGAACGATGGAGAAGAACGCGCGGTTCAGCGGCGGCGCGATCAGCAGGACGACCAGGATCAAGAATCCCCACTGCTTCGCAGGCTCCAGTGCCCGTCGCGTCTCGTAACTCAGATGCGGCTCGAGTGCGCCGTAGCCGTCGAGACCCGGAATCGGCAGCAGGTTCAACACCACCGCGGTCACCTGGAGGAAGCCGAGAAACGCCATCCCGGACCAGAACACCAGGTGGTCCATGTCCCAGAACAGTGCGGTCACGACCAGAAGAATCACCGCCAGCGCCGCGTTGACGACCGCCCCACCCAGCGCCACGGTCGTCCGCTGTCGCGGTGTCATCCATGACGTCCGTACGTATACCGCGCCGCCCGGCAAACCGATCCCCCCGAGCGCGATGAAGACCAGCGGCAAGCCCAGTGACCACAGCGGGTTCGAGTACTTCAGCGGGTTCAGCGTCAGGTAGCCGCGCACCTCGACGTCGCGGTCGCCGTAGCGCCAGGCCAGGTAGGCGTGCGCGAACTCGTGCAGGCACAGCGACACCAGCCAGCCGGCGATGACGAACACGAAGACGCCGACGTAAGAAAGAGCGGTCTGCTCCGAGGCGGCCAGCCACGCCAACACGCCGCCGACCGCCGTGACCGCGCAGATCGCCAGGAAGACCGGGCTCGGACGTACCGACTGGTGCAGCGGCCGGATATTCACGTCCTGAAACTACCGGACGCGTAACCCGCCTCCGCGGCTTCGCCATCCGCAGACCTTAGGATCAGGTCGATGTATCCGCCTGCCGGCCAGCTATACCCGATCGCGTATCCGCCGCTCCCCGAGCCGCCCCGGAAGTCGACCAAATCGTTCTGGATCGCCTGCGGCGCCGCGGCGGTGTTCTTGCTGGCCGTCATCGGCTTGATCGTCGTCGTCACCGTCGTTCCTCATTCCACCCGCTCGGCGAAGCCCGACATCACCCAACTCACCGACCAGATGCTCGTCGGCAGGTCGTCGTTTCCGGACATGGCGGGGGCGCAATGGCAGAGTGGAATTCGCAATCCCGACGACATGCCTGAACTTCGGACCCGCCCCGACGAGTGCTCGGCGCTCAGTGGGCCGCTGCATCCCACGCAGATGGCCAGTGCGAGTCTGACCGCCGAGTCGGGCACTTCGATGCACATCAACATCTCGTTGACCTCCGAGCGGCCCGACCTCAAGCAGGTGGTGAAGGACTGCGGAACCGTCAAGCTGGTCGGAATCCCGGTGACGATCACGACGAAGCCGCGCGACCTGTCCGGTGTTCCCGATTGGGCGACCGCAGTCGAGATTCGCTCGGGAAGTGTCTCGTCTGTGGCAGTGCTGGGTTTTGTTCGCGGCGTTCACGTTCGTGCGGCGTACCTCGCGAACGGCACCGCGTTGAAGTCGGATCAGTTGACCGACCTGGTGAAGTTGTTCAACGATGAGGTCGCGAAACTCCAAGCCGCATAAGCGGTTTCACTCTACCCGCAGCCAGCCCTTGACGTTTCGGTAGAACGTCGACCGCTTCACCGTGCGCCCGTCGGCCACCCCGTCGCGAGTAACGCGCGCGCCTGTCGTCCCCAACTGCGCGGCTCGGCCGGCCACCCACCGCTGCGGGCGCCCGCGGTTGGTCAGCACCGCCGCGCGCAGCCCGGGCAGGGCCCCCGTCGGCTCGATGCGGACGCTGAAGACCTCGCCGTCGAACAGCGTCGTGTCGTCGACCACCGCCTCGCCGTGCAGCGGTCCGTCGGCGCCCTGCCATGTTGCCGCGCCGACGATCACGTGTCCGGTGTCGTCGCGAATCAACGGCACCCGCCGCGCCGTGCCCGACAGCGCGCGTCGCGCACCGCGGCGGCCGGTTACGAAACCGATTTCAACGTCGACCATTTCGGCGCGCAGCAGCTGGGTCAGCACAGCAGCGAGGTCGGTCTTGGAGCCGACGACGATCACCCTGCGGTAGTTACCTGCACAGTCGGTGTCGATGACGGGGAGACTGCGCAGCGACCGTGGCACGGCCCGGTCACCGAATCGCAGCACGGCGACGTCGGCGGTCAAAGCGGACTCCTGAGCAAACGGTCGGATAGTGTAGGTCACCGGCTGCATCACAATAAGACGGAGAAGCACCATGCCGGCAATCGTCCTGATCGGCGCCCAATGGGGCGACGAGGGCAAGGGCAAAGCCACCGACCTACTCGGTGGTCGCGCTCAGTGGGTGGTGCGCTACCAGGGCGGCAACAACGCCGGACACACCGTGGTGCTGCCGAACGGCGAGAACTTCGCGCTGCACCTGATCCCGTCGGGCATCTTGACGCCGGGCGTCACCAACGTGATCGGCAACGGCGTCGTCGTCGATCCCGGCGTGCTGCTCTCCGAGCTCCGCGGCCTCGAAGACCGCGGTGTCGACACCGAACGCCTGCTGATCTCCGCTGACGCACACCTGCTGATGCCGTATCACGTGGCGATCGACAAGGTGACCGAGCGCTACCTCGGCACCAAGAAGATCGGAACGACGGGTCGCGGCATCGGGCCCTGCTACCAAGACAAGATCGCGCGCATGGGAATTCGCGTCTCCGATGTCCGCGACCCCGCTCTGCTCACCCAAAAGGTCGAAGCCGCACTGGAATTCAAGAACCAGGTGCTGGTGAAGATCTACAACCGCAAAGCACTGGATCCCGACACTGTCGTCCATGCTGTGCTCGAGCAGGCAGAGGGTTTTGCGCATCGCATCGCCGACACCAGGCTGATGCTCAACACCGCCCTCGACCGCGGCGAAACCGTGTTGCTCGAAGGGTCGCAGGGCACGCTGCTCGACGTCGACCACGGCACGTATCCCTATGTGACGTCGTCGAACCCGACCGCTGGCGGCGCGTGCGTCGGCTCAGGCATCGGGCCGACGCGGATCAAAGTCATCCTCGGAATCCTCAAGGCGTACACCACACGAGTGGGCTCAGGCCCGTTCCCCACAGAGCTTTTCGACGAGCACGGCGAGTACCTCGCGAAGACCGGCGGCGAAGTGGGTGTGACGACCGGACGACGACGTCGCTGCGGCTGGTTCGACTCGGTGATCGCGCGGTACGCCACCCGGGTCAACGGCATCACCGACTACTTCCTGACCAAGCTCGATGTGCTCTCCAGCCTGCAGACCGTACCGGTGTGCGTCGCCTACACGGTCGACGGTCGGCGCGTCGACGAATTGCCCATGACGCAAAGCGAATTCATGCGTGCGGAGCCGGTCTATGAGGAGCTGCCCGGCTGGTGGGAGGACATCTCGGCGGCCCGTGAATTCGACGACCTGCCGGCGAAGGCGCGTGACTACGTCTTGCGCGTGGAAGAGCTTGCGGGTGCTCATGTTTCGTGCATCGGAGTGGGCCCGGGTCGCGACGAGACGATCGTGCGACGCGACATTGTGCGGGCGTGCTCGTGACCCAGCTTCCTGAGGATCCCGAGTATTTCAAGCACGGCGGCTTTCCGGAGTACGAGCCCGCCGACCCGCCGCCCGGCTTCGTGCGATTCGTGGCTGGGATGCGTCGGTTGCAGGACCTCGCGGTGTCGGCCAACCCGCCCGACGACGACTGGGACACCGCGGCCGACGAGGTCGAGCAACTCGTCGACCTGCTGGCGCCCTTCGAGGCACCCGAGGGCGTCGCACCGGCAGGGCGCACGATCAAGCTGCCGGGTCTCGGCAGCCTGCTGATGCCGCCGTGGACGCTGACGAAGTTCGAGCCGGACGGCGTCGAAATGCGCGGACAGTTCAGCCGCTACTACGTCGGCGGCAACTCCGCGGTCCACGGCGGCGTGCTGCCGCTGGTGTTCGACTGGTTGTTCGGCATGGTCGTGCGCGCCGCTAACCGGCCGATCAGCCGCACCGCATTCCTGAAGGTCGACTACCGCAAGGTGACGCCGATCAATAAGCCGCTGACGGTCCGGGGGCGCATCGACTCGGTCGAGGGCCGAAAAGCGTTCGTGTCCGCCGAGATGACTGACGACGACGGCGCGCTGCTTGCCGAGGGCACGGGGCTGATGGTGCGGCTGCTGCCCGGCCAGCCATAGAGCGGGACGATGAACCGGTGACGTCACCCTCCACACCGCACCTGCATCAGCTGAAAACACCGCGCGCTGCCGCGATGGCGGGCGTGATCTTCGCGCTGCTATTCGCCGCCGTGATCGTGCTCATCCGCCTGAGAATGCCTGAGGGCGCGCAGAATTCGGCCTCCTGGGTGTCCACAAACCACGGCGGCATCGTCACCGCGGCGGTGCTGATGCCGTTCGCCGGCATCAGCTTCCTGTGGTTCATCGGCGTGGTGCGCGACGGGTTCGGCCGCTACGAGGATCGTTTCTTCGCGTCGGTGTTCTTGGGCAGCGGGTTGTTGTTCCTGGCGATGATGTTCGTCGCGACCGCAACCGCGGCCGCACTGGTTGCGATGAACTCGGGCGTTGTCGACGCGTCGGCTCACCTCGAGGTGGTCAGCTTCGGCAAAATGGTGGTGCTGTCGACGACGAAGACGTACGCGCTTCGGATGGCCGCGGTATTCATGATGTCAGCGGCCACGGTCTGGCTGCGCACCGGACTGATGCCGAAGTGGCTCGACCTGCTGACATATCTTGTGGCGCTTGCGGTCTTGGTCGCGAGCGATCTGAGCATGTGGGTGACGATGGCGTTTCCGGCCTGGGTACTGGTGGTCAGTGGGCTGTTCCTCGTCAGGCACAACCCGACGAACCCCTAGTCGCGCCGCAGCGTCGCCTCCTCCAGATCCAGCCCGCGCAGCGCCGAGCGCAACACCTCGTCGTCGATCCGCCCGGCGTCACGCTCGACAATGAACGTATTCCGTTCGGCTGCAAGCATTTCCAGCCGAAGCCGACGGAATGCCGACGCGGGGCTCTCGCCGATCTCCTCGTCGCTGCGGCCAAGCCGCTCCCACGCCGCGTTGCGGCGTCGCTCATTCCAGTGCTCCAACACCTTCGCCGCGTTCTCGTGCACGTCGGCCGGTCCGCGGTCCTGTTGGTCGCGAAGCAGCTCGTCGAGTCGCGAGGCGGCGGCGCGCGCGGCCCTGTCCTGCGCGCCAGCCAACGCGACCGCGTCGCGTTGCACGTCGTCGCCCTGCACGCCGAGCGCCCGGATCACCCACGGCAGCGTCAGGCCGTGCAGCAGCAGCGTGCCGATCACTACGACGAACGTCACGAACACAATGTGCGGCCGGCCGG
>DASRFZ010000109.1:0-11485 GCA_035651275.1 Mycobacterium sp. | reverse complement strand
GGAGGCTCAGAAGCCGAGTCGCCCGAGCTGCTTGGGGTCGCGCTGCCAGTTCTTGGCGACCTTGACGCGCAGGTCGAGGTAGATCTTGGTGCCCAGCAGCTTCTCGATCTGCGTGCGGGCGGCGGTACCCACCTCCCGCAGTCGCGTGCCGCCCTTGCCGATCACGATGCCTTTCTGGCTGTCGCGCTCCACGTAGAGGATCGCGTGCACGTCGATCAGGTCGTCGCGTCCTTCGCGTGGGCTGACCTCATCGATGACGACGGCCAGCGAGTGCGGCAGCTCGTCGCGCACGCCTTCCAGCGCGGCCTCGCGGATCAGCTCGGCCATCAGCACTTCCTCGGGCTCGTCGGTGAGTTCGCCGTCGGGGTAGTACGCCGGGCCGGGCGGTAGCTTGGCGACGAGCACGTCGATTAGCACGCTGATGTTGTCACCGCGGGTGGCCGACACGGGCACGATGTCCGACGCGTCGGGGGCGAACTCGGCGGCAGCTTGAAGTTGTTGGGCTACTTGGTCTTTGCGTACTTTATCGATCTTGGTGACGACAACGATCAGGGCAGTGTTCGGGGCGATGGTCCGGATCTGCTGCAGAATCCATCGGTCGCCGGGGCCGATCGGCTCGTCGGCCGGAATGCACAGGCCGATCACGTCGACCTCGCTATAGGTGTCGCGAACCAAGTCGTTGAGCCGCTTACCCAGCAGCGTGCGCGGCCGGTGCAGTCCAGGGGTGTCGACGAGCACGATCTGGAAGTCGTCGCGGTGCACGATGCCGCGGATGGTGTGACGGGTGGTCTGCGGCCGGTTCGATGTGATCGCGACCTTGCTGCCAACCAGAGCATTCGTCAGCGTGGACTTGCCGGTGTTCGGCCGGCCCACGAAACAGACGAAGCCGGAACGGAATTCAGCGCTCATCGAACGCCGACTCTGCGCAGAGATCGCATTTTCGCCAGGATCGACGATCTGTACGCAGAGTCGCTCGTCATGGCAGCACGTTTCCGGCGCGGTCAGTGATGATCACCACCGCGTCCGCCGACAGTTCGCGGACCGCGGCCACCCCTGCGTCCTCGGCGTCGCCGCCGACCAGCACGGCCGCCTCCAACCCGGCCGCTCCGCTGGACACCGCTGCAGCGACCGCCGCCTGCAGCGCGGTCAAGTTCAGCGACGACAGGACGACGGGCGCCCCCGCGTAGGTGCGGCCGTCGGCGTCGCGCACCGCGGCCCCGGCCGACGCTTCCGCGCGGGCCATCGCACCGCGGGCGAGCACCACCAGCTTCGCGTCTTCATCACTCAGCTGGCCGGTCACCATTCTCCCCGCTTTTGTCTGGGCTCACCAGCACCGTGCCGATCCTCACTCGGCCGCGGTGGTCGTGGCCGCCCTCGGCGCGCAACCGCAGTCCGTGCGAGAACACCTCGGCGCCCGGCAACGGCACCCTACCCAGTTCGAGCGCCAGCAACCCGCCGACGGTGTCGACGTCGAGGTCGTCGCCGAACTCCACGCCGTACAGCTCGCCGACGTCTTCGATCGGCAGCCTGGCCGACACCCGATAGTTCTTGTCGCCCAGGTCTTCTACGGGTGCGACTTCGTCGGTGTCGTATTCGTCGGCTATCTCGCCGACGATCTCTTCCAGTACGTCCTCGATGGTGACCAGTCCGGCGATCGCGCCGTACTCGTCGACCAGCAGCGCCATGTGGTTGCGGTTGCGCTGCATGTCGCGCAGCAGCTCGTCGAGCGGCTTGGAATCCGGCACGAACACCGCGGGCCGCATGATCTGCGCGACCGTGGTGTCGCGTCCGCCGTTGCGCGAGTAGTACGTCTGCTGCACAAGGTCTTTCAGATATACGACGCCGACAATGTCGTCGACGTTCTCGCCGATCACCGGGATACGAGAGTGTCCGCTTCGCACTGCCAGCGACGTGGCTTGGCCGGCGTGCTTGTCGCTCTCGATCCAGACCATTTCCGTGCGCGGGACCATCACCTCGCGCGCCGGCGTGTCGCCGAGCTCGAACACCGACTGAATCATCCGGCGCTCGTCGTCGGCCACGACGCCGCGCTGCTGGGCCAGGTCGACAACTTCGCGCAGCTCGATCTCGGACGCGAACGGCCCGTTGCGAAAACCGCGGCCGGGGGTGAGCGCGTTGCCGATCAGCACCAGCAGCCGGCTGATGGGCGTCAACAGCACCGAAATGGCTTGCAGCGGAACAGCTGAAGCCAGCGCGATCGAGTAGGCGTGCTGGCGGCCCAAGGTTCTCGGTGCAACACCGATAGCGACGAAGCTGATCACCACCATCAACGCCGCCGCGACGACAAGCCCCCATTTCAGCCCGAGGTCGTCCCAGAGGAACGCCACGAGCAGCACGGTCGCGGCAGCTTCACACGAAATACGGAGCAACACAATGAGGTTGATGTAGCGCGGCCGCTCGGCGATCACTCGTGCCAGCCGCACAGCGCCCGCCCGTTCGTCGCGCACCATCTCTTCGACACGCGCGATCGACACGGTGGACAGCGCGGCGTCGATGGCCGCGAACAATCCACCGAGGGCGATCAGCGCGATTGCGCCGACCAGTGCAGACAGGCCGGTCACGACTCGTCGAAGTACCGCGACTCCAGCAGCCGACGGTCCTTCTCGCTCTGACGATCGAGGTGATACGCCTGTACCTGGTCAGCGACCCAGTCCTCGAGCAGCCGGCGCTGAAGCGCGAACATCTCTTTCTCTTCGTCCGGCTCGGCGTGGTCGTAGCCGAGGAGATGCAGCACGCCGTGGATGGTAAGCAGCGCGAGCTCATGGCCGAGCGAATGACCCGCCGCGGCAGCCTGTTCGGCGGCGAACTCCGGGCACAGCACGATGTCGCCGAGCATCGCCGGGCCCGGTTCGGGGGCGTCGGGCCGGCCACCCGGTTCGAGCTCGTCCATCGGAAAGCTCATTACGTCGGTCGGCCCGGGCAGGTCCATCCAGCGCATATGCAGATCGGCCATCGTCGCGCTGTCGAGCAGGACCATGGACAGTTCCGCGTCGGGGTTGACGTTCAAATCGGCGATGACGAAGCGGGCGACGCTGATCAGCTCGTCCTCGGAGACGTCGAGCCCCGACTCGTTGGCGACCTCGATTGACATCAGTGCGCCCGGTGGGGGCGGGATCCCGCTGCGCGCCGCTGCGCACGATTCATCGTCAGCGACGGCTCCTCGGCGCGCGCGTACGCGTCGACGATCTCGGACACCAGCCGGTGACGCACCACGTCGGCACTGGTCAACTCGGTGACTTGAATATCGTCGATGCCGTCGAGAATGCCGACGGCTGCGCGCAATCCGGACGTCGCGCCGTTGGGCAGATCGACCTGTGTGATGTCGCCTGTGACGACCATTTTCGAGCCGAACCCGAGCCGGGTGAGGAACATCTTCATCTGTTCGGCGGTGGTGTTCTGCGCCTCGTCGAGGATGATGAACGCGTTATTGAGGCTCCTACCCCGCATGAATGCCAGTGGCGCTACCTCAATCACGCCGTCGCTCATCAGCTTTGCAATGACCTCGGCATCCATCATGTCGTGCAGTGCGTCATACAACGGCCGCAAGTACGGGTCGATCTTCTCGTAGAGCGTGCCCGGCAAAAATCCAAGACGCTCACCGGCTTCCACGGCCGGCCGGGTCAGAATGATGCGCGTGACCTGCTTGCTCTGTAAAGCATTGACGGCCTTGGCGACTGCCAAATAAGTCTTACCCGTGCCGGCGGGTCCGATACCGAACACGATCGTATTGGCTTCGATCGCGTCGACATACCGCTTCTGGTTCAGCGTCTTCGGCCGAATTGTCTTGCCGCGCCGGGACAGAACATCAAGGCTGAGCACTTCAGCCGGTGACTCCTGCGCGTCGCCGGTCAGCATCGCCACACTGTGCCGCACCACGTCCGGCGTCAACGTCTGACCGCCTGCCACCAACGCGATCAGCTCCGTGACCACCCGCTCGGCCAGTGCGACATCCGCCGGCGAACCGGCCAATGTGACTGTGTTGCCGCGAGCGTGAAGCTGTGCGGACAGAGTGCGCTCCAACGCCCGCAGATTTCCGTCGGCGGAACCCAGCAGGCCCACGATCAGGTCGGGCGGAACATCGATGCTGCTGCGAACAGTGGGGGTCGGTGCAGCGTTTGTCTCGCGGGGCGTCACGTGGCTACCAGTGCCTGCTTTCTGTGTGTTTGCCGTTGGACAAGTCTACCGCCAGCGGGGGGTCAGCACACCCAATGCGCCCAGGGCCACTGCCGCTGCCGTCGACGTGCGCAGGATCGTGGGTCCCAGCCGAACGCACACCGCTCCGGCCGCCGTCAGCACGTCGAGCTCGTCGTCGGCAACTCCCCCTTCCGGGCCGACGACGAGCAGTAGCGAATCCGTCTGTGCGACATGCTTTTCCGACAATACTTCGGTGGCGTCCTCATGCAAGACGAGCGCCACCTGGCCCTCGATTTGCTGTGCCAGCTCGCCCGTCGAGACCGGCGCCGTCACCGGCGGGATGTGCGCGCGCCGTGATTGCCGTGCCGCAGACCGCGCGACCGCCCGCCATCGCCGCAAGCCCTTCTCCGCGCGCGCCGAATCCCAACGCGCCACGCAGCGGGCCGCCTGCCAGGCGATGAACGCGTCGGCGCCGGCCTCGGTCGCCAGTTCGATCGCCAGTTCGGAGCGTTCGGCTTTCGGCAGCGCCTGCACGACGGTCACGACGGGCGCCGGCCGCGCGACCGTCGACCTGTCCAGCACCCGCGCCCGCAGCGCTGCCCGGTCGACGTCTTCGACCTCGCACCACGCCACCTCGCCCGCGCCGTCCCCGAGCATCAGCCGTTCGCCGGGCCGGATGCGTCGCACCGTCGCGGCGTGAAATCCCTCATCACCTGACACCGTGGCGACCGCGCCAACTGCGGGCAGGGAGTCAACGTAGAACAGCGCTCCCGTCAAGTCAGCGACCGGTGAACGTCTCGCGCAGCCGGCTGAACAATCCACCGCCACTGGCAGCGCCCGTCGACTTCACTTCCGGCGCCTCGCCATTGCGGCGATTCTTCAACTCGCGCAATAGATCTGCGTCGCGGCGGTCAAGGTGAGTCGGCACTATCACGTCGATGTGCGCGTGCAAGTCGCCGCGCACACCGGTGCGCAGGTGCGGCATACCGTGGCCGCGCAGCGTCACCACCGAGCCGGGCTGCGTGCCCGCCGGGATCGTGATCTCGGTGGGTCCGTCGAGGATCGCGTCGACGGTGACGTTCGCACCCAGCGCGGCGTCGACCATCGGCACTGCGACAGTGCAGTGCAGGTCGTCACCGTCGCGCACGAAGACGTCGTGAGGCTGCTCATGAACCTCCACGTAGAGGTCACCGGCCGGGCCGCCCCCGGGCCCAACTTCGCCCTGAGCCGCCAGCCTGACCCGCATGCCGTCACCCACGCCGGCAGGAATCTTGACGCTGATCTCCCGGCGCGCGCGGACACGGCCGTCGCCGCCGCAGCGATGGCACGGGTCGAGGATGACCTCGCCCACTCCGCGGCAGGTCGGGCAGGGCCGCGACGTCATGACCTGGCCGAGCAGTGAGCGCTGCACGCTTTGCACCTCGCCGCGCCCGCCGCACGTCTCGCACCGCGACGGGCCGGAATCCTTCGCGGTGCCCTTCCCCTGACACGTGTCGCACAGCACGGCGGTGTCGACGGTGACCTGCTTGGTCACGCCGGTCGCACAGTCGTCGAGGTCGAGCCGCATGCGCAGCAGGGAGTCGGCGCCGGGGCGCACCCGCCCGATCGGCCCGCGCGAGGTCGTCCCGCCGCCGAAGAACGCTTCGAACACGTCGCCGAGGCCGCCGAAGCCGGCGAATCCGTTGCTGGTGGGGGCGGTCTCCATCGGGTCGCCGCCGAGGTCGACGATGCGCTTCTTCTCGGGATCGGACAGCACCTCGTACGCCAGCTGGATTTCGTTCCAGCGCTCACGCTCGCCAGGGTTGACGTCGGGATGCAGCTCGCGCGCGAGCCGGCGGTACGCGCGCTTGATCTCCGCGTCGCCCGCGTTCCTGCTCACCCCGAGCAGTGCGTAGTAATCCCGTGCCACGCTGGTGACCCCTCTACCTACGGCCTAGAACTTCACCGATATATGTCGCAACCGCTGCGACACTAGCGATAGTTCCCGGGTAGTCCATCCGTGTGGGGCCCAACACACCCATGCCGCCGTACACGGTGCCGTCGGCGCCGTACGTCGTCGTGACCACCGATGTGCCGACCATCTCCTCGACTTCCGTCTCGTGACCGATCCGCACCGTGACCTTGCCCGCCTGCTGCTGCGCCTGAAGCAGCCTCAGCACCACGACCTGCTCCTCGAGCGCCTCGAGGATGGACCGCAAGGACCCGCCGAAGTCGGCGGTGTTGCGGGTCAAGTTGGCGGTGCCGCCGAGCAGCAGACGGTCCTCGGCGTGCTCGACCAGGGACTCGAGCAAAACCGTCGCCGACCGGCCAACCGCGTCGCCGAGCGTGCCTTTCGGGCCGATCTCCGAGGCCAGGTCCGCGACCGCCGCCGACGCCGCCGACAGCCGCTTACCGTCCAGGGCTTGGCCGAGCATCTCGCGGAGCTGGGATAGCTGATGGTCGTCGATGACGTCACCGAGCTCGACGATGCGCTGGTCGACCCGGCCGGAATCGGTGATGACGACAAGAAGCAACCGCGCGGGCGTCAGCGCGACGACCTCGATGTGGCGGACCGTCGACGCGGACAGCGTCGGGTATTGGACGACGGCGACCTGCCGGGTCAGCTGAGCGAGCAGGCGCACCGCGCGGCGAAGCACGTCGTCGAGGTCGACACCGGACTCCAGGAAGCCCTGGATCGCTCGGCGCTCGGCGGACGAAAGTGGTTTGACGTCGTCGAGGCGGTCGACGAATTCGCGGTAGCCCTTCTCGGTGGGAATCCTGCCCGAGCTGGTATGCGGCTGGGCGATGTAGCCCTCCGCCTCCAAGACGGCCATGTCATTGCGCACGGTCGCGCTGGAGACGCCGAGATTGTGGCGTTCGACCAACGTCTTCGATCCGATCGGCTCCTTGGTGGCGACGAAGTCGGCGACGATGGCCCGCAAAACCTCGAAACGACGGTCTTCGGCATTGCCCATCTGTAGATCACCTCCGGATTGGCTTCCATTTTACGGTGATCAACTGCGCTGATTCGCATTGAGCGTCCTAGGGTCTGGCATCCTGAGGCGGATGATCTTCAAAGGCGTCCGCGACGGAAAGCCCTATCCCGACCACGGGCTGTCCTACCGGGATTGGTCGCAGATCCCGCCGCGGCAGATCCGCCTTGACGAATTGGTCACGACCACAACGGTGCTCGCGCTCGACCGGTTGCTGTCGGAGGACTCCACGTTCTACGGAGACTTGTTTCCGCACGCGGTGAAATGGAAGGGCGTGGTGTATCTCGAGGACGGCCTGCACCGCGCGGTGCGAGCCGCGCTGCGCAACAGAGTTGTCCTTCATGCCCGCGTGTTCGACATGGACGCGCCCCGGCCCTAGTCGAGCAGTGCTCGCACCACCGCGTCGGCCAGCAGTCTGCCCCGATCGGTGAGCACAAGCCTGTCGTCGTCGCGGACCAAGAGCCCGTCGTCGATCGCCTTGGCGGCGCGCGACTGTTCGGTTTCGGTCAATGCGGCGGTCGGCAGTCCGCTGCGCAGCCGGATCGACAGCATCACCTGCTCGGTGTGCGCAGCGTCTTCGGCGAGCTGTTCGCAGCCCGCGACCGGCAACGCTGCCTGAGTGAGCTGAGCCGCATATGCCTTGGGGTGCTTGACATTCCACCACCGCGTGCCGTCGAGGAAGCCGTGCGCGCCCGGCCCGGCGCCCCACCACTGGCCGCCGTTCCAGTAGCCGAGGTTGTGGCGGCACTCGCCGCCGGGCCGGCTCCAATTGGACACCTCGTACCAGTCGAAGCCGGCGTCGGCGAGGTAGGCGTCGACCAATTCGTAGCGGCCCGCGAGCACGTCGTCATCGGGGGCCGAGATTTCGCCGCGACGTACCCGACGGGCCAGCGCGGTGCCGTCCTCGACGACGAGCGCATACGCCGACACGTGGTCGACCCCGGCGCCGACGGCCGCGTCGACCGAACGCACGAGGTCGTCGTCGGACTCCCCCGGGGTGCCGTAGATCAGGTCGAGGTTGACGTGCCGAAAGCCCGCGGCGAGCGCCTCTTTCGCGGCGGCCGCCGCGCGTCCCGGCGAGTGCACCCGATCCAGGACGGCCAACACGTGCGGCGCCATCGACTGCATGCCCAGCGACACCCGCGTGTACCCGGCGGCCAGCAGCGCGTCGAACAACTCCGGCGACGTCGACTCCGGGTTCGCCTCCGTCGTCACCTCCGCGTCGGGTGCGAGTTCGAAGTTGTCGCGCACAGCGTCGAGCACCGCGGCAAGACGCTCGGCACCCAGAACCGAGGGCGTGCCGCCGCCGACGAACACGGTGTCAACGTGCCGGGCGCCGACGCGGGCCGTCGCCAACGTGAGTTCGGTGCGCAGCGCCGCCAGCCACCCGTCGGGATTCGCCCCGCCGAGCTCGGACGGCGTGTACGTGTTGAAGTCGCAGTAGCCGCAGCGCGTCGCGCAGAACGGCACGTGCGCGTACACGCCGAACTGCTGAGCCGTCATGAATCAAGTCTCCCCGCGCCGAAATTGCGTTCCGCGCGGCCCCTACTCGGTGTTTTGCGCGCGGAATACCGATTCGGCGCAATTCGGCGGCACTTTTGTTCACGGTGAGCGCAAATTTAGGCCGGTTAGGGTACACGCGGCCCGTCGTGGCAGAATGGGCGACGTGTCCGCCGCCCGTAGCCTCCACATTCGCGTTTCGCTGGTGGCGCGCCGGCATGTCGACTTCAAGCGTGTTTGCAGCTGTTGCTGTCTGCCCTGACGCGCGTTTGATCTCGGAACCCGCCCACCTGAACTTCCAGCTGGCCTCCGGATCTGCGCCACCGGACAGCCCCCGGTGATATTGCGCGTTCCGCAGTCCGGCTCTGACAAGGAGCCACCCGCACATGACACAGGCCAAGCCGCGGCCCGCCAAGCACAAAGGCGAAGGCCAATGGGCGCTCGGCTACCACGAGCCGCTCAACGCCAATGAGCAACTGAAGAAGGACGACCCCGCACTGAACGTGCGCGACCGGATCGTCAACGTCTACTCCAAGCAGGGGTTCGACAGCATCGACAAGACCGATCTGCGCGGCCGATTCCGCTGGATGGGCCTGTACACCCAGCGCGAGCAGGGCTACGACGGCACCTGGACCGGCGACGACAACGCCGACCTGCTGGAGGCCAAGTACTTCATGCTGCGGGTGCGCTGCGACGGCGGCGCCCTGACGACGGATGCGCTGCGCACCATCGGCGAGATCTCGACGGAGTTCGGCCGCGACACCGCCGACATCTCCGACCGTGAGAACCTGCAGATGCACTGGATCGAGATCGAGAACGTGCCGGAGATCTGGCGTCGGCTCGACGCGGTCGGACTGCAGACCACCGAGGCGTGCGGCGACTGCCCGCGCGTCGTCCTCGGCTCGCCGCTGGCCGGGGAATCACTCGACGAAGTGCTCGATGCGAGCTGGGCCGTCGACGAGATCGTTAAGCGCTACATCGGCAAGCCCGAGTTCGCGAACCTCCCCCGCAAATACAAGACCGCGGTCTCCGGACTGCAGGACGTCTGCCACGAGATCAACGACATCTCGTTCGTCGGCGTCAACCACCCCGAGCATGGGCCCGGCCTCGACGTGTGGGTCGGGGGCGGGCTGTCCACCAACCCGATGCTCGCCCAGCGGCTCGGCGCGTGGGTGCCGCTCGAAGACGTGCCCGAGGTCTGGGAGGCGGTCACATCGGCGTTCCGCGACTACGGCTACCGGCGGCTTCGGTCCAAAGCCCGGCTGAAGTTCTTGATCAAGGACTGGGGCGTCGAAAAATTCCGACAGGTCGTCGAGGAGGAGTACCTCAAGCGCCCGATGATCGACGGTCCCGCCCCGGAGCCCGTCAAACACCCGATCGATCACGTCGGCGTGCAGCGGCTCAAGAACGGCCTCAACGCCGTCGGTGTCTCGCCGATCGCGGGCCGGGTGTCTGGCACGATCCTTTCCGCCGTGGCCGACATCGCGGAGGAGGCCGGCTCGAACCGGGTGCGGTTCACGCCGTACCAGAAACTGATCGTGCTCGACATCCCTGATGACAAACTCGACGACGTCGTGGCCCGCCTCAGAGCGCTCGGCCTGCAGGCCGACCCGTCGCCGTGGCGTCGAAACCTTATGGCGTGCACTGGAATCGAGTTCTGCAAGCTGTCGTTCGCCGAGACCAAGTCCCGCTCACAGGTGCTGGTTCCGGAGTTGGAGAAGCGACTGGAGGACATCAACGCCCAACTCGACGTTCCCGTCACCGTCAACATCAACGGCTGCCCGAATTCGTGCGCGCGCATCCAGGTCGCCGACATCGGGTTCAAGGCCCAGATGGTCGACGAGGGTGACGGCCCCGTCGAAGGCTTCCAGGTGCATCTCGGCGGGAGCCTCGGACTCGACAGCGGCTTCGGCCGAAAACTGCGCCAGCACAAGGTGCTGACTTCTGAGCTCGGCGACTACATCGAACGTGTCGTGCGCAACTTCGTGAAACAAAGAAGCGAGGGAGAGCGTTTCGCGAATTGGGCTTTGCGAGCAGATGAGGCGGACTTGAGGTGACGACCCTGACGGAGAACGACCTACAGGAACTGGCGGCAGAAGGCGCCCGGGAGCTTGACGGCGCTGACGCGGTGGACGTTCTGCGCTGGGCCGACGAGCATTTCGGCGGCGAGTATGTGGTGGCATCCAACATGCAGGACGCGGTGCTCATCGACATGGCCGCGAAGGTGCGCCCCGGCGTCGACGTGCTGTTCTTGGACACCGGCTATCACTTCGCCGAGACCGTCGGCACCCGCGACGCCGTCACCGACGTCTACGACGTGAACGTGATCAACGTCACCCCGGAGCATTCGGTCGCCGAGCAGGACGCGCTGTACGGCAAGAACCTGTTCGCCCGTGACCCCAACGAATGCTGCCGGATGCGCAAGGTGGAGCCGCTGAGCAAGGCGTTGCGCGGTTACTCGGCGTGGGTCACCGGGCTGCGCCGGGTGGAGGCGCCCACGCGCGCCAACGCGCCGTTGATCAGTTTCGACGCCGCGTTCGGACTCGTGAAGGTCAATCCGTTGGCGACATGGACCGACCAGGACGTTCAGGACTACATCGAGGCCAACGACGTGCTGGTGAATCCTCTTGTGTTCGACGGTTATCCGTCGATCGGGTGCGCGCCGTGCACCGCGAAGCCAGTCGCTGGTGCCGATCCTCGCAGCGGCCGCTGGCAGGGCTTGGGCAAGATCGAATGCGGGCTGCATACCGAATGATCTCTATGCGCTCCACGTTGATTCTCACCGCGCACGGCAGCGCCGACCCGCGTGCCGCGGAGAACGCTGCCGCGGTCGCCGCACGGATCAGCCAGCTGCGCCCGGG
>DASRFZ010000108.1:0-3495 GCA_035651275.1 Mycobacterium sp. | reverse complement strand
GACCGGTGGTCGCGGACGCCGCCGCCACCCGCAGCACGAGCCCTGGGTCGCGCTCCGGTCGCGCGTCGCGGGCCAGGACGACTTCACCGGCGTATTCGACAACCCCTTCGTCCAGCGGCCGCCGGATAGGTCGGCGTAACGCGGCTAATCCCCTGCGCGGCAACGCGTTTCCGGCAGTACGCAGGCCGGCGTCGACGTAGTAGCTGATCGTTCGCGCCGCGTCGCTGAGCATCCGCGCCAGGTCGAAGCGGTCGCCGATGCGCAGGGCCGCACCGATCTCGTCGGCGTACTGCGCGAGCAGGAGTTCGCGGCCGCGCCCCGAGATTCGGTGAAGCTCGGTGCGCACATCGAGCAGTGCCAGGTGCGCTCCAGCGAGCGAGCCCGCCGGGCTGTCGGACCCGCGACTCGCATAGTGGTCCGCCAGCTGCGCGATCGCGAGCGCGTTGAGCAATTGAACGTCGCGCAGCCCGCCGCGACCTGACTTCAGGTCGGGCTCGGCGCGATGCGCGATCTGCCCGCTGCGCTCCCAGCGGGCGTGGGTGTGCTCCACGAGTTCGTCGAAGCGAGAACGGATCCCGGTGCGCCACTGTCGGCGTGCGCCGTTGACGAGGTCGGCGGACAGTTCGGCGTTGCCCGCGATATGTCGCGCCTCCAGCATCGCGAGCCCGGCGGAGATGTCGTCGGAGGCTACTCGCAACGCCTCGGGGACGGTGCGCACACTGTGGTCGAGCGCAATGTTGGCGTCCCACAACGGATACCAGAGTTGATCGGCAGTCTCGCTGACGACGTCCGGGGCCATATCGGCGTGCAGAAGCATCAGATCGAGGTCGGTGTACGGCAACAGTTCGCGACGGCCGAGGCCGCCGGTGGCGACGATCGCGAATCCGCTTGTCTCGGTGACGCCTATCTCGGTGGCCTTGGTGGTCAGCCAGAACTCGTGCAGATCGAGCAGGGCGTCCCGCAGCGCGGCGACGTCGAGGTGACGCGGACCACCGGCCAACAACTGATCGGCCGCGGCTACCAAATCCTTTGCAGGACGGGGTGGCTGCTCTGTCATCCCCTCACAGCGCGTCGGCGCCCCGCTCCCCTGTGCGTACCCGCACGACGGCTTCGACAGGGCTGACCCACACCTTGCCGTCGCCGATCTTGCCGGTTCGTGCCGCCTGGACGATGACGTCCACCACCTTGTCGACAGCGGAGTCGTCGACAAGAACTTCCACTCGCACCTTCGGCACGAAGTCGACGGAGTACTCGGCGCCGCGGTACACCTCGGTGTGGCCCTTCTGCCTGCCGTAGCCTTGCACCTCGCTCACCGTCATGCCGAGGATTCCCATTTGCTCCAAGCCGGTCTTGACGTCTTCGAGCGTGAACGGCTTGACGATCGCGGTGATCAGCTTCATCTCATGCCTCCTTGCCGGCGCCGGCCATGCTCAGTGCAGAGCCCGATCCGACACTAGCGAAATCGTAAGCGGTCTCAGCGTGTTCAGCCTCATCGATCCCGAGTTCCTCGTCTTCCGGTTTCGCGCGGAGGCCGAAGACGAGCTTCACGACGAAGGCGATGATCAATGCGACGGTGAACGAATAGAACATCACCGAGAACGCGCCGATCGCCTGCATGCCGAGCTGGTGCCAGCCACCGCCATAGAACAGGCCCTTGGCACCGATACCGGTCACCGAAGCAGGTGATTCCGGTGTGAGCAGCAGACCCACCAATAGCGTGCCTACGAGCCCACCGACCATGTGGACGCCGACGACGTCGAGCGAATCATCGAATCCGAAGCGGTACTTCAGGCCTACTGCTAACGCGCAGATGATGCCTGCAGCCGCACCGACGATGATTGCGCCGAGGATGTTCACCGACGAACACGACGGCGTGATCGCGACAAGGCCAGCCACGATGCCGGAGGCTGCGCCCAGCGACGTGGGCTTGCCGTCACGGATGCGTTCCACCAACAACCAGCCGAACATCGCTGTCGCCGTGGCGGTGAACGTCGTCATAAACGTTGCGCCCGCAATGCCGTTCGATGCCACCGCCGAACCAGCGTTGAAACCGAACCAGCCGAACCACAGCAGTGCCGCACCGAGCATCACGAACGGCAGGTTGTGTGGTCGCATCGGCGAATTCGGCCAACCTCGTCGTCGTCCCAACACAATGCACAACGCGAGGCCTGCGGCACCAGAGTTGATGTGCACCGCGGTCCCGCCGGCGAAGTCGATCACGTGCAGGTTGTTGGCGATCCAGCCGCCTTTGTCGCCGGTGACGCCGTTGAAACAGAAAACCCAGTGTGCGACCGGGAAATACACGAGCGTCGACCACAATCCGGCGAACAACAGCCACGGGCCGAAGCGCAGCCGGTCGGCCGCGGCGCCGGAAATCAGCGCGACGGTGATGATCGCGAACATGCACTGGAAGGCCACGAACACGGTCTGGGGAATGGTGCCCGCGAGCGGGATGCTGACGGGTGGTCCCCCGGGCGCGGTGGCCGCCAAATAGTTCCCGCCGATGAGTCCTTTCAGTCCCCAGTATTGAGTCGGATCACCAAGCAGCCCACCGAAATTGGTGCCGAGGATGTCGTTGCCAAACGACAGCGAGTAGCCGTAGAGCACCCAGAGGATGCCGACCACACCCAATGCGCTGAAGCTCATCATGAGCATATTCAGAACACTTTTCGCGCGGACCATGCCCCCGTAGAAGAAGGCCAGACCCGGTGTCATCAGGAGGACGAGTGCCGAGCTCGCCAACATCCAGGCGGTGTCTCCCGTATCCGGCACACCCATTTGAGGAAAAGCCACTCGCGGTTACCTCCTTGACCGAAAGGCACGGCCGCCATGAGTTCGGCCGTCAACCTGGTCCAAGACAATGCTGAGTGGTTGTTTCGTCCAAGACGCCGCGGTGTTTCGCTCGTGTGAACGGATGCGGATGCGTCGTTTCTGCGGTGTTACGACGCCAGGCTGGGGCGCCCGCCATTTCCGTCAGACGCACGCGAATGTCCGGCCGGCTTCGGCGTGTCGAGCCCGTCAGCCCAGCAGCGCGTCGACGAACGCCGCGGGCTCGAACGGCGCGAGGTCGTCGGGCCCCTCGCCGAGTCCGACGAGTTTCACCGGTACGCCCAGCTCCTGCTGTACGCGAAACACGATGCCGCCCTTGGCCGTGCCGTCGAGCTTGGTCAGCACGACGCCGGTGATGTCGACGACGTCGGCGAAGACCCGTGCCTGCGCAAGGCCGTTCTGCCCGATCGTCGCATCGAGCACCAGCAGCACCTCGTCGACTGCGGCGCGCCGACCGACGACGCGCTTGACCTTGCCCAGTTCGTCCATCAGTCCGGTCTTGGTGTGCAACCGGCCGGCCGTGTCGATGACGACGACGTCGGCGCCGTCCTTGATGCCCGCGTCGACGGCGTCGAACGCGACCGAGGCGGGATCGGCACCCTCTGCGCCGCGAACGACGTGTGCGCCGACGCGCGACGCCCACGTCTGGAGCTGATCGGCGGCCGC
>DASRFZ010000107.1:0-4651 GCA_035651275.1 Mycobacterium sp. | reverse complement strand
CACGCTGATGCTGGTGTACGAGGCCACCCGCGACGCGGAATGCGACACCGTCGCCGTGCGTACGCCTCTCGCCGAGACCACCGGCTGCCGGTTGGCGAATCCGCCGCTGCTGGTGCCCGTGCTTCGGGCAGGGCTCGGGATGGTCGACCAGGCACACGCGTTGATTCCCGAAGCCCATGTCGGGTTCGTCGGAGTGGCCCGCGACGAGGAAACCCATTTACCCACACCATATTTGGAGTCGTTGCCCGACGACCTGTCCGCCCAGCCAGTCATGGTGCTCGACCCGATGCTTGCGACCGGCGGGTCGATGGCGCACACTGTCGGGCTACTGAAGGCGCGCAACGCCAATGACATCACCGCTGTCTGCGTGGTGGTCGCGCCCGAGGGCATCGCGAAGATGGAGAGCGTTGCGCCCGACATGCGGGTATTCACCGCGACTATCGACGAGCGGCTTAACGAAATCGCTTACATCGTACCGGGATTGGGCGACGCCGGCGATCGTCAGTTCGGTCCGCGCTGAAGGACAGCCGCGCGGGTATCAGCATGCCGTCGGACGAGCAGGACGACAGCTGAGAGGATCTGCCACACCAGTATCGAGTAGACGCAGCCCCGTTCCCAGAAACCAATGTGCGGGCGTGCGATCGCGTTGCCGAGTATCAAGAGACTCAAAAACCCAAGGACGCCAAGGCAAATGGAGACCACGCGATACCAACGCATCCTCACCAGCCCGACAAGGACGCCGGATCCGACGATGATCGCGGCGTTCCCGAACGGTATGGCCAAAATGGTGCCCAGCCAGTGACCTGCGCTCGGAGCGGTGGCCCCCACCGACGCAGCGTCGTGATTTGTCGCCACCAGAAGGTCGCCGAGCGCGTTCAGCGTCACCAGCACGATGAACGACCTGCGGTGCCCGGTAGTGCTTTCGCGCACCGCAAGCACCGCCCCGGCCAGGAACAAAGCGCCTTGCAACACAAAGCCCACATTCATGACCGCAGCCAGGCCCGTCCACCCTGGAACGCCGAGCTGACTGATGAAGTCCCTGGTGTAGCTGTAGTGGTAGGGAGGGGCGACCGCTGCCGCCGCGATGCCCTCGGCAATGAAGAACACCAGCGCCGCGGCCAGCCACAACACTGCCACGATGGTCGGGTTCGCCGGTCTGCGCGTCACTCTACGTAACTTAGAGGACTCCGAAGTAGCGTGACGACGTCGCGTCGCAATCGCCCGCTCAGATCGTGTGCGGCCCGTCGGGCGGCGACGAGGTCGTCATGTGGCGGTTGCGCAACTTCGATGTACGCCTTGACTTTCGGTTCGGTCCCCGACGGCCGCACTGCCACTCGCACGTGTTGCCCGCCCATGATGAGCACGTCGGCGCGTTCGCTCACCGTGACGTCGATTCCCGCCAGTTCCGTTGGCGGATCGTCGCGAAGTCGCTGCATTACCGCCGTTGCGTCGTCGGTGCGCACGGTGACAGCCGTAGTCACGTGCACGCCGTGGCGGCGGGCCAGGTCGTCGAGCAGGTCGGGGATGGTTCGGTCCGCGCTCTTCGCGGTCGCCAGGAGGTCGCAACACAGCACCGCCGCGCTGATGCCGTCCTTGTCGCGGACGGCCGCCGGATCAACGCAGTGACCGATTGCCTCCTCGTAGGCGTAGACGAGGTCGTCTTCGGAGGCGCGGGCCAGCCACTTGAAGCCGGTCAATGTCTCGACGTGGCGGACACCATAGTGCGCGGCGATCGCGGCCAGCATCCGCGAGGACACCACCGTGCTGGCGACTGTCGCCGACGATGCCGCGTGCTTCAGGACGTAATCGCCGAGAAGCCAACCGGTTTCGTCACCGGAGAGCATGCGCCAACGGCTGTCGAATGGAACGCCAATCGCGCATCGATCGGCGTCGGGATCCAGTGCTACCGCGACGTCCGCGTCGACACGCGCAGCGAGATCCAGAAGCGCATCCGTCACGCCAGGCTCCTCCGGATTCGGAAACGTGACGGTGGGAAAATCGGGGTCGGGTGCGAATTGCGTTGCGACGGTATGAATGTCGCTGAAGCCGGCGCGCTCCAGGGCATCGACCGCGACAGCGCCTCCGACACCGTGCAGCGGAGTCAGTGCCACGCGTACTGTGCCTGAACCTCGGCGGACTGCCGCCGCGCGGGTGACGTATTGCTCCACCAGGTCGCCGCTGGAATCGGGCGCGACCGGCGTGCGCGGAATCTGGTCGGCGTGCGGGGCGGCGGCGATCGCGGCTTCGATCTCCCGGTCGGTGGGGGACACGATCTGCATGCCGCCGTCCAGATACACCTTGTAGCCGTTGTCGGACGCCGGGTTGTGCGATGCGGTGATCTGCACGCCCGCCACCGCGCCGGTGCGCCTGACCGCGAAGGCCAGCACGGGCGTCGGCAGCGGCCCCGGCAGCAATGTAACCGAAAAACCTTCAGCAGCAAGAACTTCCGCTGCGGCTCGGGCGAGCTCCTGCGAGCCGTGTCGGGCGTCATGGCCGACGTACACTGCAGAGCCGCCGCGTTTCTGCAGCACCTGCGCGAGCGCCCACGTCGCCCGCAGAACCACGGCAAGGTTCATCCCCGACGGCCCGGCTCGCATCGGCCCGCGCAGGCCCGCCGTGCCGAACGTCAGTGACGAGGCGAACCGCGCGGCGAGTTCATCTGCGGTGCAGGCGGACAACTCGGCGACGGCGTCGGGGTCCGGATCGTGGGCGATCCACTCCTCGGGCGTCATACCCGGGCGACGAGCGCGGCCAACAACGAGCCCATTCGCGCCGCCGACTGTGCACCGGCCTCCAAGACCTCCGCGTGGCTGATCGGCTCGCCGGTGATGCCCGCCGCGAGATTGGTGACCAGCGACACGCCCAGTACCTCGAGCCCCTCGGCGCGCGCGGCGATCGTCTCGTGCACCGTCGACATCCCCACCAGGTCGGCGCCCAGCGCCCGCAACATCCTGATCTCCGCGGGCGTTTCGTACTGCGGGCCTGGCAAACCGGCGTACACCCCATCGGGCAGCGTCGGGTCGATCTCGCGCGCCAGTGCCCGCAAGCGCGGCGAGTATGCGTCGACCATGTCCACGAACTGAGGGCCGACTAGCGGTGACCGGCCCGTCAGGTTCAGATGGTCCGCGATCAGGACGGGCTGGCCGACGTGGAGATCCTCGCGCAGCGCACCAGCGGCGTTGGTCAGCACGATTGCACGCACGCCCGCCGCCGCTGCCGTCCGCACCGGATGCACGATGTCGCTTAGGCCGTGGCCTTCGTAGGCGTGAATTCGTCCGAGCAGCACCAGGATTCGATTGCCGCCGACGTCGATCGAGAGCACGCTGCCGAAATGCCCGGCGGCGGACGGCGGCGTGAATCCTGCAAGCTCGGCCATCGGCACGGTGGCTGTCGGCGAACCGAGCGCAGTCGCGGCCGGTGCCCAGCCTGAGCCGAGGACGACGGCGACGTCGTGCTGGTCGATCCCTGTGCGTTCGGCGATTGCCGCGGCCGCGCGTTTTGCCACGTCATCGGCAGAGCCTTTTGCTCGTCGCGCAAGCGGCTCATCGACCATGGTCCGCCAGCCTAGCTCTCAGTGCGATACTTCGATGATGCCCGTGTGTTCGCCCGACGTTGCCGAAGGCGTGATAGAAAGCCGCCGCAACGACCTGCTGGCGCTCTCACACGACATTCATGGGGAGCCCGAACTCGCGTTCGCTGAGCACCGCAGCTGCGCCAAGACGCAGGCCCTTGTCGCCGAACGCGGATTTGCGATCACCGCAGCGCCCGGCGGATTGGACACCGCGTTTCGCGCCGAATATGGAAGCGGTGAGCTGAAGGTCGCCGTTTGCGCAGAGTACGACGCCCTGCCGGGGATCGGTCATGCGTGCGGGCACAACATCATCGCCGCGTCGGCGGTCGGCGCGGCGCTCGCGCTCGCCGAGGTCGCCGACGATCTCGGACTGACGGTCGTGCTGATGGGTACTCCGGCCGAAGAGTCGGGGGGCGGAAAAGCGTTGCTGCTCAAGGCCGGAGCGTTTGACGACATCTGCGCGTCGGTGATGGTGCACCCTGGTCCCGTCGACATTGCGGCGGCCCGCTCGCTCGCGCTGTCCGAGGTGACTGTCGAGTATCGCGGGCACGAGTCGCACGCGTCTGTTGCGCCGTATCTCGGCGTCAACGCCGGCGACGCGGCGACGGTCGCACAGGTGGCGGTCGGACTACTGCGCCAGCAGCTCGCGCCCGGCCAGCAAGTGCACGGCATCATCGCCGACGGTGGCCGCGCACCGAACGTCATTCCGGGAAATGCGACTATGCGGTACGCGATGCGGGCCGCTGACAAGGCGTCGCTGGCAAGCCTGAGGGACCGCGTAACCAACTGCTTTTACGCCGGCGCGCTGGCCACCGGATGCGAATACGGCATCGACGACCATGGGCCGGCCTATGAGGAGTTGCGCCCGGACCCGTGGCTGGCCGAGGTGTTCCGCGACGAGATGACTCGCTGCGGGCGTACTCCCGTGCCGGTCGACGTCGAATCCACGCTCCCCGTGGGCAGTACGGACATGGGCAACGTCACCCAGGTGATGCCCGGCATTCATCCGATCGTCGGAGTCGACGCCGGCGGTGCGTCGTTGCATCAGCCGGAGTTCACCGCCGCGGCCGCGTCGCCAAG
>DASRFZ010000106.1:0-16308 GCA_035651275.1 Mycobacterium sp. | reverse complement strand
AGCTCGCCGACATCCTTTCGCAGCGGGCCGAGGAGATCGGGAAGATCGAGACGCTGGACAACGGGAAGCCGATCTTCGAGTCGCAGTTCGTCGACACGCCCGCCGCCGCGGAGTGCCTCTATTACTTCGCCGGATGGTCGGGAAAGACCACCGGCGAGACGATCCCGATTCAGGAGAACGCGTTTACGTACACGCTGCGCGAGCCGGTCGGCGTGGTCGGCGCGATCGTGCCGTGGAACTTTCCGTTCGAGGTCACGATTCAAAAGCTCGGCCAGGCACTGGGCACCGGCAACACCGTTGTGCTGAAGCCTGCTCCCAACACGCCCTACAACGCCACCCGCATCGGCCGGCTGATCGCCGAAAACACCGATATCCCGGCGGGTGTCGTCAACGTCGTCACCGCCTCCGACCACTTTGTCGGTGAGGAGCTCACGCTGTCACCGAAGGTCGACCTGATCTCCTTCACCGGCTCGACCGTCGTCGGCAAGCGGATCATGGAGAAGGGCGCGGCCACGATGAAGCGCCTGTTCCTCGAGCTTGGCGGAAAGTCGGCGACGATCGTGCTCGAAGACGCCGACTTTCCGACGGCGTGCGCGATCGGCATCGCGCCGTGCATGCATGCCGGACAGGGCTGCGCGAACCCCACCCGCCTGCTGCTGCCGCGCTCGCGCTACGACGAAGGTGTCGAGATGCTCAAGGGGATGTACCAGGGCGTCATGCCCGGCGATCCGCAAGACCCCGGCACGTTGTGCGGTCCGGTGATCTCGGAGAAGCAGCGCGAGCGTGTGCTCGGCTACATCCAGAAGGGCGTCGACGAGGGTGCGACGTGCTTGGTCGGCGGACCCGACGCGGACACCGGATTCGACACGGGATATTACGTCAGGCCAACGCTTTTCACCGATGTCGACAACAAGATGACGATCGCCCAGGAGGAGATCTTCGGGCCGGTGCTCTGCGTGATCCCGTTCGAGGACGAGGAGGACGCGATCCGAATCGCAAACGACAGCAAGTACGGCTTGGCCGGCAACGTGATGTCCGGTTCGGTGGAGCACTCGATCGAGGTCGCCCGCCGTATCCGTGCCGGATTCATCGGGCTCAACGGCACCGCGGCTTACGGCGCGGACTCACCGTTCGGCGGCTACAAGGAGTCCGGCGTCGGTCGGCAGAACGGCGTCTGCGGATTCGATCAGTACACCGAGGTGAAAACGGTCGCTCACCCGGCCGGCTAGGTAGAGGGGATGCTCAATGCAGTTGTTCGATGATCTCGAGGATTTCGGATCATTCGACGATTTCGTGTCGGGTGCGGTACGCGACCCCTACGCCGAACTGGCACGGTTGCGTCGCGAGGAACCTGTGCAGCGCATCGAAATCCCGGGTATGCCAGGCGAAGAGGGCAAGCCGATCTTCATGGTGTATCGGCACGAGGACGCCCAGCAGATGCTGCGCGACAACGAGACGTTCTCGTCGTCGATCATCATCGCTGCATTCGGCGATGTCTTCGGCGAGCACGTGATGCTCGGCATGGACGAGCCCGAACACGGTCGGCATCGGGCTTTGGTGTCAAAAGCCTTCTCGCAGAAGGCATTGGCCCGCTGGGAAGACGAGCTGGTCGGCAAGGTAGGCAATGAACTGATCGACGCTTTCGTCGACCGCGGCTGCGCGGATCTGGTGAAAGAGTTCAACTTTCCGTATCCCACCCAGATCATCGCCGGCCTGTTGGGACTGCCGCGGGAGGACTATCCGCAATTTCAGCGATGGTCGATCTCGTTGCTGTCGTTCACCGTCAACCCGGAGCGCGGCCGTGAGGCATCCAAGGCGCTGGCGAAGTACTTCGCGCCGATCCTGGCCGCCCGTCGGGAAGACCCCCGCGACGATCTGATCAGCGGACTGGCAGCGGCCGAGATCGACGGCGAGCGGCTCTCCGACGAAGAAATCTTCTCGTTCCTGCGGTTGCTCCTTCCCGCCGGCGTCGAGACCACCTACCGCGCGCTGGGCAACCTGCTGTTCGCATTGCTGTCCGACCCCGATCAACTGGACGCGGTGCGAGCCGACCGCTCACTGCTGCCGCAGGCGATCGAGGAAGCCGTGCGGTGGGAGCCGCCGCTGATCATGATCACTCGCGTCGCAACTCGCGACACCGAACTCGGTGGCGTCAAGATCCCGGCCGGCTGCTCCGTCATGCCCGTACTGGGAGCAGCCAATCGGCAGAGTGAGCGCTATCCCGACCCCGACCGGTTCGACCTCTTCCGCGACGTGAAGCCGAACATCGGGTGGGGTCACGGCGTTCACGTGTGTCTCGGAATGCACTTGGCGCGCTTGGAGATGAGGGTGGCACTGAACCTGTTGTTGGATCGTCTGCCCAACATGCGGATGGACCCCGCGGCCGACGACCCGCACATCCGCGGTCAGGCCTTCCGGTCGCCGACGTCGGTGCCGATTCTGTTCGACGTGCCGGAGCGCGCGTCATGAGCACCTTCGACTCGGTCGACTACTTCTCGGACCAGTCTCTGGTTCCCAACCCGTATCCCTATTTCGACTACTTGCGCAGCAAGTGCCCGGTGTCTCGCGAATCGCCCTATGGAGTCATGGCGGTGACCGGGCACAAGGAAGCCTGCACTGTCTACAAGGGAGCCGAGTTCTCGGCGTGCGTCTCCGTCGCGGGACCGTTCGCCGGTGTGTCATTCACCGCCGACGGCAGCGACGACATCGGCGAGTTGATCGAAGCGCATCGCGCCCAGATTCCGATGAGCGAGCACATCGTCACTCAGGATGCTCCCGACCACACCCGCACACGCGGTTTGCTCAGCCGGCTCCTGACGCCGAAGCGGCTCAAGGAAAACGAAGACTTCATGTGGCGCTTGGCCGATCAACAGCTCGACACGTTCGTCGACCGCGGATCATGCGAGTTCCTCGAGGATTACGCGCGACCGTTCGCGATGCTCGTCATCGCCGACTTGCTCGGCGTCCCGGAACACGACCACAAAGAGTTCCGGGAGGCGATGACGAACGAGACCGTGGGCGCACTCGATGACGACTCGCCGTCGCACAATCCGCTGGTATGGCTCGACGACAAATTCGCCGGCTACATCGTCGACCGCCGCCGCGATCCGCGCGACGACGTGCTGACCGAATTGGCTCAGGCGAAATATCCGGACGGGTCCACGCCCGAGGTCATCGACGTCGTTCACCTCTCGACGTTCTTGTTCTCGGCGGGCATGGAAACCACCACGAAGCTCCTCAGCGCGGGCATGAGGGTGCTCGGCGAACGCCCCGACCTGCAGGCGCTACTGCGCGGTGACCGCAGCCTCATTCCCACCTTCCTCGAAGAGACGCTGCGGATGGAAAGCCCGGTCAAGAGCCACTTCCGGCTGGCACGCAAGTCGACGACCGTGGGCGACCTGTCGATCGCGGCGGGCACAACGATGATGCTGTTGCCGGGTGCCTGCAACCGGGACGCATCGAAATTCCAAGAGCCCCATGAGTTTCGGATCGACCGGCCCAATGTGCGCGAGCACGTGGCGTTCGGCCGCGGGAGCCATTCATGCCCCGGCGCACCGCTTGCCCGTGCCGAAGGCCGTATCTCACTCAACCGGATCCTCGACCGGATGGCCGACATCAGAATTGCCGACGCGGTCCACGGGCCGAATGGCGCGCGCAGCTACACCTACGAGCCGACGTTCATCCTTCGCGGGCTCACCGAGCTCCATCTCGAGTACACGTCGGCCGGCTGAGTGTCGCCTGCCGACGAACCCGGCTAGCTTCTTCTCGTGGCAACAACCATGCGACGGCTGGCGATTCACTATGCGGGCCGGCTCGCACTCGCGCAATTTCTCGCGTGCATCGCGGCGTCGGCAATCGTGATACCGCTCGGCGGGATCACACTGACCGGAACTCGCATGTACCTCACAACCGCGAATGTGACAGCCTCCGTGGTGCTTTCGGTCCTCGGCACGATTTCCGTCGGAGTGGCCGGCGCCGTGAACATCCTGCCGACACTGCGATGGTTCGTTCCCGGGCACGAACCGAGCACCCGTCAACGCACGGCGGCCAGGCGCCTCGTCGGTCGCCAGTCGGCGATCCTGGCCGCGGCATGGGCCGTCAGCGGCACGGTGCTCACGTTGATGAACCTTGACGCCGGCGCTCGCGTCGCGGTGCCGACCCTGATCGGCGTGGTCCTCGGCGCGGCTGCGGCGGTGGGCATCGGATTGCTGCTCACCCAGGATGCTCTTCGTCCTCTCCTGGCCGCCACCACGAAGGGGTCCGAGGGCTGGGTGGCCGCACCCGGGGTGCTCGCGCGACTGATCGGCATGTGGCTGCTGTGTAGCGCGCTGCCGTGCGGCGTGATCGTCGGCATGATCCTGATCCGGGCGAACGGCTGGATCATCGATAGGAACGCCCCGATCGAGATCCCCGTGCTTGTCGTGACGTCTGCCGCAGTGCTTTTGGGTCTGCCGATCATGATATTGACATCGCGCTCGATTTCGGATCCGCTGCGTGAAGTCGTCGGTGCGATGTCGAAAGTCGAACGGGGAGAACTCGACACGTCCGTCAACGTATACGAGCGTTCCGAAATCGGGCGCCTGCAAAGCGGATTCAACCAGATGGTCACTGGCCTCGTCGAACGCGAACGCCTGCACGACCTGTTCGGCCGCCACGTCGGCGTGAACGTCGCCCGCCGCGCGATCGAAGAGGGCGTGTCGATGACAGGCGAAGTGCAAGAGGCCGCGATCCTGTTCATCGACTTGACGGGCTCGACGCAGCTTGCCGCGACCCGGCCCCCGGAGCAGGTGGCCGAGGTGCTCAACGATTTCTTCCGCATCGTCGTCAGCGCCGTCGACGAGCGAGGGGGACTGATCAACAAGTTCGAAGGCGACGCGGCTCTCGCTGTTTTCGGGGCGCCGCTGCGTGCGCAGGGGGCCGCGTCGTCGGCGCTCGCCACCGCGCGGGAATTGGGTACGCAATTGCGCGAATTGGCCGACATCGACTTTGGCATCGGCGTGTCCGCCGGACAGGTCTTCGCCGGCAACATCGGAGCGGAAAACCGCTACGAGTACACCGTGATCGGCGACCCCGTCAACGAAGCCGCACGTCTGGCCGATCTCGCCAAGACATCGGAGCGCCGCATCCTGTGCTCAGCGGCGGCCGTCGACCGCGCCGACGACGACGAGCGTGCGCGCTGGGTCGCCCGTGGCTCAGAGGTCCTGCGGGGCCGCGTGGAGGCCACAAGCATCTCCGCGCCAGCCGATTTCGGTTAGGCGATACGGTCTCTTCGTGACTACTTCAGCACTCGCGATCACCGAAGAACACCGCGACCTGGCCGACGCCGCCATCGGAGCGCTGACTCGCCTGGGCAGCCTCGCGGCGGCGCGCGCGAGCCTCGACGGCGGGTCATCCCATCCCGCCGAGATCTGGAAAACATCCGCCGAGCTGGGTTGGCACGGCCTCGCGATCGCCGAGGAGCACGGTGGCTCCGGCTTCGGCTTGTCGGAGTTGGCGATCATTCTCGAGGCCCAAGGCCACGAGTTGTGTCCCGGACCGTTCTTGCCGACCGTTACGGCAGCGCTCGTCATCGACCGCTGCGGTACGGAATCCCTTCGCGCCGAACTACTTCCGGGGCTGGCCGATGGCAGCACCGTGGGCGGATTCGGCTTATCCGGCGACGCGGTCCTGGGCGCACCCGACGCTGACGTACTCGTGATGGTCGACGGCGACGACGTCGTGGTTGCTCAGCCGGGTGAGGTGACGGTGACCGCTTATCCCGACGCGCTCGACACCACCCGCAGCATAGGCGCGGTGGCGTTGAAAGATGTCGCGCGGTCAGACGATCGGGTTCTGCGGGGCGCGGCGAGGCGGGCGCGCACACTGTTTCGCGTGCTTGCTGCCGCCGAGGCCGTCGGGACGAGTTGGGCCACCCTGCAGATGGCGTGTGACTACGCCAAGGTGCGTGAGCAGTTCGGCCGCACGATCGGGACGTTCCAGGCCGTCAAGCATCACCTGGCCAACATGCTCGTCAACGCCGAAGAGACCACGGCGGCCACGTGGGATGCAGCCCGTGCCGACGACCTCGACAGCGCGTCGTTCGCGGCATCGGTCGCGGCTGCGCTGGCGATCCGCACGCAAATCTTCAACTCGCAGAACAACATTCAGCTTCACGGCGGCATCGCGTTCACGTGGGAGCACGACGCACACCTCTATCTGCGGCGTGCCCGGACGGTGGCCGCTGTGATGGCCGACGGCGGCGATCCGCTCGTCGACGTCGTCGAGGCGCAGCGCAGCGGAACCGCGCGCGGCGCGTCGTTCACGCTTCCGGCCGAGGCTGAGGGCTACCGCAAGGAGGCTCACGAGGCGGCCGAGCGGGTCCGCTCGCTGCCGCCGGATCAGCAGCGCGATTTCCTTGTCGATTCGGGCTATTTGGTGCCGCACTGGCCGAAACCGTGGGGCCGCGGTGCCGACGTCGTCGAGCAGCTGGTGATCGAGGAGGAGTTCCGCGACATCGGTGTTCCCGACATGGGCATCACCGGGTGGGTCACGCTGACGATCGCCCAAACGGGCACCGACGACCAGCGCGAGCGCTGGGTGGAGCCGGTGCTGCGCGGCAAAGAGATGTGGTGCCAACTGTTCTCCGAGCCGGGCGCGGGTTCCGACGCCGCCGCCGTTCGCACGTCGGCGAAGCGGGTCGACGGCGGGTGGCAGGTGAGCGGACAGAAGGTGTGGACGAGCTTGGCGCGGCAGTGTCAGTGGGGGCTCGCGACCGTGCGCACCGACCCCGACGCACCGAAGCACGCCGGCGTCACGATGATGGCGATCGACATGAATGCCCCTGGCGTGAAAGTGAATCCGCTCCGGGAGATCAGCGGCGACTCGCATTTCAACGAGGTGTTCTTCGACGAGGTGTTCGTTCCCGACTCCGATGTCGTCGGCGACGTGAACCGCGGATGGCTGGTCGCGCGTGCGACGCTGGGCAACGAGCGGATCTCGATCGGCGGCGGCTCGTCCAGCGGGCTCGCGTTCAAGGTGGACGACCTGGTGAAGCTGCTCGACAGCGCGCCGCCGAACACCGCGGCGGCGTACATGCGTCAGGTCGGTGAGGTGATCGCCGACTTCCACACGCTGCGGCTGCTGAACCTGCGCCGCGCGAGCCGCGCGATCGCCGGTGCGGAGCCAGGCCCTGAAGGCAACGTGACGAAGCTGGTGCTGGCCGAGCAGTCTCAACGACTGACCGAGCTGGGCATGGCGTTGGCGGGCACCTCTGCCGTCGTCGGCAAAACCCCGAAGCTCACCCGCGCGTACCTCGGCGGGCGCGCGATCACCATCGCCGGCGGAACATCGGAGATCTCCCGCAACACGATCGCCGAGGGGATCCTGGGCCTGCCGCGCGACCCGCTGCTGAAGTAACAATTGCGGTCACGTTTTCCTCGTGCCAGGTGTCGACTTAGTGAGACCACTAGCGAGCCAAGCAGAAAGGAATACGACATGCCACGGCTGCCTGCGGTGTCCGGTCGCGACGCCGGACTGAGCACCAAGATCGCCTACTACTTCATGCGGCGCCATTTCGCCAAACTCACGGGACGTGCCTCCTCGGAGGACATGCTCGGGCCGGCACTCGTGTACGCCCACATCCCCAAGCTGCTGTCGGGTTACGGCAAGCTCGAGCAAGCCGTGGCCAAGGTGCACCTGCTCGCGCTACGCCACCGCGCGCTCGCGGAACTGAAGGCCGCGACGACCGTGCGCTGCGAGTACTGCATCGACCTCGGCAGCCGGATCGCGCGCGATTGGGGCCTCACCGACGAGCAGCTGTTGGCACTGCCGAACTACCGCACCGCCTCGTGCTTCGACGAGGTCGACAAGCTGGTCCTCGACTACGCGACCGCGATGAGCCGCACGCCCGTCGAGGTGAGCGACGAGTTATTCGCAAAGCTGCGTGAGCATTTCGATGTACCGCAGCTCGTCGAGCTGACCCACGTCATTGCGTTGGAGAATCTGCGCGCCCGGTTCAACCTTGCGCTCGACATTGGCTCGGCAGGCTTCAGCGAAGGAACGGTATGCGCGATACCGGGCTGACCGAACGATTCGAACGGGCGCGCCCCCGACTGCGCGCCGTGGCGTACCGCATGCTCGGCTCTGTCGACGACGCCGACGATGCCGTGCAGGAAGCCTGGTTGCGGTTGAGCGGCACCACGGCCGATGTCGACAACCTCGATGCGTGGCTGACGACCGTGGTCGCGCGCATCTGCCTGAACATGTTGCGCGCGCGCCGGAGCCCGCCGGTCGAAGAGTTCACCGACCGCCTTCCCGATCCCATCGTTGACCCGCCAGATGGCACGATCCCGGAACACCAAGCGCTGCTTGCTGATTCGGTGGGATTGGCGTTGTTCGTGGTGCTCGACACGCTGCCGCCCGACGAGCGGCTGGCGTTCGTGCTGCATGACGTCTTCGCCGTGCCGTACGACCAGATCGCCCCGATCGTCGACCGCGGACCCGAAGCCGCGCGCAAGCTTGCAAGCCGCGCCCGTGGCCGCATCCAGGCAGCGCGCCCACAGCCCGACGGCGACCTTGCCGCCCAGCGCGCAGTCGTCGACGCGTTTTTCGCGGCCGGACGTGACGGCGACTTCGAGCGCCTGATTGCGGTTCTTCACCCAGATGTGGTGCTGCGCGGCGACTTCGGCGGCGAGCGCCTGCGCGTGATCACCGGCGCGGACGCGGTCGCGAACCAGGCGAAAATGTACGGCGGCGCCGACCGGGATGTCCGTGAGGCGACGATCAACGGGGCCGCGGGCGCGGTCATCTTCATGAGAAACCGCCCTGCCTCCGTGATGGCGTTCACTGTGGTCGCCGGCAAGGTCGCGGCGATCGACGTACTCGTGGACCCCGAACGGATTCAGCGGCTGGATCTCAGCGCGGTAGCTGGTTGAGCTTGTCGGACAACGTCTTTGCGAACGTGTGCGTGTCGCCGGGCCAGCGCGCCGAGATGTACGTGCCGTCCTCGACGACGAACGCGGGACGTGAATCGGTCACCGTGTCCCGGTTGAGCCCAGACGTTTTCGCTCGCCGATGTGCGGTGTGCACATCACAGAAGTCGGCAGAGTCTTTGAGCGCCCGGGTAACTTCCGCCTGCACCGACATGTAGCCGGTGGGCTGGCCGGGCTGCTCTGTGTACGTCCGGTAGTAGTTGCGGTCCCAGAACCGCGTCGTCCGCGCGATCCGCGCTGCACGGCGTTCGAAATCCCATGTCAACGCTGTCGTCTTGCGGCCGTAGAGCACCGAGTGGCCGGTTTCGGGGTCGACGCTGCGCGCCGCCAGCAGTACGCCGTGGCAGATCGCCGCCACCAGCATGCCGCGCCGGAATGCGTCCACGACAAGGCGCTGCAGGATCGCACTGTCGATGTAGCTGCGCATCCCTCGGGCTCGGTGACCACCCGGAAGCAGCAGCGCGTCCACACCGTCGAGCGACGCCTGCGCCCACGGGAGCGGGCGCTGATACTCGGCGGATTTCACCATCTGCGCATAGGCCCGCCGTGCGTCCGCGTTGGCACGCAGCGCCCGACCGACAACAGTGACCCGCCCTAAAACCGGTACGGCAGACCAGAAGTCGAGCCCACGGCCAGTCACCATGATGTGGTCCGCCTCGGCGGCCGCACCGCTCTCCGTCGCGAAGATCACGCGGTGTCCGTCGTCGGTCAGCACCCGCCAACTCACCGCGACTTCCGTCGGATCGAAATCGCGGTCGGGGATCGGCAGCAGGACAGTGCGTGCGTGCGACGGCGTTATAACAGGCCGCCGCCGCCGATGTGCCGGACCGAATTCGTCGCGGTCAAGTCTTGCTCGCTGGGCGCGCCCACCGTGGTTCCATTGGACACCGCGCCTGGCGGGCAGACCAGCGAAGCGGATCCTTTGGTCGCGGTGACAGTGCAGGTGCTGCTGGGAGTGGCGAGGTTGTGGGGATCTCCCGCAGCAGTTGCGCCGAGATGTGCCACCCCCGGGGGGGCAACCACCAACAATACGAATCCACCCGCTATGACGAGGCGTCGCGATGACAGTCGAACGGCCATCTTCCACGCTCCTTTATCGAACGTCGCGCGAAGTGCACGGCACTACAACCATGTTACGCCCACGTTACGGCGCACCCCAGACCACGACATTCTCGGTTTTCCCATTCGATGTCGCACCGCGATTGGGCCGTTACTTTACAAACTGTTCTGGCACTGTCACCCTCGCCACGTGGACTTTTCCCGGGTCGCGCTCTCCGATGACGACCAAGCGTTCGCCGACGAGCTCCGAACGTTCCTCAACACCCATGTGACAGAGGAGGTTCGGCGACGCGACCGTGAGACCGGCGAGAACTTCGACGAAGGCGTGCACCTGGCCCTCGGTGCCGCCGGATACTTGACCGCGCTCTGGAACACTGGCAGCGACGGCTTCACCCCTGTGCGCCGGCGTATCTGGGACCTGGAGATTCAACGTGCGCGCATGCCGTGGTACCACGGCGGCACCACGTTCATGGTGGCGCGCACAGTAGCCGAGTTCGCGTCGCGCGACATCAAGGACGAGGTGTTGCCCGGCGTGCTGTCGGGCCACACCCGTCTCTGCCTGGGCTACACCGAGCCGGACGGTGGGTCGGATGTGGCGACGTGCAAGACACGTGCCGTGCGCGACGGCGACGTCTGGATCATCAACGGGTCCAAGATGTTCACGTCGAACGCCCACAACAGCCAGTACGTCTTCCTGCTGACCAACACCGACCCCGACGCGCCGAAGCACAAAAGCCTGACAATGTTTCTGGTGCCCCTCGCCACGAAAGGCATTGAGATCCAACCGCTTCGCACTGTGGACGGCGACCGCACCAACATCGTCTACTACAGCGACGTACGCGTCGACGACCGATACCGAATCGGCGAAGTCAACGGCGGATGGGCGGTCCTGCGGTCGGCGCTCAACGCCGAGCATGGCACGGTCGAGCCCGACGCCCTTGGCCTATCGAAGATTTCGGCGATGGCCGAGCACGCGACGGTGATGGCCGAAGCAATCGACAAGGCCGCGGCCGTCGTGCCTCTCGACGATCTTTCCGTGGCGTACCGGCTCGGTCGCGCCGTGGCCCGCCTCGAGGCCGCGATGAGCACGCCAGACATGTACGGGCGCGTCGCGATCGCGCAGACGATGCGCGACCTGTCGCCGGATCTGATGGACATACTCGGTGCGGCGGCGGCCCTGCCCGTCGAGGCAGACGGCGCCGCCGACGACGGTGCGATGGAGTACATCTTCCGGCTGGCGCTGCCGACCGGCATCTACGGCGGCACGCTCGAGGTGTTCCGCAACATGATCGCCCAGCACGGCCTTGGACTGGGCCGGCCGAACTACTCGGCGCGTACCTGATCTTTCACGGCGGGCACGATCGGCGGCGCGGTTCGCCAGTTCGGCAGGCCGTCTTCCTCGAGCCCGACCGGGAACCGGTTCTCGTGCGTCCACGCCCAGTGGGCATGGTTGAGCTCGTGCAGCGTGAAGCACGCATTGAGCGCGTTGTAGAAACCCATGTTGTCGACGGTCTGGTTCACCGCCTCCTTCATCAGCAGCGCGGCCATCGTGGGCACCTCCGCGATGCGGCGCGCGAACTCCAATGTCTTATCCGCCAATTGATCGGCCGGGAAGATCTTGGACACCATGCCTAGTTGATACGCGTCCTCGACGGTCAGCGAATCACCGGTCAGCATCAGCTCTTTGGTTTTGCGAGGACCGAATTCCCAAGGGTGTGCGAAGTATTCGACGCCGCACATCCCCAGCCGGGTGCCGACAACATCGGCGAAGCAGGTGCCCTCCGCGGCGACGATGAGGTCGCATGCCCACATCAGCATCAGCGCGGCCGCATATACCTCACCGTGTACCTGGGCGACGGTGATTTTACGCAAGTTGCGCCACCGGCGGGTGTTGTCGAAGAAGTGGTGCCACTCCTGCAGCAGGAGTTTCTCGGCGGCATCGCGAGTCCCGCCGTTCGCCCGGTAGCTCGCGTGCTGGCCCGGTCCCGGCGTGTACTCGGCGCGCATGACGTCAGACCCAAGGTCGTGGCCGGACGAGAACATCGGACCGTGGCCGCCGAGAATGACCACCCTCACCCCGTCGTCGGCTTCGGCCACCAGGAACGCGTCGTTGAGTTCGACGAGCATGCCGCGGTTCTGCGCGTTGCGCGCGTCGGGACGGTTGAGCATGATCCGCGCGATGCGCCCGTCGTCGAGCAACTCATAGGTGATGAAGCGGTAGTCCTCTGGCATGAGCGGCATTCTACGCAGAGGAGAATGGCGTTACCGCGGGCAGATCGGCGAACATCTCCACACGGCCGGGATCGAAGCTGAAATAGCCCCGGATGGGCTCGGTTTCGGGCAGGGGTTCCTCGTAGCTCCAGGCGACGTCCTCGACGATCGTGTCGTCGAAGGCGGCAGCCCAATATGTCGCGTGGCCCTTGTAGTTGCAGTAGCTGGTCGTCTGTGTCCGGCGCAGGAGATCCGTGCGGACCAACGACGGGCCGACGTACAGGCGTGGCTCGAGTGCGGTCTCGAAGACGATCACAGTTTCCTCGGTATCGACGAGCACCGTGCCGTTGACGGCGACGCGCAGGCGCCGTCGCGTCGGGCGGCAGTCGACTCGGTGATACGGGTTCGGCGGGTAGTGGACAAGCTCGCGGCCTTCTTCGAGCCAGCCGTCGACGGCCTCCCATGGCACGGTGACATAGCCGGGCGCCTCGGCCACCGGCTCGCTGGGCAGACCCGCGGCATCGTCGGCGGGAAACGCGTAGCTCAAGGGGTGATCGCGGCGGTGCACCAACAGCGCACGCTCGGTGTCGATGACGGTGTGCCCGTTGCGAATTGCCTGCACGCGGCGAGGATGCGGTTCGATGTACACCACGTCTGAGGGCAGCGGGGGAGAGAACCACCCAGCAGGGTCTCGACTGAGCGGGCCGCGGCCGGCGACCAGGCTCACCCTGCGGTCCTCACCTTCGTGGACTCGCCGCTGCCGTATCTCAGGACTTGATGCCAACGGCGTGACGCAACTGCGCGAGGAACTGCTCCGCGTCGTCGCTGGCGACCAGATAGTGCGAGACCGCGACGCGGATCGCGGTGGCGGCCGCGACGGCGCTGTTCGGGCCCTGCAGCAGTTTTTGCAGCCTCTCCCGCATCACCGGAATCACGCGGGATAACTGGCCGATGACATGGCCCGGCTCGATGTCCACCATCCGGTAGCCCGAATACGAATGCTGGTACTTGACAATGAATTGCAGTGCCGCGTCAAGCTTTTCCTTGCCCCGCAACCCCTTCGTCGCTTTCGCGATGCCGCGGTCGAACATCTCGCGCTCCCATTCGCCGAAGGCGTCGAGCAACTCCTCCTTCGAGGCGAACCAGCGGTACAGCGTCGGCCGCGACACTCCCGCCTGCAGGGCGACCTCCGACAGGCTCAATTTCGTCATGCCCCGGCGGCTGAGCACGTCGGCGGTAGCGACGAGCAGGCGCTGACGGGTAGAGCTGTCGTCGTCGAAATGATGCTCGCGGGTGGCCGCCGCAGACTGTGCCATAGGGATACCTTTACAGATTTTTGCCCACCCGAGTTAACACCGCGATAGAAAGTGTGGCATGGCGGGACCAATGGAGGGCGTGAGAGTCGTTGAGCTCGGCGTCTGGGTGGCCGGGCCGGCGGCCGCGGGCATCCTGGCGGACTGGGGCGCGGACGTCGTCAAGATCGAGCCGCCGACCGGAGATCCCGCGCGGATGTTCGGCCGGATGCTGGGCTGCGACTTGGGGATGAACCCACCGTTCGAGATGGACAACCGCTCCAAGCGCAGCGTCGTGCTCGACCTGGCCACCGACGACGGCCGCACTGCAGCGCTCGAACTGGTCAGTGGGGCGGACGTTTTCGTGACAAATATCCGTCTCGGCGCACTGGGGCGCCTCGGTCTGGACTACGAGACTGTCGCGGCCCACAATCCGCGACTCGTCTACGGCATCATCACCGGTTTCGGCGAAAGCGGTCCCGACGCCGACCGCCCGGCCTATGACGTGGCGGCGTTCTGGTCGCGCGGCGGTGTTGCCCATCTGCTGACCCGCCCCGGTGACACCCCGCCGTTCCAGCGCGGCGGCATGGGCGATCACATGGCGGGCATGACACTCGCCGGTGCCATCTGTGCGGCGCTTCTGTCGCGTGATCGCACCGGGAACGGTCAACTGGTCAGCACGTCGCTGTATCGACAAGGCGCGTACACGATCAGCTTCGACCTCAACACCTACCTGATGACCGGCCAACCGATCGCGATCGGGCAGCGCGAAACCATGGGGAACCCGTGCATGAACAACTACGCCGCCGCCGACGGACGCCGGTTCTGGATCGTCGGGCTCGAGGCCGGACGCCATTGGCCGGCGCTGTGCCGGGTGGCCGGACGACACGACTGGCTGACTGATCCGCGATACGCCGACACACGTTCACGGGCTGCGCACGCCCCGGAAATCATCGCCGAGCTGGACGCGATCTTCGCGACGAAGCCGCTCGACGAATGGGCGAAAGTCTTTGCGACAGAACCGGAATTCTTCTGGTCGCCGATCAACTCCATCGCCGACGTCGTATCGGACGAGCAATTCCACGCGGCGGGCGGCATCGTCTACGTCCCCGACGGCGACGCGACGACGCCGATGGTCGCCACGCCCGCCGACTTCCATGGCACGCCGTCGGCGCCGCGTGGGGCCGCACCGGAGCTCGGTCAGCACACCGAGGAAGTGCTGGGCGGCCTCAGCGGTCCTTGAGCCCGACCGCATGCCGCAGCTGGGCCAGAAACTGGTCATCGTCGTCGCTGCGCACGAGGTAGTGCGAGACGGCTACCCGCACCGCCGTCGCGGCCGCCTCTGCGGCGCGCGGGCCCGGCAACATCCGTTCCAGTCGCTCCCGCATCAGCGGAAGGATGCGAGACAACCGGGCGATGACCCGCTCGGGTTCCACGTCGACCATGCGGAGTCCTGGATACGACTGCTGGTAGTCGACGATGAATCGCAAAGCGGCGTCCAGCCTTTCGTGCCCCGACAGTCCGGCGGTCGCCTGCGCGACGCCCCGTTCGAAGGATTGTCGTTCCCACGTGGCAAACGCTGCGATCAGTTCCTCTTTGGAGGCGAACCAGCGGTACAGCGTCGGCCGCGACACACTGGCCTGCAGCGCCACCTCCGAGAGACTGAGCTTCGTCATGCCCCGGCGGCCGAGCACCTCAGCAGTGGCGGCGAGGATCCGCGCACGCGTGGTGCCGTCGGCGTCGACCAGTTGGTCCATCACCATAGCTTTACAAATTTTCGTCAGACTGTCACGCTGATGATCGTGACAGTCGCCACTTCGCCCCGGGCGCGCGAATACAGCCCGGTCGACATCACGTCGCACGACTTCTGGAGTCAGCCGTTCGGTGTGCGGGACCAGACATTCGCACAGCTGCGCGCCGGCCACGGGCTGAGCTGGCACCCGCCGATGCCGTCGCTGTTCGACATGGCCGAAGACGGGTTCTGGGCAGTGACGCGACGCGCGGACATCGTGTACGTCAGCCAGCACCCCGAATTGTTCACTTCCGCCAAGGGTGTCGCGCTTGACCCGATGCCGGTGGAGGTCCAGCAGATCGCGACGTTCTTCTTGACCATGGACCCGCCCGAGCACACGGTCTACCGCCGGTTGATCAGTTCGGCGTTCACGCCGCGCAACGTCCGCCGCATCGAGGAGCAGATCCACAAGAACGCCGTCAGGGTGGTCGATGAGCTCATCGGAGTGGGCGAAATCGACTTCGTGTCGGCATGTGCGGCCCGGCTGCCGATGATGACGATCACCGAGATGCTCGGTGTCCCCGAGGCGGACCGCGAGGCCGTGGCGCTGGCCGCCGAGAAGCTGTTCAGCATGAGCGACGACGAATACAGCTCGCTGGAGGAGCGGGCCCAGAACACGCTCAACGAAATGCTGCTGCTCAGCCACACCGGTGCTGAGCTGGCCAAGTTCCGCCGCCAGCATCCCGGCGACGACTTGATGACCAGCATCGTCAATGCCGAAGTGGACGGCCACCGCTTGACCGACGAGGAGGTCGGCGCGTTCCTGATCCTGCTGGCGTCTGCCGGCAACGACACGACGAAACAGACGACGACACACGCGATGATGGCGCTGGTCGACCACCCGGCGCAGCGTGACTGGCTGATGGAGGACTTCGACGGCCGAGTCGGTTGTGCGGTCGAAGAATTCGTGAGGTGGGCGACGCCGGTACTGCAGTTCGCCCGGTTCGCAACGGAAGACGTCGAGGTCGCCGGCCAACAAATCACG
>DASRFZ010000105.1:0-28285 GCA_035651275.1 Mycobacterium sp. | reverse complement strand
AAGACTTGTCACGCGATTCGCAGACGTTCGAAAGAGCTCCCTTGTCCCTGCGACTGCATTTTGGCGACGCGGAGACTCAAAGATTGCGTCCAGATACCCCCGGAGGGTATACAGGACGCAGGTTTCACGGCGGAAGGCATGGGGATGAGGCGACGGATTCTGGCTACGGGCGCAGCGCTTCTGGCGCTAGCGATGATCATCGCCGCGTGCGGCAATTCCTCGGATAAGAGCTCGACGGGACAGCCGCACAACCCTGCCGACGTGACATTCGCGCAGCACATGATCCCGCATCATCAACAGGCCATTCAGATGAGCGACATGGTGGTGGGTAAGCAGGGAATTGACCCGCGCGTGGTCACGCTGGCCCAGCAGATCAAGGCCGCCCAGGGGCCCGAGATCCAACAGATGCAGACCTGGCTGTCACAGTGGGGAGCCCCGACGACGATGGCCGACCACGGCCGGATGACCGGGATGGTTTCGCAGCAGGACCTCGCCGCGTTGAATCAGGCCCAGGGCTTGGAAGCGAGCAAGCTGTTTCTCACCCAGATGATCGCGCATCATCAAGGCGCAATCGGGATGGCACAGACCGAGATCAAATCCGGGCAGGACCCGTCGGCCGTGGCGATGGCACATTCGATCGTGGACAGCCAACAACAACAGATCACCGATATGCAGGGCTTGTTGGCGTCACTTTAGAGTTTGAGCGGCGCGACTCAGAGGGTAAGTAAAGGCATGACCCTCGCATCGACGTCGGTCGAGCCTGCGCTGCCTGATGCTCAAGGCCCGCTGTCGGCCGCGATCGTCGAGCTGCTGTCCGGGCGGCGAGCGGCCCTCGATGATGCCACCTGCGCCGGCGCCGATCCGTACGGCCTCGACCTGCAGCTCGCGCTGTACATCTGCTACGAGTTGCACTACCGCGGATTCGCCGGGGTCGATGCGGAGTGGGAGTGGAACGCCGACTTGCTGCGACTGCGTAGCGGGCTGGAGTCGCGGTTCATTGCAGCGGTGGGCGCCGACGTCGGCGAGATTGGCGACGACGACACCGCAGCCGCCGAGATGGACGCGATGTCGGTGGAACCTGTTGACGGCGAAGGCCTTTCGTACTACCTGCGCGATGAAGGCACGTGGGAGCAGATGCGCGAGTACTTCGTGCACCGCTCGCTGTATCACCTCAAGGAAGCCGATCCGCATGCATTCGCGATCCCGCGGCTGATCGGCCAGGCGAAAGCGTCGTTTGTCGCCGTCGAGTTCGACGAGTACGGCGGGGGTCGCGGCGAGCGGGTACACCAGCAACTCTTCGCCGACTTGATGACGGCCGCCGGCCTCGACGGCGGCTATCTCGCGTACCTCGCCGACGTCCCGGCCGAAACGTTGGCGGTCGTCAACCTGATGTCGTACTTCGGTTTGCATCGCTCGATGCGGGGGGCGGCGATCGGCCACTTCGCCGCCACCGAAATCACCTCGTCGCCCGGCTCACGCCGTCTTGCCGAGGCACTCGAACGGCTCGGAGCACCGCGGCCGTGCATCGCCTTCTACCGCGAGCACGTCGAAGCTGACGCGGTACACGAGCAAGTCGTCCGCACCGACGTGGTCGGTGACCTTCTGGCGAGAGAGCCACATCTCGAACGCAATGTGGTCTTCGGAATGCGCGGCCGCGACGTCGTGGAGGACAGGCTGGCAGACCTGATGACGGCCAGTTGGGCCGCGGGGCGAAGCTCGTTACGCCGGCCGCTGCTCTGACGCCGTCGAGCGGCGACGCTGACGATGACTGGTGTCGCACAACGGATATGACTTGCTGCGCCGGCACATGCAGATTGCAACCATGAACCGATCGGAGTCGACGACGGTGCCGTCCGGCAGCTCGATGTGCACGGGACCTTCCACCAGCATTGGGCCCGACGGCACGATGCGGACCACTCGCCGCTGCGGACAGTTCATCTCTTGTCCGCCCGGATGACGGCCAACAGCTCTTCGCGGCGGCCGGTGTGCAGTCGGCCGCTGGCCTCCAGCCAATTCGCCCGCGCTGAAAGGACGGGACCGAACGGAATCCATTGCGATGCAATGACTTCGGCGTCCAACCCACCCCTGGCGAGAGCTGTCAATGTCTGCTCGACGTCCGCGAACTCCGATTGGACGATCACGACGCTGCCGCCGTCGGCAAGCAGCTCGGGCGCGGCAGCACAGAGCGGATCGAGTACCAATCGTCCGTCGTCACCGGCGTCCCACGCCCACGCCGGACCGGCGGCCGGCGAAATCACTGCCGTGTCGACTTCTGGTGCCACGGGCACGTAGGGAGGGTTTGACAACACCACGTCAAAAGGACCGCGGGCCAAAGCATCTGACAGTGATCCCTTCCGCACGTCGACGTCGACGCCGGCAGCGGTTGCGTTCGTCCGCGAGCAGCGCACCGCCCGCGGGCAGATATCGAATGCGGTGACCTCCGATGCGCCGAGTTGCGCTGCCGCCACAGCGATCACCCCGCTACCGGTGCACAGATCGAGGACGCGACGGCCCTCGACGACCCCGGTGCGCTGGAGTGTGTCGATCAGCAGCCACGAATCTTCTTGCGGCACGTAAACCCCGGCATCTGCGACGATCTTCTCGCACAAGTCGGGTAGGGCGAGCGTCAACGCAGGCTCTCATTCGCTGAGGGGATCATGCTGGCCTTTCGACGTCGTCGCGGCGTTCTGCCGCAGTCGGGTTTGTCATTCCCGGCGATCGGGCAGACCAAACCAATGCAAGCCTCAGACTTCGTCGCGCTGCCGCTCGGATTGGGATCGGCGATCCGGCGTCGGCGCGTGTTTCACCCGATCGGTTTGATTGTGAGCGGAAGGCTGGAACGCACGGCGCCGCCGGGCGAGGGACTGCCGGCTGAGTCGGGTGATATAGAGGCCCGGATCTCCAAGGCGGTGGGACTTCCCGGCCGGCTGCCTGACCTCATCGGGCTTGCTCTCCGTATTCCACCCCGCGCGTTCGCAGCAACCCCGTGGGACATCCTGATGGTCTCCGCGGGATCCGGTGCGCTCACCCGGTTCGCGTTGCATCCGGTGACCTCGTGGCGAGCACCGATGAACACCCTGATGCCGCTGCGTTATGACGGCGACTACTGGTGGCTTCGCGCGCGAATGACGTCGCCGTTGGATGCCGATGGGCTCTCGCTGGATGATATCTCGCACGCGGTAGAGCGCGGGTTGGAGTATGACCTCGACCAAGCCTGCGGCACAGGAGATTTCGCGCCTCTTGCCACCATCCGACTCGACAAGGCTGGTGACGCGTCGCACGACATCGCGTTCGACCCGACGATCCACAGCGCACCCGACGTCAAGCTGGCCCCGGAGTGGCTTACCGACATCCGGCGACGGGCATACGAACGCAGCCGCCAGGGTCGGCCTTAGTTCGGGGCCGCTTCGCGCAGCTTCAGCAACAACGGGCCCGCGGCCTCGGAGAGAAACCGGTCCTGCGCCTCGTCACCGATCTGCACCAGCGCAACGTCGGTGAACCCTGCCTCCCAGTAATCGCGCACCGCGTCGACGATCTTGTCCAGATCCGGACCGCACGGGATGGCATCGGCCACATCCTCCGGCCGGACGAACTGCGTCGCGCCGGCGAACCCGGCCGTGGTGGGCAAGTCGGCGTTGACGTGCCAGCCCCCGCCGAACCAGCGGAACTGGTCGTGCGCGCGCTTCACTGCGGTGTCGCGATCAGGGTCCCAGCACACCGGGATCTGGCCGATGACGCGGTAGTCGCCCGGCAGGCCGGTAGCACGGCGCGCGTCATGCCAGGCGTCGACCAGACTCTTCGCCGGCTCGACGGCGATCAGGTGGTCGGCCAGCGGCGCGAACATTCCGACCGACTTCTCGCCCGACACGGCGATCCCGATGGGCACCGGAGTCTCTGGCACGTCCCACAGGCGCGCGGAGTCGACCTCGAAGTAGTCACCCTTCCAGCTGACCAGTTCACCGCCGAACAACTCGCGGATGATCAGCACGGCCTCTTTGAGCATCTCGTGGCGCCGGTCGATGGCGGGCCAGCCGCGGCCGACGACGTGCTCGTTGAGGTTCTCACCCGCGCCCAGTCCCAGCGTGAACCGACCGTCGGCGAGGATCTGCAGCGTCGCGGCCTTCTGCGCGACGACCGCCGGGTGATAGCGCATCGTCGGGCACGTCACATATGTGGCCAACCCGACCTGTTCGGTCGCCTGGGCGACCGCGCCGAGCAGCGTCCAGGCGTACGGAGCATGGCCTTGGGAGCTCAGCCACGGAAAGTAGTGGTCGCTACAAACCTCGAAGTCGAATCCCACATTCTCGGCCGAAACCGCATAGCGGACAAGGTCTTTCGGACCGCTTTGCTCAGTCATCAGGGTATAGCCGAAGCGCGTCATGGCTTCGGGATACCCGCGCGCGCCGGTCAGAAAACGACTAGAGCCGCTCCTTGACGGCCGCCGACAGCCGGGCTCCGTCCGCCTTGCCCGCCGCGATCGCCGTGGCTGCCTTCATCACCTGGCCCATCTGCTTGCGTGACGGCCGCTCCCCGATGTCCTCGGCCACCTGCGCGATCGCGGTGTCGACGACGTCGGCCAACTCCGCCTCGGTCAACGGCGTCGGCAGGTATTCGTCGATCACCCGCGCTTCGGCATGCTCGTTGGCGGCGAGTTCGCCCCGGCCGTTCTGCGTGTAGATCTCGGCGGCTTCGCCCCGCTTCTTGGACTCGCGGGCGAGCACCTTGAGCACCTCGTCGTCGGTCAGCTCCCGCGACTGTTTGCCGGAGACCTCCTCGTTGCGGACGGCGGTCAGCAGCATCCGCAGCGTGGCGGTGCGAAGCCGGTCCTGGGCCTTCATCGCCGAGGTCAGATCTGTCTGCAACCGGGCCTTCAATTCCGCCATAGCCGCGACGCTACAGGCCTCGTTGCGGTTTACCGTGCCGGTGGTCAGGATGGTCGGCATGACCCACGACGACGGGGGCGCTCGGCCCGCCGAGCCCCCGCCCCCGCCGCCTTACCCGCCCTACGGCTACCCACCACCGCCCGGCTACGGGCCGCCACCGGGCTACGGTCCGCCGCCGGGGTACGGTCCGCCGGGGTATCCCCCGCCGGGCTCGTGGCCGGTGCTGAAGCCAGGGATCATTCCGCTGCGCCCACTCGGGCTCAGCGAGATCTTCAATGCGGCATTCGCCTACATCCGGCTCAATCCGAAAGCGACTCTGGGCTTCACGGCGATCGTTATCGTCATCGCGCAGGCCATCTCGCTGGTCTTCACCACCGTCATACCCCTGGCCGCCTACGGGGAGACGTTCCTGACACAGGCGCAGAACACCTCTGACACAGGACTGAACGGGACGTCTCTGTCCGGAATGGTCGGCGGCGTGACCTCGGCTCTCGCCGGTGTTGTGCTGGCCGGCATGCTGACTGTGATCGTGGGTCGCGCGGTGTTCGCGGCGCCCATCACCATCGGACAGGCGTGGGATCGCGTGCGAGGCCGACTGTGGGCACTGCTGGGATTGATGGTCCTGGAAGGTCTGGGCGCCGTCGCGGTCGTTGCTGTGGCGGTTCTCGTCATCGTGCTCACGGCTGTGGTGAGCCCGCTTTTCGGTGTTTTCGTCGGGTTCGCGGTAGTGCTCGCCACAATCGCCCTGCTCGTCTACTTGTGGACGGCGCTGTCGTTTGCGCCGGCGGCGATCGTGTTGGAGCGCGCGCCCGTTTGGGCAGCTATCAAGCGGTCGTTCGCACTTGTGCGAGGCTCGTTCTGGCGCGTGTTCGGCATCCGGGCTCTCTCTGTGCTGGTGGCCGTCGTGGTGACGTATGCAGTCGAAATCCCGTTCCTCATCGGCGCGTTCGCGCTCGGCCTCGCCTTTCATTCAATGCTCGCCGCCGCGGTCGTGGCGACGGTGGGGGGCGCGATCGGGCAGATCATCACCGCGCCGTTCACCGCAGGCGTGGTGGTGCTCCTCTACACCGACCGCCGGATGCGCGCCGAAGCGTTCGACTTGGTGCTGCAGACGGGTGCGGCCGCTACCGTCGAGGACTCGGCCGACTCCACAGACCATCTCTGGCTGGTCCGCCACTCCTGACCGATGGCAACTGTGAGCATCGACCGCGACGCCGCCCATGACGCCGCCCAACGAGAGCTGTCGAAACCGATTTATCCCAAACCTGACTTCCTGCAACGCATTTCCGACTGGATCGACGACCTCATCTCCCGCCTTGTCGTCAAGTCCGCCCACGTGCCCGGGGGATGGTTCACCGTCGCCCTGCTGGTCACTCTGGTCGTGATCGCGCTCATTGTCGCGGTGTGGATCGCGCGGCGCACATTACGCACCAACCGCAGGGGCGAGCTCGACCTGTTCGGTGACGTCGAGCTGAGCGCTGCCGAACATCGTGCGACGGCGGAACGCTATGCGGCCGAAGGAGATTGGGCCGCAGCGATACGCCACCGTCTACGTGCGGTCGCCCGGCAACTCGAAGAGAACGGCGTGCTCAACCCGGTTCCCGGCCGCACTGCGAGCGAGCTGGCGCGCGACGCGGGAAGGTCGATGCCGGATCTTGCCCCTCAGTTAGCCTCCGCCGCAGGGTCTTTCAACGACGTCACCTACGGCGAGCAACTCGGGTCCGAGCCTGCGTACCTCGAGATCGCCGCCCTCGACGAGCAAATCCGGCATCGACGGCCTTCGGGTATGACTGATGGCACGCCCGATGCCGAATCCGACTCATGGGCTCACCTGCAGTGACGAATCTTGCGTCCTCGCACCGGGCTAAGCCGCCCGGCGGCGTTTGGCGACGGTGGCGCTGGGTTGCATTCGCCGTCGTAGTGATCGTTGGCGGGGCGGTCATCAGCGCGTACTTGAGCGCGCCGCGCCCGGGCGGGCGGATGGATCCCGAGTCGACAGGGCCCGAGGGCACCCACGCACTTGTGGCGCTGCTGCGTGACCGGGGCGTCGACGTGGTCGTCGCCAACAACGTCGCCGATGTCGAGCGCGACGCGCGGCCCGACTCGCTCCTGCTGATCGCGGAAAGCCAGCACATCGTCGATGACAAGCTGATCGCGCGTCTCGCGGCGGTGCCGGGCGATCGCCTGCTCGTCGAACCGGTGTCCACGGTCCGCGAATCGCTGGCGCCCCAAATGCGCCTCAGCCACGAGATGACGTTCGATGGAAGCGATCTCGACTGTGACCTACCTGAGGCGGCGCGTTCCGGGGCAGTGCAGTTCGACGACAGCGACAACTACGAGCCGGTCGACAACTACCCAATGACGCGGTGCTACCACGGGGCGCTTGTGCGTTTCCGGGCGTCCGGACGAACCGTGACGGTGGTCGGCAGCGCAACTTTCATGATGAACTCCGGGCTTCTGAAAGAGGGCAATGCCGCGCTGGCGATGAACCTTGCGGGCACCCGGCCACGGCTGGTCTGGTATGCGCCCCAGCATGTGGAGGGTCAAAAGACACGCAGCACAAGCCTTTACGATCTCATGCCACCGAATGTCGGCTGGATCGTCGGACAGCTGTGTGTCGTCGTGCTACTGACAGCGTTGTGGCGCGGCCGGCGACTGGGGCCGCTGGTGGCCGAGAAGCTGCCCGTCGTCGTTCGGGCGTCGGAGACGGTGGAGGGCCGCGGTCGGCTGTACCGGTCGCGGCGGTCCCGCGACCGCGCCGCCGACGCGCTGCGCACCGCCGCGCTACAGCGGATGCTGCCCCGGCTGGGCCTCGCGGTCAACGCGTCACCCGAAGCGGTCGTCGCGACCGCGGCGGAGCGCTGCGGTAAGAGTCCAGAGGCGTTGCATCACCTCATTTTTGGTCCCACACCGGCCACTGATCAGGATCTGGTCAACCTCTCCCGAGAACTCGACGACATCGAAAGGCAGGTCACACACTCGTGACGCAAGAGGCTCCCGCTCCCGACCAGACCGTCATCGACGCACGCGCCAAGTTGATCGCCCTGCGCGCGGAGATCGCCAAGGCCGTCGTCGGCCAGGACTCCGTTGTGAGCGGGCTCGTCGTCGCGCTTCTGTGCCGCGGACACGTGTTGCTCGAGGGCGTTCCCGGTGTGGCCAAGACACTGCTGGTGCGGGCGATGGCCGCCGCGTTGCAGCTCGAGTTCAAGCGGGTGCAGTTCACGCCGGACCTGATGCCAGGGGACGTCACCGGCTCGCTGGTGTACGACGCGCGCACCGCGGTGTTCGAATTCCGGGCCGGCCCGGTGTTCACGAATCTGCTGTTGGCCGACGAGATCAACCGCACACCCCCGAAAACCCAAGCGGCACTGCTGGAAGCGATGGAAGAGCGTCAGGTCAGCGTCGAGGGCGAGGCGCGCGCGCTGCCTGACCCATTCATCGTCGCCGCCACTCAGAACCCGATCGAATACGAAGGCACCTATCAACTGCCCGAGGCACAACTCGACCGCTTCCTGTTGAAGCTCAACGTGCCGCTGCCGCCGCGCGAGCAGGAAATCCAGATCCTCGACCGGCACGCGCACGGCTTTGACCCGCGCGACCTGTCGAATGTTCAGCCGGTGGCGACCGCCGACGACCTGCGGGCCGGGCGGCAGCAGGTGCAGGGCGTGCTGGTGGCCGACGAGGTTCTCGGCTACATCGTCGACATCGTCCGCGCCACAAGGCAATCGCCGTCGCTGCAACTCGGCGTGTCACCGCGCGGGGCGACGGCGCTGCTTGGTTGCGCGCGGGCGTGGGCATGGCTATCGGGGCGTCAGTACGTCACTCCCGACGACGTCAAGGCGATGGCTCGTCCCGTCATGCGTCATCGCGTCGGGCTGCGGCCGGAGGCGGAGTTGGAGGGCGCCACACCGGACGGCGTGCTGGACGGCATCCTGGCGTCGGTCCCGGTGCCGCGATAGTGGTGATCACCGGCCGCGCCGCGTTGCTGGCGCTGCTGTGCGTTCTGCCGCTGGCCTTCTCGCCTTGGCCGGCAACGCTTTTCGCTGTCCTCCTAGTCGTTGTTGTGGGGCTGTTGGCACTGGACTTAATGCTAGCGGCGAGCGCCCGCGCCTTGCGGTTCGAGCGCGGGGGTGACAATGCGGCGAGGCTCGGGCAATCCGCCGACTCGGTTCTCAGCGTGAGCAACAGCGGCCGTCGTCGATTCAAGGGACAATTCCGCGACGCGTGGCCGCCCAGTGCCCGCGCTGCACCCCGCGCTCATGCGGTTTCGATCGCGGCCGGCCAACGCACGACGCTGATCACCCGACTGCATCCGACGCGGCGCGGCGACCAGCAAGCGGCCGCGGTGACCGCGCGCTCGATCGGCCCACTCGGTCTCGCGGGCAGGCAGCGGTCGCACCCGGTGCCGGGGCAGGTTCGGATCCTGCCGCCGTTCTTGTCTCGCAAGCACTTACCGTCGCGGCTGGCCAAACTGCGCGAGATCGACGGGCTGCTGCCGGTGCTGATTCGCGGGCAGGGCACCGAATTCGACTCGCTGCGCGAATACGTGATCGGTGACGACGTCCGCTCGATCGACTGGCGGGCCACCGCGCGGCGAGCCGACGTGGTGGTGCGGACCTGGCGACCCGAACGCGACCGGCGGGTGCTGCTGGTGCTCGACACGGGACGCACGTCAGCGGGCCGGGTGGGCGTGGACCCGACGGCCAGCGACCCCCGCGGATGGCCGCGGCTGGACTGGTCGATGGATGCTGCTCTGCTGCTGGCGGCGCTTGCGTCGCGGGCCGGCGACCACGTCGACTTCTTGGCCCACGACCGAGTGATGCGGGCCGGTGTGTACAACGCGTCGCGCACGGAGGTGCTGGCGCAGTTCGTCGACGCGATGGCGCCTCTGCAACCCGCGCTCGTCGAGTCGGATGCGACGGCAATGGTTGCCTCGATCCAACGTCGCACGCGCCGCCGCGCACTGGTGGTGTTGCTCACCGACCTCAACGCGTCGGCTCTGGACGAAGGGTTGATGCCGGTGCTGCCGCAACTGTCCGCCAGACACCAGGTGATCGTCGCCGCAGTGAGCGATCCGCGGGTTGACGTGCTCGCGTCAGGACGCTCGGACGCCGCGCAGGTGTATGACGCCGCCGCCGCCGAGCGGTCCCGAAATGACCGGCGCGCCATAGCGTCTCGGCTTCGCCGCAGCGGCGTCGACGTCGTTGACGCTCCGCCTGAGGAACTGGCCCCTGCGCTCGCGGACCGTTACCTGGCGATGAAAGCGGCGGGCAAGCTGTAGTCGGTCAGCGCACGTAGTCAACGTCCGGCGCGTCTGCCACATCGCCGGACTCCCCCGCGGCGACCCCGCGCCGACCGAAGTAGATGACGTATGTCAGGAATGCCACCTCGGCGAGGACTCCGATGCCGATGCGCACGAACGTCGGCAGCGGCGACGGGGTGACAAGCGACTCGATCAATCCCGAAACCAGAAGCACGGCAACCAATCCCACGGCGACCGACACCACTGCCCTGCCCTGCTCGGCGAGCGCCTGAGTCCGCGGCCGATCGCCGGGCGAGATCACCGACCAGCCCAGCCGCATGCCTGAGGCGGCCGCGAGGAACACCGCCGTCAACTCCAAAAGCCCGTGCGGGGTGATGAGCCCCAGGAAGACGTCGCCTTTGCCGGCGTTGAACATCAGGCCGGCGCTGACGCCGGTGTTCGCGGCGTTCTCGAACAGCAGGTACGGGATCGGCAGGCCCAACAGCACCGAGAACGCGATGCACTGCGCGGCCACCCACGAGTTGTTCGTCCAGACGCGAAGACCGAACGAGCCCGCGGGGTTCTCGCTGTAATAGGACGAGAACTCGTGGTTCACCAGGTTTTCGATTTCGCGCGGCGTGCCGACCACCGCCTGGACCTCCGGGTTGCCCGCCACCCAGAAGGCGATGATCACGGTGACGGCGAAGAACACCACGGCCGTCGCGAGCCACCAGCGCCACGTGCGGTACGCGACGACGGGGAACGACACCGTCCAGAATCTGACGAAGTCGCTCCACAGCGGCGCGTGGGCGCCGGTCACTGCCGAGCGCGCACGGGCCACCAGGCTGGACAACCGGCCGATCAGAACCGAATCGGACGACGACGAACGCACCATCGACAGGTGCGTCGACACCCGTTGATAGAGCTCGACCAGCTCGTCGATTTCACTGCCCGAGAGCCGGCGCCGACGCTTGATCAGACGGTCGAGACGGTCCCAGGTAGGCCGGTGTGCCTGCACAAACGCGTCGACGTCCACGCCGCGAGTCTAGGGGCCGGTAGCGTTCGAGCTGTGGCCGACGTAGTGACCGGCGATGCCGTCGTTTTGGAGGTGCAGATCGCGCAGCTGCCGGTGCGCGCGCTGGGGATCTTGATCGACGCCCTGGTGGTCTTCACCTTCTACATCGTCGGCATCATGCTGGCGACGATGACGTTCAGCCAATTCGACGATGCGCTGATCAGTGCCTTCGTGGTCATCTTCACGGTGCTCGCGTTCGTCGGCTATCCGCTCATCTTCGAGACCGCGACACGCGGGCGGTCGCTGGGCAAGATGGCGATGGGTCTGCGGGTCGTCTCCGACGACGGCGGCCCGGAACGGTTCCGCCAGGCGCTGTTTCGCGCACTGGCGGGGTTCGTTGAAATCTGGATGTTCGCGGGCGGGCCGGCGGTGATCTGCAGCATGATCTCGTCGAAGGGCAAGCGCATCGGCGACGTGTTCGCCGGCACCGTGGTGATCAGCGAACGTGGGCCGAAGTTGGCGCCGCCGCCGCTCATGCCGCCGGCGCTGGCATGGTGGGCCTCATCGCTGGAACTGTCCGGGCTTCGGCCCGAGACGGCTGATGTCGCTCGCCAATTCCTTTCGCGGGCAAGGCAACTGCGGCCAACCGTGCGTGATCAGATGGCTTACCGGATCGCCGGTGAGGTGGCCGCACAAATTTCGCCGGCACCACCGCCGGGAACGCCGCCGCAGTACGTGCTGGCCGCAGTGCTCGCCGAGAGGCATCGCCGGGAGCTGACTCGGATGCGGCCGATGACACCGCCGCCCGTCTTCACGCCGGCGCCGGTCATGCCGGCGTCCGAGCCACCCCAGCAGCCGGGCGGATTCGCACCGCCGAGCTAGCGCTTCCGCCGAGAGTGGGCCTTAGGGACGGAATTTCGCTGCTTTTCGTGCATAGCGCCCCCGCTCGACGAGGGGATCAGTCGGTGATCCAGTTGCCGTGGAAGCCATGTGGCACCCGCTGCGGAAGTTGCACCCGTGCAACGGGTTTCCCGCTGAAGTCCGCAGCGTCGATGATCACGAGGTCGCTGCCGTTGCGCTGTTTGTCGTACACGTACGACAGGTACCAGCCCACGCGTTCGTCATTCGCCGACGCAGCCGGGACGAACACCGCTTCACCCGGGGTGCCCCCGTCGAACCGATGCTCTTCGGCCGTCCCACTCTCGAGGTCGTAGCGCACCAGTCTGCCGTCGCCGACGGTGACCGAGTAGCGGGCTGGTAAACCGCCAAGCCTGTCGTCAATGCGGGGGAACTCGACACCGCGAATGTCGAGCTGTTGTGAACCCACTGCGCCGGTCGTCAGGTCAATGGTCCACCGCCACATCATGCCGGCGACGTCGAAACCACCGTGGTTGCGCCACAGCTCGGGATACCGAACCGCTTCCAGCACAACGGTATTGCCGTCATCGTAGGCGTTCGAGACGTGGAACACGTAGCACGGATCGATCTCGAACCACCGGATCTCGCCGAACGGGTCGCTGCGGCGCAGCACACCGAGGCGCGCGCCGTAGGTGTCGTCCCAGCGATAGGGCATGCCGGACTCGCCGCCCTGGATCGCAATGTCGAGGTCGAACACGATCGGCAGGTCCATGAAGATGACATGCTCGGCGGTCAGCGCGAAGTCGTGCATCATCGTCAGGGCCGGCACGTCGACCGGCCGGTTGATCGTCAGCTCGCCGTTCGCGTCGGCGCGGTGATAGGTGACGTGCGGCGCGAAGATGTTGCCGTAGCCGAAGAAGTGCAATTCGCCTGTGGTGGGGCAGATCTTGGGGTGCGCGGTCATCGAGTCGGCGAGCTTGCCGCCAAAGTCGTAGCAGCCCAACGTCTTCAGGTCATTGGTGATCTCGTACGGCAACGACGACTCGACCAGCGCCAGCGTCTTGCCCGCATGCCTGACGACGTGCGTGTTGGCCACGCTCGAGTGCAGGTTCCGGGTGCCGTCGGCGGTGTAGACCGGGAACGAGTCGTCGAAGCTCTCGGTGCGCACCCAGCGATTGCGGTACCACGCGGCGCGGCCGTTCTCCAGCCGCACACCGTGGATCATGCCGTCGCCGGCGAACCAGTGCTTCGTGACGCCGCGCGGGTTCGGCCCGTTGCGCAGGTACCACCCGTTGAGCTCGGCCGGGATAGCACCCTCGACGGGCAGGTCGTAGGCGGTGAGTTCGTCATGCACGGGCGCGTAGTTGCCGGTGCGGAAGAACGGGACGACGGTCTCTGCGGCTTCGGTCATGACGGCTCCTCGGCTGATACTCCAATAGTGACACGTCGATACTGACATTCCTATACAGACATGTCAATGTCGGAGGATAGGATGCGTCTGTGAGTCTGCGCCACGCCGCCCTCGGGCTTCTCGCTCGCGCTCCTGCCAGCGGTTATGACCTGTTGAAGGTTTTCGAGTTGTCCATGGCCAACGTCTGGCCCGCCACCCAGAGCCAGCTCTACGGTGAGCTGAACAAGCTCGCGGACGCCGGGCTCATCGAGGTTGCCGACGTCGGACCGCGCGGGCGCAAGGAGTACGCGATCACCGACGCCGGACGCGCCGAGCTCCACCGCTGGCTGATGTCGCCGCAAGATGACCCGACATTCCGAAGCGCGTCGCTGCTCAGGGTTTTCCTTCTCGACGAGCTTCCGCCGGACAAGGCACGCGAGTATCTGGAGCAGTACCGCGCCGAGGCCGACGCCGAGCACAAACGCTACGTACAGATCCGTGACAGATACGACTGGTCCGGCGGCGACCAGGTGTTCTTCGCCCGGGCGGCGCTCGAAAACGGCCTGCGGTTCACGCGCATGCAGGCCGAGTGGGCCGGGTGGGTGCTCAAGGAACTGGACCGGCGAGCCAAGCCCTAGTGTGTTGTGATCCGGCTCACACTAAGCAACGTTGCATCACGATAGGTTCCGATATATCGTCAGTGCATCGGAAGGTGCATACGGCCTTCCGAACCCAGACCAAGAAGTGAGAACAACATGACTCAGCCATTTGAGGGCCACGACGGTCCACACAACGAAGGATTCGGCTTCGGATCGTTCGACCCGCACAGCCGCCGGGCAGTGCACCACGCCCGTCGCGAAGCCAAGCGGGAGCTACGCGAACATCTCAGGGGCCAGGCAATGGCCCAGGCCGCTGCTCGGGGATTCGGCTACGGTCCCGGCTTCGGACCCGGGTTCGGTCCTGGCGGTGGCTTCGGCTTCGGTCCCGGCGGTCCGCGTGGCGGCCATCGCGGCCGCGGCCGGGGGCGCGGACGGGGCCGGCGCGGTGACGTCCGTGCGGCCATCCTCGCGCTGCTCGCCGAGCGGCCGATGCACGGCTACGAGATGATCCAGGAGATCGGCCAGCGCAGCAACGGCTTGTGGCGGCCCAGCCCCGGCTCGGTCTACCCGACGCTGCAGTTGCTCGTCGACGAGGGACTGATCGTCGCCACCGAATCTGAAGGCACCAAGCGGCTTTTCGAGCTGACCGACGAAGGCCGGGAAGCCTGCGCCAACGCGCAGACGCCTCCATGGGAGGAGATCGCCGAGGGCGCCGACCCTAACGAGGTCAATCTGCGGGCCGCGTTCGGCCAGTTCGCCGCCGCGGTGTTCCAGTCGGCTCACGCGGCCACGCCGGAGCAGCAGAAGCGCATCCTCGACATCGTCAACGACGCTCGCCGGCAGATCTACGGTGTGCTCGGCGAAGCCGACTGAACTCCCCGGAATAAAGCGTTGCACGGCCGAAGTTCTTCGAGTCGTGCAGCGCTTTCCTCTTGGATCATTCAACGTCGGGCGCGTCGGATTCGGCGCGATGCAGCTTCCCGGGCCCGGAGTGTTAGGGCCGCCGCGCAACCACGACGAAGCCATCGCCGTGCTGCGTCGCGCAGTCGAACTCGGCGTCAACCACATAGATACCGCTCAGTTCTACGGCCCCGATGTGGCCAACGAGCTGATCCGCGAGGCCCTTCATCCATACCCGGATGACCTCGCGCTCGTCAGCAAGGTCGGCGCTCGGCGCGACGAGAAGGGGGCCTGGCTGCCCGCGCAGGAACCGGACGACCTTCGCGCCGACATCGAAGAGAACTTGCGAGCCCTCGGAGTCGAGCGGCTGGCCGCGGTAAATCTCCGTGTGCATGCCCCTAATTCGGATCCTAGTCAGCCGGCGCAGGTCAACCGCGAGCTGTTCGACCGCCAACTGACCGCGATGATTCGGGCCCGCGACGACGGGCTGATCGGCGGTGTCGGACTGAGCAACATCGCGTTGGAGCATCTTCAGATCGCACTGGAGCGCACCGAAATCGCCTGCGTGCAAAACGCTTTCAATCTCGTCGACCGGACCTCTCAGCCGGTGCTTGATCTCTGCGCCGAGCACGGCATCGCGTTCGTGCCGTTCTTCCCTCTCGGTTCGGGCTTCGCAGCCGACAATCCCGTGCTGGGCAATCCTGTTGTGCGGAGCACGGCCGAACGGCTGGGCCGCACACCGGCGCAAGTCGCACTGGCGTGGACGCTCGCGGTGTCGCCGAACATCTTGCTGATACCCGGGACGTCATCGGTGGCCCACCTCGAGGAGAACATAGCGGTCGCCGACATCGAGCTCACCCCAGGCGATTTCGGTGCGTTAACCGGCGCCCAGCGCACGTAAACGCACCGAAATCACTGCACGTCGACCCAGTTCAGCGTGCGCTCGACGGCTTTGCGCCACCCCGCGTACGCCGACTCCCGCTGATCCTCGCTCCAGTTCGGCGACCACCGCTTGTCCTCTTGCCAATTCGCCCGCAGTTCAGAGGGATCCGACCAGAAGCCGACGCCGAGCCCGGCCGCATACGCAGCGCCGAGAGCCGTCGTCTCGGCAACAACCGGGCGTACGACGTCGACGCCGAGCACGTCTGCTTGGATCTGCATGCAGAGGTCATTGGCGGTAATCCCGCCGTCGGCCTTGAGTTCCTCGAGGTGCACGCCTGAGTCGGCTTCCATCGCGTCGGCGACATCGCGGCTTTGATAGCAGATCGCCTCTAAAGTGGCACGGGCCAAGTGCGCGTTGGAGTTATACCGCGACAGCCCGACGATCGCGCCGCGTGCGTCGGACCGCCAGTACGGGGCGAACAACCCGGAGAACGCCGGGACGAAGTACACGCCGCCGTTGTCTTCGACCTGCCGCGCCAGTGCCTCACTCTGCGCGGCGCCGCTGATGATCCCGAGCTGGTCGCGTAGCCACTGCACGGCCGACCCGGTGACGGCGATCGAACCCTCAAGGGCGTAAACAGGTTTCGCGTCACCGAACCGGTAGCAGACCGTGGTGATAAGTCCGTTGTCGCTTCGGACGATGTTCTCGCCGGTGTTGAGCAGCAAGAAATTGCCTGTGCCATAAGTATTTTTTGCTTCGCCCTGGTCGAAACAAACCTGGCCGACCATGGCGGCCTGCTGATCGCCGAGGATGCCAGTAATCGGAACCTCGTGATCCAGCGGCCCCTGCGTCGTCCCGTACGGCTCCGGCGACGACGACGGTCGAATCTCCGGCAGCATCTGACGCGGAATTCCGAAGAACGACAACAGTTCGTCGTCCCAATCCAGGGTCTCGAGATTCATCAGCATCGTGCGACTGGCGTTGGTGACGTCGGTGACGTGCACGCCGCCGCGCGGGCCGCCCGTCAGATTCCAGACCACCCAGCAGTCCGTTGTGCCGAAGATCGCGTCGCCGTTCTCGGCGGCCTCACGCACCCCGTCGACGTTCTCGAGAATCCACTGCAACTTTCCGCCGGAAAAGTACGTCGCCGGCGGAAGGCCCGCCTTGCGGCGGATCACGTCGCCCCGGCCGTCGCGATCGAGGGCGGAGGCGATCTTGTCGGTGCGGGTGTCTTGCCAGACGATCGCGTTGCAGTACGGCCGCCCGGTGTTTCGGTTCCACACGACCGTCGTCTCGCGTTGGTTGGTGATGCCCATCGCGGCGAGGTCGGTCCCGGACAGGTTGGTGTTGTTCAGCGCTGACGCCAGCACCGACGTCGTGCGTTCCCAGATCTCCACGGGGTTGTGCTCGACCCAGCCGGCCCGCGGCAGAATCTGCTCGTGTTCGAGCTGGTGGCGTCCCACCTCCGACCCTGACTGGTCGAAGATCATGCAGCGAGTACTGGTGGTGCCTTGATCGATAGAGGCGACGAAGTCGGCCAACTCAGGTGCTCCTGTCGGGCGGGGTTCCCAATGGACCATCATGGCAACGGTGGGAACTGACATCGACACGATGCCACGGGGTGGCCCGGACGCGTCCTGGCTGGACCGCCGCCTCGAGACCGGCTGCCGCGAATACCTGGACCGCGATGATATCGACGAGCGGATCAGGCGCAGCGTCGTGCGCGCGCTCGAGTGGACCGGCGACGTGTTCAAGAACCATGAGAAGTTTGCATTGATCGCGCTCGACGAGCTGGCCGACGTGCCCGACCCGAAGATCCTGGAGCTCGGCGCGGCGCACGGCGCGCTGTCGCGCAAGCTACTCGAGCAGCATCCGACGGCGAGGGTCACTGTCACGGACATCGACGCGACGTCGGTGCTGCAGCTTTCCGAGGGAGAACTCGGCAGCCATCCGCGGGCCGTCGTCGAAGTTGCCGATGCCACCGAAATCGATTGCCGCGATGGATATTTCGACCTAGCTGTAATGGCGTTGACGTTCCACCACTTGACGCCCGCACAGGCAGCGGCGGTGATCGCAGAGGGCACCCGAGTGGCCGACAAGCTGTTGATCATCGACCTGCCGCGGCCGCCGTCGCTGCTTCACCTCGCGCGGTTGGCGTCGATGCTGCCGTTCGCACTCGTTCCTTTCGTGCACGACGGGGTGATCAGCTCGCTGCGGGCGTACAGTCCGTCAGCGCTGCGGGCGCTCGCAGAACACGCCGACCCGCGCATCAACGTGGATTTGCGTGGGGGTCTGCTGAGTCCGCAAGTGTTCGTCGCGCAGCGTACGTGACCCGCGGACGGGTCAGCCTATGAAGGACCCAGGCGACCGGCACGGTCGATATCAAGGTCACCAGGAACAAACTCAGCATCGAGCCTGTGAACACTGGGTAGCGCAGTACCGACACCATCACGATTTCCATCACGATGACGTGGACGAGGAAGATTTCGTAGGATATCTCGCCCAGCCACACAACTGGCCGGCTGCCGAGGATTCGCGGATACCAGCCGCTGTCGCCCAGCGCCAGCGGCGCCACGACAAGCGTCGCGATGACGGCGTAAAACATGGTCTTTGCGAGGTCTTCGGACAGCGTGAGCGTCGTCGCCGTCACTTCTCCGGCGATGGGCGTCGACACCACCAGGTAGCACACCACAGCAAGCGGAATCGCAACCAGTGCTTGGCAACGCGCGCCCGTGACCCGCAGCACCGCAAGCATCATTCCACCGACGAACCATGCCAGATAGTGCGGCAGCCACAGACCGGCGCCTCGAGGCAACCAGGCGGTGGTGTGCAAGACGATCAGCCACGCCGGGCTGATCAACGCGAAAGCGACAAGGCCAGTCATCAGCAGCGTTGGTCGCCAACGCCGCCGACAAAGCACACTGAGCAATAAATAGGCGATCACCGGTAGCGCCGCGTAGAACGCGACTTCCACTGCCAGACTCCACATCTGGCTCAGACCCTGGTGAAAATACATACCCAAGTAGTTGCCGCTGTAGATCTGCGTCAGCGTGAGATTGCGTAGCAGGCCAACCCATGTGTGTCCGGGATTGGGGCCGGGATGACGGAACTGGTACACGGCGTAGGCGAGCAGAACGGTGACGACGTAGGCCGGCAGGATGCGGCGGACGCGGTTCCGGGCGTACCGACGCAGCTTAGGTCCGCTCGCGTTGCCCGCGGCCGCGTGTACCCAGGGGCCGAACAGCAGAAATCCGCTCAGAGCGAAGAAGATCGCCACTCCGATTTCCAGCCGCGCATCGATCAGGCCGAGATAACCCTCGTTGAGCTTGCCGGTGGCGAACGCCGCGTGCGTCCCCATCACCAGGAGCGCGGCCATCGCGCGGACTCCGGTCAGCGGCGCAATGCGGTCAACGGTCGAGACCTGTTCGAGTCCACCCTGATCAACGTCGGGCCAGGAAATCTCCGCACCTGGACGCCATCGCGTGTGCATTAACGGCGACGTTACGCCGCGAGCGCAGATTCGCTTGGGGTGCGATTTCTTGCACGCTCGTCAGCCCCGAGCGTGACGAAAATGCACATGTTTTGCGGCGTGTCGCCCGGCAGACGCGCACGCTCGCGATAATCGAGGGGTGGGTGACGAGGTCAAGGGGGGCGCGTTCAGCGGCGCGCAACGCCGGGAGTACCGGCGCAAGGTGCAGCTGTCGCTCGACGTGTTCGAAACCATGCTCGCTCAATCCAGCTTCGAATTCGAGCGTCAGCTCACCGGCATGGAAATCGAATGCAACCTCGTCGACGAGCAGTACCAACCCGCGATGGCCAACCGCGAAGTGCTCGCCGCGATCGCCGACCCTGCGTTCCAGACCGAATTAGGCGCCTACAACATCGAATTCAACGTTCCCCCACGGACGCTGCCTGGTGAGTCGGCGCTCGAACTCGAAACCGACGTGCGGGCAAGCCTGAATGCCGCTGAAAGCAAGGCGAATCAGCACGGCGCACACATTGTGATGATCGGTATTTTGCCGACACTGATGTCCGAACACCTGACCGGCGAGTGGATGAGCGAGTCGGTCCGTTACCGCGCGCTCAACGACTCGATCTTCTCGTATCGCGGCGAGGACATCCTGATCGACATCTCGGGCCCCGAGCGGCTGAGCCTCCAAACCGCCTCCATCGCACCTGAATCCGCGTGCACGAGTATGCAGCTGCACCTCCAGGTATCGCCCGCGAGGTTCGCCGACCACTGGAACGCCGCGCAGGTGCTCGCCAGCGCGCAACTCGCACTCGGTGCTAACTCGCCGTACTTCCTCGGTCACCAGCTGTGGGCCGAAACCCGTATCGAGTTGTTCGCGCAAGCCACCGACACCCGGCCCGACGAGCTCAAGGCTCAAGGGGTGCGACCGCGAGTGTGGTTCGGGGAGCGCTGGATTACGTCGATCTTCGACCTGTTCGAAGAGAACGTGCGCTACTTCCCGTCGCTGCTTCCGGAGCTGTCCGACGAAGACCCGGTCGCCGAGCTGGCAGCGGGCCGGGTGCCGCGGCTGCCGGAGCTGCGGCTGCACAACGGAACCATCTACCGCTGGAATCGGCCGGTTTACGACGTCGTCGGCGACCGTCCACATCTGCGCGTGGAGAATCGCGTCCTTCCGGCCGGCCCAACCGTCGTCGACATGCTCGCTAACGCCGCGTTCTACTACGGCGCCGTGCGGGCACTGGCCGAAGACGATCGGCCGTTGTGGACGCAGATGAGTTTCGCTGCGGCACAAACGAACTTCTTCACCGCAGCTCGACATGGTTTGACGGCACGGCTGTACTGGCCCGGCATGGGCACGGTCAGCGCCGACGAACTCGTCCTGCGCGAACTGCTGCCGCTGGCCGACGAAGGCCTGCGCCGATGGGGGGTCGCGGCCTCAGCCCGAGACCGCTACCTCAGCGTGATCGAGGGACGCGCGAAGACGGGCCGCAACGGCGCCGCCTGGCAGGTGCAGACGGTCACCTCGCTGCAGGAAGAAGACGGGCTGACACGACCTCGCGCGTTGGCCGAAATGCTGCGTCGCTATTGCGAGCGGATGCACAGCAACGAGCCGGTGCACACCTGGGAACTGCCATAGCCCATCGCGAAGATGCTCGGAACTGCCCGGCTAGGTTGGTGGCATGCCTGACGAAATGATGGATTGGGACAGCACGTACCGCGAACAGGGCCAGTTCCAAGGTCCGCCGCCGTGGATCATCGGCGAACCGCAACCCGAGATCGCGAAACTGATTGAGGCCGGCGAGTTTCGCAGCGACGTGCTCGAGGTCGGCTGCGGTTCCGGCGAACCGTCACTCGAGCTGGCGGCCCGGGGGTACACAGTCGTCGGCGTGGACCTGGCGCCGACCGCGGTCGCGTCCGCGGCGAAGGCAGCCGAGGAGCGGGGGCTGACCACCGCTACCTTCGAGCAGGCCAACATCACCTCGCTCACCGGCTACGACGGCCGCTTCAACACGGTTCTGGATTGCGCGCTGTTTCACTCACTGCCGGTCGAGGCGCGAGACGACTACCTGCGGTCGGTTCACCGCGCAGCTGCACCCGGCGCGTCGTACTTCATTCTCGTGTTCGCGCCCGGTTCGTTCCCGCAAGGCGAGGAGGGCTACGGTCCCAATGTCGTCACCGAAGACGAACTGCGGGAAGCGGTTTCGAAGTACTGGGAGATCGACGAGATTCGCCCTGCGTTCCTCCATGCGAACATGCCGCGGATGCCTGACTACCCTCTTCCTGAATTCGATCTCGACGAGAAGGGCCGCGACAAACTGCCGGCGTTCCTTCTCACTGCGCACAAACAGAGCTGAGCGCGCGCGCGAACCTCGTCAGGTCGTCCTCCGTGACGTCGACGTGCGGCGAGACCCGCAGCACCGGCGCGGTGAGTTCAAACGGGGCACGCTCGGGCCCTGCGACAGTGGTGACTACCGCGTGCCGCGCGATCAACTCCGAACGCACACGTTCGACGTCGACGCCGTCGACGGGCGCCAATGTCGTGATCGCCGTCGGGGAGTCCTCGGGTTCGACTACGCGCCAACCCGGCACGTCAGTCAGCATCCTGCGGGTGAGCCGCCCGACGTCCGTCAGCGCACCACGCACGGCGGCGGGCCCGTGACTCAGAAACTCCCCGACTGCCACCGAAAACGCCACGCGCGCTGCGATATTCGCCTCTCCGACTGCCCACGGCAGCCTCGGCCGCAGTGCAGCCCGACGTTCCGGGCGCACCGCCAGCACGCCCACCCCGCGCGGACCGGCCAGCCACTTCCGCGACGTTCCGTAGATCGCGTCGGCATCAACCGCACAGTCGACGTGTCCCAGCCCCTGCGCCGCGTCGACGACGAGCGGCACCCCCTTCTCGCGGCACGCCGCGGCGATCTCCGGCAACGGTTGGACGATGCCGCGGTGACTCGGCACCACCGTCAGATGCACCATCGTCGGCACATCCTCAGCCAAAGCCCCTGCCAAATCCTCAACGCTCACGCGCCCGAGCGCATCCACCGGAAGATGACGGACCTCGAATCCGTTGGCCGCCATGATCAAAAGGTTCGGACCGAACTCGCCTGGCACACAGGCGATCACACGCCTATCACCGGGCCACGCACTTAGCAGCAGGTCGAGCGCGTGGCTCGCGCCGGTGGTGAACACGACGTCGTCTGCCGCCATCCCGGTCAGCGCGCCGACGGCCGCCCGCCCCTCCGCCACCGTCTCGTCGGCCTCCTGGGCGGCGACGTATCCCCCGATCTCAGCTTCCCGCCGGGCGTGCGCTGTCGCCGCGTCGATCGCCGCGAAGCTCTGTCGCGAGCATGCCGCGCTGTCGAGATGCACGCCTTTGACGGCCGGCCGAGCGTCGCGCCAGCGTTGCGCTAAGGCGGCAGAAGTCATTTCACGGCCAGTGACAAACCAAAGTCGCCGGCCGGATCGGTCCACCACTGCGTCAACGTGAGCCCGGCCGCCGCCAGCTCCGCGGCCACGCCGTCGCGGCGGAACTTGCACGACACTTCCGTCAGCATCTCTTCGCCGTCACGGAATTCGACAACGAGATCGAGCTCGTCGATGCTCACCCGCTGTGATCGAGTGGACCTCAGCCACATCTCGATTCGCTCTTCGCTGCCGTTCCACCGGGCGACATGCGTGAACGCGTCGAGGTCGAAATCCGCGTCGAGTTCACGGTTCACCACGGCGAGCACGTTGCGGTTGAAGGCAGCGGTGACGCCGGAGCTGTCGTCGTACGCGCGGACCAGCCGATCCACGTCCTTCACCAGGTCGGTGCCCAGCAGCAGGCTGTCGCCGGGCGACATCACGGCCGCAAGCTCGGCCAGGAACTCTCCCCGCGGGCCCGGGGTCAAATTGCCGATCGTCGAACCCAAGAAGACGATCAAACGCCGTCCATCGCTGGGGATTTCAGGCAGATGCTCTTCGAAGTCACCGCACACCGCGTCGACCTCGACTCCCGGGTATTCGGTCAGAATCGCCGCGCCCGCCACTTGCAGAACGCTCGCGTCGACGTCGAACGGGATGAACCTGCGCAGCGTGCCTCTGGCATACAGCGCGTCGAGTAGCATCCTGGTCTTCTCCGACGTTCCGCTGCCCAGTTCAACCAAGGTGTCGGCGGCAGTGATCTCCGCGATCGAGTCAGCCTTCGCTTGCAGGATCGCGGCCTCGGTCCGTGTCGGATAGTACTCCGGCAACCGGGTGATCTGGTCGAACAGCTCACTTCCCACTTCGTCGTAGAACCACTTGGGCGGCAACGTCTTCGGTGTTTGGCGCAGTCCATGCAGCACATCGCGCCGCAGCGCCCGAGTGGCGGAGCCGGCCTCGAGGTGGTTCGCGAGCATGACGCTCATCAGAATCCTTTCAACGGAGTCACTGTCGCCTCCCGATCGCGGACCTCCACCACGTGACGGTCCGGGATGTCCTCCCAGGCGGGGTTGTCGTCGAACGGCTCGCTGGCCAACACCACGCCGTCAGGGCAGCGAAGCAGCGACAGGGTGTCACCCCACGTTGTGGCCAGCAGCCGAGAACCGTTGGCAGCCAGAATGTTCAATCGCGCGTTCGGATCCGCCTCTGCGACTGCGACGATCGTGCTCCCCAAGGCGTCGAGACCGCGGTCGAAAATCAACGCCGCCAGCAGCGCACTGTCGACCACCGATTCCGCACGCGACGACGGCGGTAGTACCGCGCGGTCGACGATCCCGTTGTGCGAAAGCAGCCATTCACCGTCGGTGAACGGCGCCGACGCGGACGCCTCCACTGGCATGCCCGCGCTAGCGGAGCGCACTGCCGCGACCACGCATTCGCTGCGCAACACCGGTGCGACCGACGCGAACGACGCATCGCTCCACAGCGGGCCCGCGCTGCGCCACCGGCGCGGAACGCCCCCGCTGTAGAAGCCTGCCCCCCAGCCGTCCGCGTTCATCAGGCCGTGCTTCTGCCGGCGCGGCGAATACGACTGCACCAGAAGGCCATATGGTGGTTCCAACATCAGTGACGCCAATGACTTCGGCTCGCCGAGCCACGCCAGATGCCGGCACATCAGAGCACATCCCAAGCAAGCCGAACGCCGCTGAAGATCTGCCGTCGAATCGGATGGTCCCAGTTGCGGAAGCTCGGCCGCAGAATCTCACGCCCCACTGCCCAGGACCCGCCGCGCAGCACCCGGTAGGGGCCTGTCGATGTGGGGGCACCTCCCGCTTGCGGGGGACGCTCGCGCGAAGAGCCTTCGACTTCGAAGAACGGCTGCGAATAGCGCTCGTAGATCATCGGCCTGAATCCCGGCCATGGCCGCAGCGGCGACGACGTCCACTCCCACACATCGCCGAGCATCTGTTCGGCCCCGTACGCCGACGCACCCGCCGGATATGCGCCGACCGGCGCGGGACGCAAAGCGTCGCCGCCGAGGTTCGCGAATTCGCTTGTCGGAGAATCGCGTCCCCACGGATACTTACGGCGCGACTCCGTGCGGGGATCCCACGCGCACGCCTTCTCCCATTCGATTTCAGTTGGCAGCCGCGCACCGGCCCACGCGGCGTACGCCTCCGCTTCGAAATACGTGACATGTTGCACCGGCTCGTTCCCCGGAATCTCCTCGACACGGCTGAACCGGATACGCGTGCCGTCAGAGTTCCAGAACTGCGGCGCAACAAGATTCGCGTGCACTCGATGCTCCCAGCCCCGCGCCGACCACCACCGCTGATCCCGATAGCCACCGTCGTCGACGAACGCCTGCCACTCGGCGTTGGTCACCGGAACCCGCCCGATCCGGAACGCCGCGACGTCGACGACGTGCGCGGGGCGTTCGTTGTCCAGCGAGTAGGGCTCCGAGTCGGCATCCACGCCGAGCACGAACGGACCGCCCGGTACCAGTACCGACGTGCCGGCAACTCCTGGCCGACCCGCGGGTAGTGGAGCGCCGGCCTGCAGCAGCGGTTCGCCGACGCGCATGTTCAGCGCTTGCAGCATCGTTTCGTCGTGCTGGTGCTCATGGCTGACGATCAACGCGAACGGGAATGTGGCGCCCTCGCGCTCAGGCAGCGCAGAGAGCGCGTCAAAAGCCTTGTCGCGCACCGTGTCACAGAACGCCCGCGCCTCCGACGGCGACAGCAGCGGTAGGTCGACTCGGCTCGCGCGGCTGTGGACGAACGCGTCATACAGCGACTCGACATTCGGTCCCAGCATGCTCGGGCGGTCGGGATTGCCGTCACGCAGCAGCCAGAGTTCCTCCTGCTGACCGATGTGCGCGAGATCCCACACGAGTGGGCTCATTAGCGGGTGGTACTGGCGGCGCAGTTCGTCGTCGTCGAAGTCGACCAGCGCCAGCGTCCGCTCGCGCGCGGCGGTCAACTCGCGCGCAAGCCTCTCGCGCTCGCTCACCATTCGCCTTTCGCCAACTGGGTGATTGCCGGAGCGACACCGCACCGAACGACCTGCTCGGCGAACTCCTCGCCAGGGCAGCTGGCCGCCTCGACCAGCCGGACCAGCCGCTGCATCGAACCCCCTAATGCGGCCGGCGCCCGCGACGCGGCCTCCTGCACGCACCGAGTCGCGCTGGAATGCAAGCGCCGATCGGCCAAGCCGACGCGGGCGGCGACATCCCACGCCGTCGCGACCGGTTCCGTGGCCTCAGCGGCGATGGCTGCGGCCGTGGGATCGTCGAGCAGAGTGACGAGGGTGAACACGACGGCCGGCCACAGCGCGTCGGGCACGCTGTCGAGGTAACGGATCTCCAGCCACCCGCGCGGCCGCACCGGCGGGAACAGCGTGGTCAGGTGGTAGTCGAGGTCGACCGTCGTCGGCTGCCTTCCGGCGAGCTCCGCTTGGCCGTCGACCCAGTCCGCGAACGCCACATACTCAGTGACGGGGACAGGATCGGGGTCGTGCGCCAGCATCACCGGCGCCCGCAGCGCATAGCGCGCCCAGTCGCTGGCCGGGTCGTCGCCGCTGGCACCCAGGACCGGCCCGCACCGGGCGGTGTCCATCTGGTTCCACACCCGCTGGCGCGTGCTGCGCCACCCCGAGAACGAGCCGGCAAGAAGCGGCGAATTCGCCGAGATCGCAATCATCGTGGGACCAAGCGCATGTGCCAGCCGCACGCGGTCGGCCCACCCCGTGGCCGGCCCGGCCTCGAGGTTGACTTGCACCGAGGCTGTCGACGTCATCATCGCCGCGCCGGCTGCGCCGGTGCCTGCCGCGGTGAAGTGCTTCTCCATCGCCCGGTAGCGGGCACCCGGATTGATACGGCGCGGTGGGCGTAGCGGATCGGCCCCGAGGAGCACCAGACCCAGCCCCGCCCTCGCAAACACGGTCCGCAGCACCGCGCGGTCGGCACGCAGCGCCTCAACGGCCCCGAGGACTCCGCGCACCGGCGGCGACGACAACTCGACCGCGCCACCGGGTTCGACGGTGACCACGCTTCGACCGGGCAGGACCGGTACCGACTCGATGACCTCGCAGAGCTCCTGCCAGCCCGGCCGGCGCCAGGGATCCGTGACGTCGAAGCAATGCGCCTCGAGCTCTAACCCGACCAGCCCCACCGGCGAATCCGCGAGACACGTCGCGATGATGTGGTCGGCCGCCTCGGCGAGCGAGGTCAATGGGACACGATCCACCTCTGACGTAACCGCGAGCCCGCTCTCGGCCATCCCCCCATCCTGCAGAAGAGGTCCGACAAGTGCCGAGCCTTTTGCATGACCGGACGGTGATCGGATTATTGACCCAAGGTGTTCTGCATCGCGCCCATCAGGGCGTTCACCGCGGGCCCACCGTTGCCAGATTGACAAACCTTGGCTTGCAACAGCACGTTCTCTCGACGGTGGGTTTGCGTGAAGCAGCGACGGTCTGTTCCGGCTTCCTGCTTCACCCACTCCGCGTCGGTGGCATTGAGTAATCCATTAGAAAATGACCACACCTGCGTCGTGCCGTCGGCCAAGTGCATTGCCGTCGTCTGGCCCGCGCACCCGACCGTGCGATCGACGACCCGGTGGAACGCTCGATCTGCGGCGTCGGTGGTGGCGAAGACCCCGACGGCTTGTTTGACGAAATGTGTCTCGGCCGTCGCCGACTCCTTGGTCTCGGCGCCGTTGAACGACGCCAGGTCGGGGTCGTTGTAAACCTCGGGCAGCCCGATGTCGGCCCAGTTGTTGCAGTCCGCGACGTCCACCCAGTAGCCCTGGAACGGCTCGGTGAAGAAGTTCTCCCAGCGCAGCGTGGCGCCGACGATATTGCCGACGGACCCCTTGCCCATCACCGCGTAGTTCACCACGCCGGGTTCCGACGGCACTGCGGCCGCCGGCGCGGCGAGCCCTACTGCGAGACCGACGCCTATCCCGGCGGCGGCGAGCCGCATCAGACCTTGGCCGACAGGTCGATCTCGACGTTGCCGCGGGTTGCCTTCGAGTAGGGGCACACCTGATGCGCTTTCTCCATCAGCTCGTCGGCCTGCGCCTGATCAAGTCCGGGCAGGTAGCCGATCAGCTGGCCCGTCAGGCCGAAGCCGCCCTCGGAGTCCTTGCCGAAGCCGATGCGCGCGGTGATGCCGGTGGCGTCGTCGAGGTCGACCTTGTCGTTGCGCGCGACGAGCCTCAGCGCGCCGAGGAAGCACGCGGCGTAGCCCGCCGAGAACAGCAGCTCGGGATTGACGCCCTCCCCGCTGCCCCCCATCTCCTTCGGAGGCCGGGTATCCATGTCGATCTTGTTGTCCGTCGACTTCACGTGGCCGTCGCGGCCGCCTCCGGTGGCTGTGGACTCTGCGGTGTAAACGACATCGATGCTCATGGCATCGATCATGCCAGTCCGGCCACAGACGGCAAGACGCCTACGCGCCGTTGTTGAGCTCCGCGCGCACGCCCTCCTCGACCTTCTTGCCCAGGTCGGCGTCGACGTTGCGCCAGTATTCGAACACCCGCGACAGCACCGGCTCCTTCACTCCCTTGGTCACATGGCCAATGATGTTGTGCGCCAAGCGGTCCCGGGCGGCGTCGTCGAGCACTTCGCGGACCATGGT
>DASRFZ010000104.1:0-4880 GCA_035651275.1 Mycobacterium sp. | reverse complement strand
CCGCGGCCGTCGCACCCCAATCCGTCGAATCCGCAAGCTCTTCCGCGCGCTTGCACAACCGCTCTTTCGCCTCCTGTGCTCCCGCACGTTCTCGATCGAGCTCGGCGAAATGCGACCCGCGCCGGCGGTTGAACGTCTCGCGCGCCGCCGAATACCGCTTCCACAGCGCGTCGTCGGTCTTGCGGTCGACGCCGGTGATCGTGCGCCACTCCTCGAGGATGGCCCGTAACCGGTCGCCGGCAGACTTCCACTGGACCGAATTCGCCGCCAGCTCTTCGGCTTCCGCGGCCAGTGCTTCCTTGCGGGCGATCTGCGCCGCGCGGTGTTCCTCGCGGCGGGCCTTGTCGGCCTCCGCTGTCTGCTCGGCGCGCTCCCGGATCGCGGCCAGCCGTGCGGCGAGTGAGTCGACGTCACCGAGCACCGCCGCCGTCGCCAGTCCTTCTTCCAACGACGTCGCAGACGATCGGATTTTGCGAGCATCTCCGGTGCCCGACGCCAATCGGTGCTCCAGCAGGTCGACCTCGGTGGCGAGGTCGTCGTAGCGGCGGCCGAAGTGTGCGAACGCGGCTTCAGGATCTCCTGCCTGCCACGACCCGATCACCCGTTCTCCGGCGGAGGTGACGAGCCAGACCGTGCCGTCGGGGTCAACCCGGCCGAACCGATGCGGATCGCCGCCGGCGGCGACGGTGTGCGCGGGTCGTGCCGCCGGACGTGCGGGCCCCGGTCGCGGCATCGGCTTGGGGGGAGTCGGCCGGCCTTCCGTCATCATGTGCACCTCCGCGGGCCTCAGCCCGCACACCTGCCGCGCAACGCGGCGCCTAGTAGCTATCGTCGAACCGGCAACGGTCTCGACCTCGCTATTGAAACAGGTCGCTGCGTTGCATACCCCCACCTTGCCGGACTGGACAGGAGGCGCGGATGAACCATTCCGACATGGCCGCCGTCCTTGCGGTGGGCGCAGCGCTTTTCATCGCGATCGGCGACGTCATCCACCAGCGCTCGGCACACGACATCACCGACGAGCCGGTGGGACACCTCGAGCTGTTCACCCGGTTGCTGCGCAACGGGAGGTGGTGGCTGGGCAGCGTTGTCGCGGCTGTCGGCTTCGGCCTGCAGGCCGCGGCATTGGGCTTGGGCTCGGTGCTTCTGGTGCAGGCGGTGCTGGTCAGCGCGCTGCTGTTCGCGCTACCGATGAGCGCGCGGCTGGCGCATCGCCGCGTGACCCGGTGGGAATGGCTCTGGGCCGTGGTGCTGGCGGGCGCAGTCGCGGTGATCGTCACCGTCGGAAACCCCCAGGCGGGCGAGTCCCGGGCATCGCTGCAGACATGGACCCTGGTGGTCGTCGTGATGGGACCGCTGCTGGTGCTGTGCGTGTTGGGCGCCCGGTTATGGCCGGGTGTCGGCGCCGTGCTGCTGGCGGTCGTGTCGGGCTCGCTGTGGGGCGTCTTCGCGGTGCTGACCAAAGGTGTCGTCGACCAACTCGACCACGGAGTGTTGGCCGAGCTGCGCACTCCCGAGCTGTACGCGTTGGTCGTGGTGGCGATCGCGGGCACGGCGTGGCAGCAGTCGTCGTTTCGTGCGGGCGCGATGACGGCGTCATTGCCGACGATGACCGTCGTCGAACCCGTCGTGGGTTCGGCGCTGGGCATTTTCGTGCTGGGTGAAACGCTCAAGACCAACAACGTCGGCTGGTTCGGTCTGGGTGTCGCGGTCGTCGCAGTCGTGGTCGCGACCGTGGCTCTGGCCCGCAGCGCGGCGCTTGCGAGCGATTCTTCGGAGGACGCGTCGCCTGTTGCCGCGGTATAGTCCGTCGGTTCCCACTAACGGTTGACTCTGGCTTACCGTTCGTCCACACTTACCGATATGGACGCGTCGGCGGAGGCGGTGTTGGATGCGCTCGGGGACCGCACCCGGCGGTCCATTCTGGAGAAGCTTTCCTCCGGGCCGACGGCGGTGGGTGTCCTGGCCGATCAGCTGCCCGTGTCCCGGCCCGCGGTTTCTCAGCATCTGCGTGTGCTCAAGGATGCCGGGCTGGTCGTGGAGTCCATCGCGGGAACCCGACGCCTCTATCGCATCAACCAGGCGGGGCTGGCCGCAGTGCGCGACTACTTTGACCGATTCTGGGAATCCACTCTGGACAACTTCGCCATCCTCGCGGCCTCACAAGAAACCGACATTGAGAAGGAGCACGAAGACCGATGAGCACGGAATCCCCCGCCAGCGTTGAGGTTTCCCGCACGATCAGCGTCCCGTTGCCGCAGGCGCGCACCTTCGAACTGTTCACCCAGCGGATGACGGACTACTGGCCGAAGGAGCATTCCATCGGTTCCTCGGAGATTGCGACGGTGGTGGTCGAGCCGCGTGCCGGCGGCCGGTGGTACGAGCGCGGCGTGGACGGCGCCGAATGTGAGTGGGGTCGGGTCGAAACCTGGGACCCGCCCCGAAAGGTCGTGCTGCACTGGCAGATTGGCTCCGACTGGAAATTCGATCCCGACTTCGTCACCGAGGTCGAGGTGATGTTCACAGAGGAAGCCGGCGGGCGCACCCGCGTCGACTTGCGACATCGCAATCTGCAACGCTACGGCGACGACACCGAGCAGATGCGGGCGATCTTCGACGACCCCAACGGCTGGACGGGTACTCTCGGTCGATTCGTCGCTCTCGCCAAAGAGGCTGGCGGACAACCGAAGTCGACGATGCAGTTCGCATGCGACGAACGCGAAGACTTTTACGACCTGCTCGCCGGGCTGACGCCCGAACAATGGGAGCAGCCGAGCCTGTGCGAGAAGTGGCGGGTTCGTGACGTCGTCGCGCATGTTCTCAGCTACGACGAACTCAGTCGGCCGGCTCTGGTGTGGCGCTTTGTCCGGGGCGGCGTTGTGCCCAGCCGCGTCAACCAAGTCGGCGTCAACGAGTACGCGAAGCGTTCACCCGCGGAGCTGACCGAGTTGATGCGTGCATGTATCCCGCCACGTGGTCTGACCGCCGGGTTCGGCGGCATGATCGCGCTGGTCGACGGCATGGTTCACCAGCAAGACATCCGTCGACCGCTTGGCATCCCGCGCGACATACCCTCAGATCGGCTGCGTGTCGTGCTGAACTTCTCTCTCAGGTCTCCCGCCATACGCGGGAACCGGCGTACCCGCGGGATTCGTTTGGTGGCCAACGACATTGACTGGACACACGGCGACGGCCTCGAGGTCACCGGATCGGGTGAGGCACTCATGATGGCCATGGCCGCCCGGCCCAACGCGCTCGACGACCTGTCCGGGCCCGGGAAATCACTCTTGGCGCAACGCATCTGCGGCTAGACCTGGCCCTGTATAACGTGAAGGCGTGCTGTCTGCGATCGCGGTCATTCCGTCGACGCCCGTGTTGGTACCCGAGCTTGCGGGGGAAGCGGCGGCGGAACTGACCGACCTGCGAGAGGCGGTATTCGCTGCCGCGAGTGAGCTGCCGCAGCAATGGCTTGCGATCGGCGTCGGCGCGACGGATGCGGCGATCGGCGCGCAGGCGACGGGAACCTTCGCCGGGTATGGGATCGACCTTGCCGTCGGATTGTCCCCGGAGGCTCACATCGTGCAAGACCTGCCATTGTGCGCATTGATGACCGCATGGGTGCGGTTGCAAGCCCAACCAGCCGCGCGCGCGGAAGTCCATGTGCTCGCTCGCGATACCGACGGGGATGACGCGAAACGGCGCGGCGCGCGACTCCGGGCCAGTGCTGACGCCGCCGACGTTCCCGTCGGTGTCTTGGTGGTGGCCGACGGCGCGACGACGCTGACGCCGCCCGCTCCCGGCGGTCACGACCCGTCGTCCGTCGCGGTCCAGGCTGCGCTCGACGACGCGCTGGCGGCAGCGGATCTCGCGGCCCTCGCCGATCTGCCGTCGTCGATTTCGGGTCGCGCCGCGTGGCATGCACTTGCCGGGTTGGTCGGCGCGGCGCCGCGGTCGACCACGGAGTTGTACCGCGGGGCGCCGTACGGGGTCGGCTATTTCGCGGGCGTCTGGTACCCGTGACGCGCCCGATCGCGATCGTCGGGCCCACCGGCACCGGCAAGTCGCAACTGGCGCTGGACATCGCGGAACGAGTCGACGGCGAGGTGGTCAACGCGGACGCGATGCAGCTCTACCGCGGAATGGACATCGGCACCGCGAAGTTGCCGGAGGCGCAGCGGCGCGGCATCGCTCACCACCAGCTCGACGTGCTCGACGTCACCGAGACCGCATCCGTCGCGACCTACCAACGCGGCGCAGTTGCCGGCGTCGAGGGAATTGCGCAGCGTGGCGCGGTTCCGGTCATCGTCGGCGGATCCATGCTCTACATCCAGTCGGTGCTCGACGACTGGGTCTTCCCGGCCACCGATCCCGATGTCCGCGCGCGCTACGAGAACCGATTGGCGGACGTCGGCGTCGAGGAACTGCATCGCGAACTGGCAGCGGTCGATCCTGCTGCCGCGGACTCGATTTTGCCGTCCGACGGACGACGGATCGTTCGTGCGTTGGAGGTGGTGGAGCTCACGGGCCGACCGTTTGCCGCATCCGCACCGACCATCGGCGCGCCGCGCTGGGACACCATGATCATCGGGTTGGATTGGGAGACAAGCGAACTCGACCGTCGCCTCGCGGCACGCACGGAGCAGATGTTCGACGCGGGACTGGTCGACGAGGTACGGCAACTGATCGAATGCGGTCTGCGCGAGGGTGTCACGGCACCGCGCGCGCTGGGTTACGCGCAGGTGCTCGCGGCGCTCGAGGAGCCCGATGCCGACGCGGCGTTGGTGTCCGCGCGCGAGCAGACCTTCGTCGCCACGAGACGTTATGTGCGTCGTCAACGGTCGTGGTTCCGCCGCGATCACCGGATCCGGTGGCTCGACGGC
>DASRFZ010000103.1:0-8447 GCA_035651275.1 Mycobacterium sp. | reverse complement strand
CGTCGGCGTACATGGTCATGTTGAACACGTAGCCGATCCAGATCACCGCGCCCATCCAGCAGGTGATGATCATCCATTGGTGACCCCACCGCTTCATCTGCAAGAACCCGATCGCCGCGGCGCAGCGCATCGAGAACACGGTGAAGATGAGCCCGATCTCCCAACCCTTTTCACCCGGCCCCGCCGCGCCGCCGATCCATAGTTCGTTGTAGTGCCAGAAATAGCCGCCGTCGAACATGGCACCCCAGCCGACCATCAACACCCGGTTGATCAGCGTGTGATTGGCGACCAGATCCAGCGCCCACCCGAGGCTGTTCAGCGCTGCGTCGATCAGCACCAAGTATCCGATCAATGTAACGATCATCGGCCGAACCGACAGTCCCGCGCGTAGAGCCTGCCGCTGCAGCGACACCCCGCGCATGAAGATCGGAAGCCCGATGATTCCGGGTGCCCACATGCCCATCAAGGCCGCACCGGTGATCATCCACTTGTCGGCCCGTCGCTGGGCAGTCCGTGACTCGTCGTGATGTTCGTCGAGACCTACCGATCCCGCACCTGAACGACGTTGGAGCAGAGGCAGATTCACAACGCCCACCATCCTCGGGCGAACGACATGTACAGCTGGATGAGGAACATCACCAGTAGGTAGCCGTAGATGAAGATCTGGAAGACAATGAGCGCCTTCTTACGCTTGCGTTCTTGCTGATCCATGTCCGCCTTCCTTCCTAGGTTGTGGTGAAGCTGGCCGCGGCGACCTCACGGAGGCCGTCGCGGATGGCGCCGTCGGTTGTCAACGGCGCGAGGACACACGCGTCGGCCGCGTCCATTTCCGATGCGCCGGCCGCGATCAGCTGCGCCGCGGATACAAGCGCGCGAGTCGACGGCGGCTCGAAGTGGAAGACTTCGTCGGCGGTACGGATTGCAGTGGCGCATCGGACAAGTCGTGTTGCTATAGACAGGTCGACGCCAGCTTCGGCGACGATCACTTCGGCTTCACGCTCGGGCGGCAGGTACGTCATCGGCAGGGTGGCGAACCGCTGCCGAAACGACGGCTTGAGCTCTTTGAGCGAGCTCCGGTACGCGGGGTTGTACGAGCAGACGAGCATGAAAGACTCCGGCGCCTTCACGACCTCGCCTGCGCGGTCCAGATAGAGGGCGCGGCGGTGGTCTGTCAGCGAATGCAGGATCGCCAGTGAGTCATGCCGCGCCTCCACGACCTCGTCGAGATAGCAGATCGCGCCCGCTTTCACCGCTTTCGTCAGCGGGCCGTCGGTCCACACCACATCACCGCCGACCACCATGAACCGGCCAACCAAGTCGGAGCTGGTGAGGTCGTCGTGACAGCTGATCGTGACCACGGGTCGTTCCAGAAGCAATCCCATGTGCTCGACAAGCCGTGTCTTGCCGCATCCTGTTGGCCCGGTGAGCATTACGGGAACGTGCCGCCGGTACGCCTGCTCGAACAGTTGCACTTCGTTGCCATTCGCGATGTAGAGGTCGGTCATGCGGCGACCAGTTCCCGGTGCACATGCGCCAGTACGCGCGGAAGCTCCTCGACGCGCCGAATTCGCTGGGAGCGGCGTGATCCGAAAACTTCGGGCAGCGGATCGACACGGGTAGGCCCGACGCCGACGTAATACACCGAGACGCCGGCATCGTTGGCCTCGTCGACAGCGTGCGCCACGTCTGCCCACGCGTAACGGCCTTCGTATCCCTCGTCGGACATCAGCCCGTCGCCGATCACGATGAGCAGGCGGCGTTCTGACGGCTGTGCCAGGAGCCGGCTAGTCAGGTGACGCACCGGCGCGCCAAGCCTGGTGTAGCCGCCGGTCATCAGCCCGGCGGTGCCCGGCGCAACGAAGCGACGTTCTTCGAAGTCTTTGAGGCAGTGGACCTCGACGCGATGGCGGGTGTTACCGGTGAATGCGAAGATGCCGTGGCGCTCTCGCGCGAGCGTCATCGCGCGGGACAGCGCATCGGCGCAGGCCAATTCCAGCCGGAAGATTCGGCCGCTGTGAACGCCCAGGGACGAGCTGGCGTCGAGCAGCAGTGCCGTGGTCACATCGCGGCCGCTTGGTAGCAGTTCTCGAAAGACGCGCGGCTCCTTGGCTTCTCCGGTCATCACGTCCAGGTAATGGCTGACATAGGAGTCGATGTCGAGGTCGGAGCCGTCCTCGAGACGGTTGGTCATCGCGCGATGGGTGTGCTCCTCGAACCACTTTCGGAGATCCGCGGATACCGGCGTAGTCCCGCGATGACGATGGGTGCGCCTGCGTTCGAGAACCGCGACATGGTCAGGCAGGAAGCTCTTAGTCCAAGAATTCCACTCGGGGTAGGGAATACCCCTGCGGCGGTCGGGGCCGACATCCAGATCGTTGTCCTCGGGCCGACTGGGTGGCGGTAGATTGGGGTTGCGCACGCCGCCGTCTCCGCCGACGGGTACGGAATACGGCCGGGGACGGCGTTTTTGGGCACTGGTCCACGGCATCCTGCCGTAGCGCTTGATCGCGCTGGTCAGTCCGGCGGAATCTGAGAACGCCGACGGCAACGTGCCCAGGAGAGGATGTTCTGGCAGAGGTTGCCGGGTTCGCGCCAAGTGGATCGCGCGGTCGAACATCGCTGCGGCGTCCATGTCGGCGTCACCGATTTGGAGGCTGGGCAGCACGCGCTGTATCTCCGTCAACAGCCCGGGCCACCTTGACGCGATCCAGCCCATAGCGACGCTGGCCTCGACGACGGTCAGTGCGCGACGTTCTCGCGCCGTCAAGTCATGGAGCCGGTACCCCGCTAGTCGATCCTTTGACGGCGAACATTGCAGTGCCACACCGCATGTCAGGGTCCGTCGCGTCCAATCCGCCGCTGGCGGATAGGGCACGTGGACGATAGACAACGCGGTGCTCAAACTGAAGCTGCGGTGCGCACCCGTCAGCAGACGCGCACCCTCGCGACGCTGCTCACTCAGCGCGACCGCCGTCAACGCGCAACTGCGCTCGATCGCCATCGCGCGGCCAGCCCAGAGTTCTGTCATTGTGTTTGGGGTCAGAATGTTCCGAGGCTGGAGAACATCCAGTACCAGAACGCGATGATCAAACAGGTGCCGCCCCACGCAGCGACATAGCGAAGAATCTCCCAGAGCCAGACCATGATTGAGCCTCCTTTGTTGGCTGACGTTGGTCAATCCGAGAAGATTTCGCGGTTGACGGTGTGCAGGTAGGGGATGGCGAGGAAGGGGGTGATGTAGAAGATGTCGTAGAGCCACCAGCCGATGACCGGCAGCACGACGCCGGCGTAGCGGACGTCGGCGTACATGGTCATGTTGAACACGTAGCCGATCCAGATCACCGCGCCCATCCAGCAGGTGATGATCATCCATTGGTGACCCCACCGCTTCATCTGCAAGAACCCAATGGCGGCCGCGATCCTCATCGTGAACACGGTGAAGATCAGCCCGATCTCCCAGCCCTTTTCGCCCGGGCCCGCCGCGCCGCCGATCCACAGCTCGTTGAAATGCCAGAAGTAGCCGGCGTCGAACATGTTGCCCCAGCCGGTCAGCAGCACGCGAGCCAGCAGGGTGTGGTTCGCCACCATGTCGAGTGCCCAGCCCACAGTGTTGATGGCGGCGTCGATGATCACCAGGTAGCCGAGAAGCGTGACGAGCATCGGGCGCACCGAGAGACCGTTGCGCTGGGCTTGTCGCAGCAACCGCACTCCGCGCAAGAAGAGGGGCAGGCCGAAGATCCCGAGCGCCGTAGTGCCGATCAGCATGCTGCCTGCGATCAGCCACTTGTCGGCCTGCCGCTGCGCGAGCCGTGACGCCGCGGCATGGTCGTCCAAGTGGGTCAGGGTCGGCAAATTCACGAGCTATACCTTCGACCAAAAACTGACTTTAGTCAATCAACTGGCGGGGGTCTGCATGCTGCGCAGGGTTCTCGTCACATAGTCGGCGAGCATCTCGTCGCGTGTGGGCCATGCGCTTGTCGTGGTCAGCAACGCGTACAGACCCAAGAGGAAGAACACCGCACTGTTCATCGGGTTGACGTCAGCGGTGACATCACCGTGCTCTTGCGCGCGCTCGATCTCTTGAGCCACCGCAACGATCAGTGGATGGTCCCTCTCGTTCTCGGCTGGCGGACGTGTCTGCGAAAAGTGAAGGGCCAAAAAGTCTTTGAAGAGCACGTCGCCCAACCTGCGCTCGAGACCCACGACGAGTCGAACGGCTTCGTCCAACGTCGACGCCAGGTCCGGCTTCGATTCAAGGAAGCGGCCAATCTGCTTGGCAATGCGCTCCTCTTCGCGACGTTCCAACTCCAGAAGCACATGTTCTTTGGTGGGAAAGTGAAAGAAGAACGTACCGTGGGCGACGCCGGCGGCGGCCACGATCGAGCTGACATCAGCGTCGGCGAGCCCTGATCGTTTGAACTCGGCAACTGCCGCGCCCATGAGACGTTCCCGCGTCTGTAGACGCTTGGCTTCCCGTGCCGAAGGCCTGTCCAAGGTCGCCATAGTCCTTGTCTCTCTTGCGTTAACTGCCACGACACTAACGCGGGACGCCATCGGTCCAACTCGTCCGCCGGCCGCAGCTCATTGACTGTAGTCAATTTTTCCCCGGTTCGCATGGTGTGACGTGCCAGTCCTCACCTCACGGCGTATGTTCACCGCGATGAACGTTGATCCGGACAGCCGGCCCTCGTTGCGGCTGAGGGTCGTGGACCTGGCGGCGCCGGACGCATGTGAGCGCGCTGAGATGGGACCGGTCGTCGCTGTCGGGTCCGCAGCAGAGATCGGTGAGGCGGCGGCGCAGAGCTGGCTGGACCGAGCGAGCTTCACCCTGACCGAAGACGAGGTGTCCGACCGCCGTGTGGTCACGGTCGAGTCCATCGACGCCGCCGTCGCGGAACTCACTGAGCGCGTTGACCGTTGGCCGCACGCCGCCGCGATCTGTGACGACGTGTTGCGCTCGGTCGAGCCCGGTGCGCCGGCGCACCGCGGCGTGGTCACCGAGTCGCTTGCCTATTCGACCCTGCAATCCGGTCCCGAGTTCGCCGCCTGGCTGGCGACGCGTGGACCCGCGACAGTGCCGACGACTCCCGACCCGGTTCTCGTTGAGCGCCAAGGTGACTCGTTGCGCATCTGGCTGAACCGCCCGCGCCGGCACAACGCGTTCTCTACCGACATGCGACAGGCATTGCTGGAGGTGCTGACCGTTGCGTGTGTCGACGAATCGATCACCGAGGTGGTGCTCGCGGGTCACGGGCCGTCATTTTGCAGCGGCGGCGACCTTGCCGAATTCGGTTCGTTCGACGATCCCGCCAGTGCGCACTTCGCGCGCACCCGCCACAGTCCTGCGCTGGTCCTCGATGGATTGGCGGCCCGTCTCGGGGATCGGTTGATCGCGCGCGTACACGGCCAAGTTCTCGGCAGTGGCCTGGAGATGGCGGCCTTCTGCGGCCGGGTCGAAGCACACGCAGACTCCAAGTTCGGCTTGCCCGAGCTGGCGCTGGGACTGATCCCCGGCGCAGGCGGGACCGTCAGCATCACCAGGCGCATCGGCCGTTGGCGCACGGGCTATTTGGTGCTGTCCGGTCGCACGGTCAACGCGGTCACCGCACGAGATTGGGGCCTGGTGGACGACGTCGCGTCCGAGCTATGACCACAATGGGCATGTGAGTTCGTTTGCGGTGCCCACGAGTGTGCTGGAGCACGCTCGCCAGGTCACCATGGCGGTCGAGCGGCGCATTGGCGTCCGGTGCGACGCCGTCGAACTCATCACGGGGCGCGCCGCTCTTCTGGGGCTCGATCCGCCGACCCGCGTCTCCTCCGGAGGCGCCAGCCGATTGCTCGCTTGCCAAGACGGCTGGGCCGCGCTGACATTGAGTCGGGCAGAGGACGTCGAGGCTGTTCCCGCTCTGCTCGAAGTGGACGACGTCGACGATCGGTGGGCTGCATTGAGCGAAGAGGCGAGGGCCGCACCGGCCGCGGACTTCGTTGCGCGCGCTCGACTTCTCGACATGCCCGCGGCGGTGCTCGGTGAAATGATGGCCGCCGCACCGGCGATCACTCAGCAGGGCGCAAAGGCGACAACTCCGTTGTCGGATCTGCTGGTTGCCGACTTGTCGTCGATGTGGGCAGGACCGCTGTGCGGACGCTTACTTGCCGCAGGCGGCGCGACGGTCGTGAAGGTGGAAACATCGACGCGTCCCGACGGAACCCGAAGCGGAAGTCGTGAGTTCTTCGACTGGATGAATTCCGGAAAGCTCTGCTATGCGGGAGATTTCACTGATCTGTTACGCGCCGCCGATGTGGTGATCGAAGGCTCGCGGCCCGCAGCGTTCGCGCGCCGGGACTGCGCCGCCGAACAAGTTCCTGGCCGTCCGGGCCGAGTGTGGTTGCGCATCAGTGGATACGGGAGTCAGTACCCCGACCGCGTCGCATTTGGCGACGACGCGGCCGTGGCCGGGGGATTAGTCAACGACGGTCCGGAGTTTTGCGGCGACGCGATCGCCGATCCGTTGACCGGCCTGGCGGCCACCGCGACCGTCCTCGACGCGTTGGCATCGGGCGGCGGCGCCATCATCGACGCGTCGATGGCCGGGGTTGCGGCGGCCTACGCCGCGCTGCCGGAGTCACCAATCACCGGGTGCGAGCCGCGACGTCCGAGTCTCCATGGCCATGCCCACGATCTCGGTGGCGACAACGCAGCCGTGGACCGATTGATCGAATCGCGGCTTGCCGCATGCTGATTCGGCACGCGACACTACTCGACGGCCGCGTTGCGGACGTCCGCGTCGCCGAAGTCATCACCCAGGTGGCGCCGACGCTGTCGCCGCGACCGGATGAAGTCGTCGTCGACGCAAAGATGGGTGCGCTGCTGCCGGGTCTGCACGATCACCATCTGCACCTGCGCGCTGCCGCTGCATCGCTCGAGTCGGTGATCGTCGGGCCGCGGTTCGCCGAACTGATCACGGCGGCCCAGCCCGATCGTGACGGATGGATCCGCGCCGTCGGCTACCACGAATCAGTGACCGGCGAACTGGACCGCGTACGGCTGGACGCGTTGCGGCCCGATGTGCCGCTGCGTGTCCAGCACCGCAGCGGTGCGCAGTGGATCCTGAATTCCCTGGCGCTGTCCCGCATCGGGTGCTCAGACCACCCCAACGGCCGGATCTTGAGTACCGATCCGCAGTTGGATGGGATACGCCGCCGCGAACCCGACCTGGCGGCACTGAGCCTACGGCTTGCGAAGTACGGGGTCACCGGTGTCACCGACGCCACGCCGGATCTGAACTCCGGCGATATCGCTACTCTCACAAGCGGTTTGGCCCAGCGAGTGCGATGCCTTTCGCCAGGCAAGAAGATCCTCTACGACGACAAACTCGATCTCGACGCCCTGACCCACTGGGTCGACGCGCGTCACGCCGCCGGCGTGCCCGTCGCGCTACATTGCGTGACGGCCGCGCAGCTCGTTGTCGCCCTCGCCGCCTTGCGCGCTGCCGGCACCCGTCCGATGGACCGGATCGAGCACGCGGCGATGGTGCCGGACGCCAGCCTCCGCGACCTCGCGGAGTCGGGCGCAACCGTCGTAACGCAACCCAACTTCGTCATCGAACGAGGCGAGCAGTACCTGCACGGCGTTCCCGCCGACGAGCACCCCCAGCTTTGGCGGATCGCGTCACTGATGCAGGCAGGCATTCCGGTCGCGGGCAGCACGGACGCGCCGTTCGGTGCGCTGGATCCGTGGGCCGCGATGCGCGCAGCGGTCAGCCGAACCATCAATCCGGCCGAACAAGTCGACCCGCTCACGGCGTTGCAGATGTTTCTGGGATTCGCGGATCGCCCAGGGCAACTGCGGCAGGTCGCACCCGGCGAGCCCGGCGATCTTTGCCTACTCGCCGTGCCCCCGGACGCAGCGCTGCATACGCTGACCTCCGACACGGTGACCGCCACCGTGGTCGGCGGGCAGCTAATGGAACTGCGATAAGCCGACAATCCGAATCTTCAGAACTGTATTCTCACCGAGTGCGGAACCGAATCGTGGCATTGGTTGCGGTGGTATTGGCGGCCGGAGCGCTCAGCGCCTGCGGGTCGGACAAGCAGCCGAACCATCCCAACCAGGCGACTGTGACGATCAACGGCAACAAGGTCGCCGACAACCAACGCGTCACCTGCAACCAGCAACAGTGGTATTGGACGATCAACATTGGTGACGAGAATGTCGCGGGCGCCAAGGCGATGCTGAACCACACCGGCGACAAGCTCATCGCCGATTCGGTTCACATCCGCAACCTCGGCGGGTTCACCGGCATGTACTCCACCGGAGACGGCGGTGACGCCAGCGCGAACTTCTCCGCTGACACGTTCACGATCAGCGGCACCGCTCAGGGCTCCAGCACCTACCAGCCCGGCGAACCCGCAAAAGCCACCTTCAAGATCGTCGCGACCTGCTGACA
>DASRFZ010000102.1:0-48102 GCA_035651275.1 Mycobacterium sp. | reverse complement strand
ATGGCTACGCCAAGGCCTCCCAGCACCCGCGGCAGGTTGGTCGACTTCGCATACACCCGCAGTCCCGGCTTGCTGACCCGGCGCAGGCCGGCGATGCTTCGCTCACGGCTTGGCCCGTACTTCAGTTGCACCACAAGCGATTTGCCAACACGGGCATCCTCGGTGTGGTAGTCGGAGATGTAGCCCTCGTTCTTGAGGATCTCGGCGATATTCGCCTTGATCTTCGAGTGCGGCAGGGTCACCTCGTCGTGATAAGCCGAATTGGCGTTGCGCAGACGCGTCAAGAAGTCTGCGATCGGGTCCGTCATCGTCATGGCAGGTCCTCTTTACCAGCTGCTCTTCTGCACGCCGGGCAGTTCACCGGCATGGGCCATCTCACGCAGGCAGATTCGGCACAGGCCGAACTTGCGGTACACCGCGCGCGGCCGCCCGCACTTGTTGCACCGCGTGTACGCGCGCACCGCGAAGCGGGGCTTGCGCTTGGCCTTGTTGACCAGAGCCTTTTTCGCCATCAATTCTCCTTGAACGGAAAGCCGAGCTGCCGCAACAGTGCTCGTCCTTCATCGTCGGTCGTCGCCGAGGTGACGACGGTGATGTCCATGCCGCGGGGCCGGTCGATGGAGTCCACGTCGATTTCGTGGAACACCGATTGTTCGGTCAGCCCGAACGTGTAGTTACCGGTGCCGTCGAACTGCTTGGGCGAGAGCCCCCGGAAGTCGCGAATACGCGGCAACGCGATCGTGATGAGCCGGTCGAGGAATTCCCACATCCGGTCGCCGCGCAGTGTCACCCGCGCGCCGATCGGCATGCCCTCGCGAAGTTTGAACTGCGCGATCGACTTTCGGGCCCGGCGGATTTCCGGCTTCTGGCCGGTGATCAGCGCGAGGTCGTTCACCGCACCGTTGATCAGCTTCGCGTCGCGGGCGGCGTCACCGACGCCCATGTTCACGACCACCTTGACGACGCCGGGGATCTGCATCACGTTGCCGTAGTTGAACTGCGACTGCAGCGCGTCTTTGATCTCTTCGCGGTAGCGCTTTTTCAGCCTCGGGAGCACTTTTTCGGTCGTCGTCATCAGATGTCCTTGCCGTTGCGGCGGGAGATACGCACCTTCTTGCCGGTCTCTTCGTCGGCGCGGTAGCCGACGCGGGCCGGCTTGCCGTCGGAGTCGACGATCATCACGTTCGACACGTGGATAGGCGCCTCCTGCGTGACGATCCCGCCCGAGCGCGAGCCTCGCTGGTTGGTCGAGATCGGCGTGTGCTTCTTGATCCGGTTGACGCCCTCGACGAGCACCTTGTTGGCGTCGGGGTAAGCCTTGAGGACTTTTCCTTTGGCGCCCTTGTCTTTTCCGGAAATGACGAGCACGGTGTCACCCTTGTGAATCTTCATTACAGGACCTCCGGGGCCAGCGAGACGATCTTCATGAACCGCTTCTCCCGCAGCTCGCGCCCGACCGGGCCGAAGATGCGGGTGCCCCGCGGGTCGTTGTCAGGCTTGATGATCACTGCGGCGTTCTCGTCGAACTTGATGTAGCTGCCGTCGGGGCGGCGCCGCTCCTTGACCGTGCGCACGATCACGGCTTTCACTACTTCACCGCGCTTGATGTTGCCGCCGGGGATGGCTTCTTTGACCGTCGCGACGATCACGTCGCCGATGCCGGCGTAGCGCCTCGACGATCCGCCGAGAACGCGGATGCACAAGATCTCCTTGGCACCCGTGTTGTCGGCGACCTTGAGCCGCGATTCCTGCTGAATCACACGATCTCCTCGACAGTAAGGTGAGCATGCCGAGGCGGACCTGACATGCGCGGTCTTGATGTCACCGAAGGGCACGCAGGGCCGACTTCCGATGAGCGCTTGCGCGAAGAGCGACAAGCATCAGAGAGCCAGCCGAGGTCTGCCCAAGGCAACCCCACGATTCTAGGGGATGACCTGCGGTGCTCAAAATCCTCGCTCAGTCACACGCCTTTCGTCAGGCAGGAGATGTGAGCCCGGCGGCATCATCTCGCTAACCTCGACGTGTGCCGGACCCAACGAACCACCCGCCCGCTGGATGAAGTCCTCGCCAAGATCGAGCATCTCTGACGGCTGCAGTAAGGCATCCGACTGCCGAGCATCCGAAGTGCAACGGGTCCCTTCGAGTGACGGTGGTTCCCCAAGTCCACTCGTTCTCGACGTGGAGGGTTCCGGTGTCCAACCGCCGGTCGCCCCTCGGGTGCGTCGCGCGTTCTGGCTACTCGAGCGAGTCGCGCCCGCCATTGGGTCGCGGTGGGCGACCGAGCTGTGGTGCACCCCACCGGTCCTTGAGTCCAGTCTGCGTATGCCGCCCGGAGTCCCACCCGGCCAGCCGCTGGAAGCGCACTGGAGCGAGCACCGGATCGTTGGCGAGGCCTGGGGCGACGGGCCGCCGATCTATCTTGTGCACGGCTGGGGCGGACGTCGCCCACACCTCGGCATGTTCATCAAACCCCTCGTCGAGTCCGGACATCGTGTCATCGCTTTCGACCTGCCCAGCCATAACGAGTCCGATCCGGGCGCACTCGCACCGGGACGCACCACCGCCATTGAGTGCGCGGAAGCGGTCGCAGCCATCATCGCGACACACGGCCCGGCCCGCGCGGTTGTCGCCCACTCGCTGGGGGCCAACGCGACCGCACTCGCGGCGTCGTGGGGCACGACGGTCGGGCGTCTGGTATTCCTCGCGCCGATGGGCGAGTTCCCGATCTATCTGGATCTGTTCGCCGCGCGCCACGGGTTCGGCCCACGGATACGCGCCGGACTGCATCGCCGCCTTGAACGCCGTATCGGCATGCCGCTGGAGGAGACCAACATGGTCTGGGTTGCCGCCCGCACCGACTATCCGCCCCTGCTGCTCATTCACGACCCCGACGACCCCGACACCCCTTATGCGACGAGCGCGAAGATCGTCGCGTCATGGCCTGGCGCACACTTGATGACCACGCCGGGACTCGGCCGCCTGGCACATTTCCGAATCTTGAGGCATCGCCCTGCGATCCGCGCGGGCGTCGAATTCATCGGTCCCGCACCGGATTGAAAAGTTGCCGCTGGGTGATCGCGCCTGCCGCACCGTGTCTCGCGTTGCCCGCGCCACTAGCGGCCCCGGCGAATCGGTGAAATTCGGCTCAGACTTCGAGGAGATGATCGAAGAACTGTCGGTAGCGCTTGAGCGCAACGCGAAGATCCTCGGTCGACACCTCTACGCCCTGGTTCCACTGTTCCTCGAGCCGCGACCGCGCCGCCGCGAAGCCGGCCGTCAGCTGATCGACCACATCGGAGACGAGGCTGTCTGCCTTCTGCACGCACTGTCGAGGATCATCGACGAAACCGGTCTGAATGTCGTTCCAGCGCAGGCGTAATCCCGACAGCTCGCCCTCGGCGATCAACGATCCGCCCGTGCCGGGTTCCGCGGCAGCGGGTTCGCCCGTCGGTTGATCACCGCCGCCAACTCGCGAGTCGAGCGGAGCATCTGATTCCGCGGTCGCGACTACATCGGATGCAGACCGTTGGTCGGATTCGCTTGAGAGCCTTGCGGTTAGGTAATCGGCAGGATCGACCTTCTCTGTCGGCGAGTGGGCTCCCTCCTCCGGGTTCACGGTGTCGGTCTGGTGATCCTGCGTATCCATCAGCGCGCCTCTTTCGCGTTGTCCGGCCGTTCGGCCTCGGCGGGTTCGCCGTCGCCGTCGAGTTCCAGCAGCCGCTCGAAGAGCGCTCGGTAATGCACGAAGGCTTCACGCTGATCATCGGTGCCCACACCGTTGCTCCCCTGGGCCTCGAACACCTGGTGCGCGCTTCGATATTCCTGGACCACCTCGGGGTGCTCGACCGACACCTCGGCCGCCCGGCGCTCGAAATCGTCGACGGGATAACCGCGTTCACGCATCACCTCGGTCACCAGCCGGTCGGCGTCGCGCACGGCACCGTCCGGCGAGTCGATAAAGCCGGCCTGCACGCTCTGCCATTGGCGCGCGTATTTTTCCTGGGCTTGCGGCGACAGCGCGACAATGTCGAGCTTGTCGTGTCTGCGTTGACGGGCAGCGAGCTCCTTCTCCGCGGCGCGTTGATCGCCGAGCTCGTCGACGGTGTGGCCGTATTCGGGACCGAAGTGTTCCTTGAGCCGCTCGGTTCTTCGGGTCTTGAGTGCACCGACCCCCAGAAATATCGCGAGCACCGCGATCAGGGCAGCGAATGCGATGAAGAAGTACGCCCAGATAGGCATGTGTCCCACCTCCCTTGCTCCTGCAGAAGCGGATACCCCACCGTTTTCGACGGAAACGTCAATTCGTTGAAAGCGACAACCACGCTGAATGACCGCATGGGTTCGTGATCCGGTGCAGAGTAGTGCTGGCGTAAATGGGGAAATCTGACTGCGGTGAAAGGGCAATCCCGTGCGGTTGGACGGCACAGTGGCGCTGGTGACGGGCGCCTCCGACGGAATCGGTCAGTGCGTCGCGACCCGATTCGCCGCCCGGGGCGCCCGGGTCCTGGTCCACGGGCGCGACCCTGACCGGACGCGGGCGGTGGCCGACGACGTCGGCGGCGCCCCCCTGATAGCCGACCTCGCCTCGCCGGCCGGCCGAGCGCGCCTGGTCAGCCAGGCCACCGAGGAATTCGGACGAGTGGACGTCCTGGTCAACAACGCCGGCATCGGCTGGTCGGGCCCGCTAACAGACATGAGCGTCGACGGCATCCGCACGCTGATCGGGGTCGACCTGCTTGCGCCGATCGAGCTCAGCCGCGCCTTGCTGCCCGCGATGGTGGAGCGCCGCTCCGGCGCGGTGTGCTTCGTGTCATCGGTAGCCGGGCGGGCCGGGGTGGCGGGCGAGGCCGTGTACTCGGCGGCCAAAGCCGCGCTGGACACGTTCGCCGAGAGCCTGCGTGCCGAGGCGACGGGCAGCGGTGTGCACGTCGGGGTCGTGGTGCCGGGCGCGGTGAGCACCAGATTCTTCGAGAAGCGCGGCCGACCCTACGGCCGCGAACGACCCAAACCCGTACCGCCGGGCGCGGTCGCCGACGCCGTCGTGCGCTCGGTCGCCGACAACAAGGCTGAGGTATGGGTCCCACGCTGGCTACGAATCGCGCCGACCGTCCGCACGCTGGCGCCCTCGGTGTACCGAACACTCGCCCCCCGCTTCGGCGAGCACATTCGGCTGGGCCCACCATGATTTTCGCCATCATTCTCGGCCTCTCGGCGGCGTTCCTGTTCGCGCTGTCGGCTTTCCTGCAACAGCGCGCCGCGCGTGAGACGGTCGGCGGCCACAGCGTGTCGCTCAAGGAGTCGGACGAAGTCAAACGCCTCGCCCGCCGGCTGCCCCGCAGCCGGACGTGGTTGCGCGGCTGGGCGGTGAACCTGTGCGGCTGGATCACGCAAGCGGGCGCACTGCGGGTCGGTTCGGTCGCGGCGGTGCAACCGCTGATGTCCACGCAACTGCTCTTCGTCATGGCTCTCGCGTCCGGCTCGCAGCGCCGGTGGCCGCTGTTGCGTGACTGGCTTTCCGGACTGGCAGTCTGCGGCGGGCTCGTGCTGTTCTTGACGACGGAGGGCACCTCACCGCTCAAGGGCGCCCCGCAACGGCCGAAAGTCCTGCTCGCGTCGGCGTGCGCGATCGGGGTGATCACAGTTCTGGTGCTCGTCAGTCGTGTGTGCGCGGGATGGCTGGCGAGCATGCTGGTCGGCGTCGGAGCCGGGCTGTGTCACGCGATGAACGCGGTGTTCATCAAGATGACGATGACCGATCTCTTCGACCGGGGTGTGGCGGCCACTGCCATCGACTGGCCGGGGTACGCGCTGGCCATCTCGACGCTGAGCGGACTGCTCCTGGGACAGCTGGCATTCGCCAGTGGCGCGCTTCCTCCCGCGGTAGCGTCGATCAGCGTGACGAACCCGGTCGCGGGTGTCGCCGTCGGCCTCCTCGCGTTCGACGCACCGATTCCCAGCAGCGCGGGCGCCCTTGCCGCGATCGCCGTTTCCGGCGCGCTGGTGGCCGTCGGCGTCACCGGACTGGCCCATGCGACAAGCACCCGGCAGATGTTCGCGGTTGCCCGAACCGTCCCTGACGTCGAAGCCGCACCCGACCGAACAGGCATGCAAGACAACTCGGCGATTCAGTGCGATAGTGAGGAACATGCGCGTTGATTCGGCCGACCCGGCGACGCCGGCACCGCGAATCAGCCAGCACCACCACATCATTGAAATTGCCAGGATCAAACCGACGGTCCTGCGTGGGGTTCTGCTGCTGATGGAAACCGTCGTCGTGCCGACGCTGCTGCTCTACGCGTTCACCAACACCGTCGGCTCGCTGTGGGGACTCGTGGCGGTGCTGGGCTGGTGCACGCTCACCGTCGGGGCACGGCTGACGATGCGTCAACGCGTGCCCAGCACCCTCGTGCTCGCGGTCGGCGGTCTGGTCGGGCGCACCACGATCGCTCTGATCTTCTCCAACGTCTACGTCTACCTCTTCCAGCCGATCGTCGGGTCGCTGTTCATGGCGGCGCTGTTCCTCGGCAGCGCCGCGATCGGGCGGCCCGTCACCGCCCGGCTGGCTCAGGACTTCGTCGCGCTGCCGTCACACCTGTTCCACGATCGCCGGGTGCGTCGCATTTTCATCAACGTCTCGCTGATCTGGGGCCTCTCCAGGCTCATCGACGTCGGGATGAGCCTCGGCAGCTTGCACTTCGGCGTCGGCGCCGGTTTGTTGTCGCGTGGCGTGCTGAGCACCGCGCTGACGATCTCCACGATCGCCATCTGCGCATGGTGGGGCTGGCGCCGGATGAGCCGGGTGCCTGGCGTGAGTTTTCGATTCGCCTGATCTCTTCGGGGGAATACATATCGCGTGACGACCGATCGGCTGAGCCGACCGCGACTTTCGCGCGAAGTCGCGATGGGCTTGGCCGTCTTTGCCGTCTACATTCTGGTCGAAGTGACCGCTGTGTCCGGCAGGCGCGCTACCGCCAACCGCAACGCCGAAGCGCTGCTGCACGCCGAGCAATGGCTGCACATCGACATCGAGCAGGCACTCAACCACTGGCTGGTGCCGCACCGGGTTCTGACCGTCCTGGCCAACTACGAGTACGCCTACACCTACATCGTCAGTGCGTTCGCACTGCTGGCCTGGCTCTACGTCCGCCATCCCGACGACTACCGTCGCGCGCGCGACTCGTTCATCGTGCTGAACCTGTTGGCAATCACATGTTTTGCGCTGTTTCCCGTCGCGCCACCGCGACTGCTGCCGGCTTTCGGTTACACCGACACGGTGTCGACGGGTGCCACGTTCGGCTCGTGGGGCACACCCCTGGTGTCGTCGGCCAACCAGCTCGCGGCGATGCCGTCGCTGCATCTGGCGTGGGCTCTGTGGGTCAGCGTGGTCTTGGCCTGGCAGGCGCGCGGCATCGGCATCCAGATCGTCAGCGGCGTGCACGTCGCCGTGACGGTGTTCGTCATCGTCGCCACGGCGAATCACTTCCTGGTCGACGCCCTCGCGGCGATCCCGTTCGTGTGGGTGAGCATCGCGGTGGTCGAGCGGCGACGTCGACGGGCAGCATCGACAGTCCCGGCTGCCGACGCTTTCTTCCTCCACGTCGAAACCGATTCTGCGCCACAGCATGTCGGCGGCATGGTGGTGCTGGCTCGCGCCGGAACCGGCACGCCGACGCTCGAGGATGTTCGCACCCTCGTTCGAGAAGAGCTCGTCACCATGCCGCGGTTCCGACAGCGGCTCAGCCCACCGTCGAGGTGGCGTCGCCCGCGGTGGGTGGACGTCGATCCCGACGACATGGATTGGGAATGGCACGTCAGCGAACGGCCGGCGCTGGGTGGGAGTCGCATCGACGACGCGGACGCCGCATCGGCCGTATTGAGCCGGACAGTCGCGCAGGTCGCGACCGAACGAATGCCACGCGACCGGCCGATGTGGCGGATCGTGCTCGTCCGCGAAATCACGCCCGGCCGTTCAGGTTTGCTGTTCATCGTGCACCACTGTGTCGCCGACGGCATCGGCACCGTGGTACACGCGCTGAACATCTTGCGGCCGCGCCTCGAGTTGCCCGTGGTGGGACGCCCGTCGCACGGGATGATCCGCACCGCGCTCGCCACAGCCACCGGATTGGCGCAGCTGGCCACCGACGGGACTCCTGCAGCCAAACTGCCGAGAGACACAGCGGCGCGGCAGTTTTCGGCCGCGACACTCGACCTCGACCTGGTCCGGTCAATCGCACATCGGCACCGAGTCCGTGTGACCGACCTGGTGCTGAGTCTCGTCGCGAGCGCACTTGTGCGAGCGGACCCGGAATTCGCCGTCGCGGTCAACTACCGCCTCCGGGTGTCGGTGCCGATCATGTTGCGCGAACCGGGGTCCGCCGCAGAGGGCAACCTGACCGCGGCCGCAATGATCGACCTACCGCTCGGAGCGATGGATCCCGTCGCGCGCCTGAGGGCCATCACCCGCGCCAGCGCCCGGGTGCTGACGCCGACGCGTGCGCTGGCGTCACGCTTCGTGATGGCCAAAGTGCTTGGTGTGCTGCCGGTGCCAGTTCAACGCTGGTTTGCCCGCACCGTCTACGGGCCGGCATTCTTGCAGGCGATCATGTCCAACATGCCGGGCCCGACTCCGCAGATGTCGATCGTCGACGTCCCGTTCGAACGGGTGGTGCCGATCCTGCCGCTGGCTCCGGGCGCGCCGCTGGCACTCGGCGCGCTCAGCTGGACCGGCGTTCTTGGCGTCGGCATCGCCGTCGACCCCGCGATTCTGGACGCGGACGCGCTGGCGGCTGCTGTGGAAGACGCGATGCGTGAACTGTCGGCCGAAATCGCCACTGCAGCACCAAAACTGCGGTGAGTTCGCCCCTGGTGTGCGCGCCCCTGCGCGCCGAACGCGCCGCGTTGCGCGGGGTGGTGTCCGCACCCGTTGTACGGACGGGAATGGGGCCCACGCGGCACATCGACTTCGCCGGGCCGGTGCTAGTCGCTGGGGTGGCGGGGGCGTTGACCGACGACTTGCGACCCGGCGACATCGTCGTCGGAAGCGAGCTACGCACCTTTGACGCGTCTTACCAAAGCCATGCCGCCGCACTGGTGTTCGACGCAGTGAGGCGACTTGGATTGCGGGCACGTCTGGCGCCGGTGCTGTCGATCCCGCGGGTGGCGGACGGCCGTGACCGGGCCGCGCTGGCGGCGTTGGGCGCAGTCGCCGTCGACACCGAGTCCGCCTATCTGGCCGCGCAGGCGCCACATGGACAGACCGTGGCCGTGAGGGCAATCGTCGATACGCCCGGCGCGCCGCTGCTCCATCCGGGCATCCTGCGGCGCGGCATCATCGGGCTGCGGGCACTGCGGGCCGCGGCGCCGGCGATCAATCAGTGGGCGGCAGCCGTCAGCGACCGCGAAATCGTCTCCGCCACAATGCCGGACGACGCGTGCGATCTGACAGTCACCGGCAGCGCCGACGAACTGGACCTGTGCGTGCTCGCCGGCGCGCGGCGGGTCGGAATCGCCGAGGACGCCTCGCAACTGCGCGCCGACGTCGTCCGATGCCTTTCGGGCCTGGGCCGGGTCAGCATCGTCGACCGCGGTTAAACGTCGGCCGCACAACGAAACCCGATGTGCGTCGTCGCGGTGTCACGGGACTGCGGCGAGCGGGCGGCCGGCCGATAGCGATGGCAGTACTCGGGCGCACACAGATGCGAACCGCCCTTGAGCGTCTGGCTGACCGCAGGATCCGCCGTCGGGCGCTCGCGCGAGGAGGAGACAGGCACCGTCGGCATGCAGCACGGCGAGCTATGCACCTGCGAAAGACGGTGGTGCGGAAAATATTCCGTCGTCGTCCACTCCCACACATTTCCGATCATGTCGACGAGTCCGAACCCATTCGGCGGGAAGGTGGCGACCGGTGAGGTTCCGAACCAGCCGAGCGCGCCGTCGTTGCGGTACGGGAAGCGGCCCTGCCATGTGTTGGCCATCAATCGGCCGTCGGGCATCGGATCATCGCCCCACGGGTACACCGACGTGGAGCCTGCCCGCGCGGCATACTCCCACTCGGCTTCCGTGGGCAGGCGGCGGCCGGCCCACTCGGCGTACGCCCACGCGTCCGGGTAGGCAATCTGCACGACGGGATGGTTGGGCTTGTCAGTTACAGAGTCGTAGCCGTCACTGCCCGGCCCCACCGGGTGGCGCCAGCAGGCGCCCGGTGCCCAGTCCCACCATTGCCGCCAGTCGCGCAGGTCGATCGGACCGCTGCTGGGCCGAAACACCATGGCTCCGGCGACGAGGTCTGCGGCGGCCACACCCGGGTACATCGCCGGGTCCATCGGTTGTTCAGCGACCGTGACATGGCCTGTGGCAGCGACGAATTCGGCGAACTGAGCATTGGTCACCGGATGCCGTTCGATCGCGAAACCGGCGAGGGTCTCCGTATGGATCGGCGCCTCTTCCGGGTAGAAGCTCGTCGACCCCATCCGGAACGACCCGGCGCCAAGCGCGACCAGTTCGGTCAGCATGTTCCCAGAGTAGACGCGCTCAGTCCTTCGCGAACGCGAGCGCCAACTCCTTCTCCAGGTCTTCGTAGGGCTGCCCGGACGTGTCGACGACGACTTTCGCGATCGTGCCGCCGGTGAATGCGTACGGCGCCTTGTAGGCGCGCGCCACCGCGGATCCGCTGTTGCGCCCAATAGACAGGCTCGCGCCGGCCAGCCCGAACGTGCCGGGGTGAACCTTGACGTCGGCCAGGGAGGCAACGGCCTCGCCGTCGATGTACAACGTGGCGTCACCGACCGGGGTGTGGCTGCCCTCGACCGTGCCGCCGCGAACGTAGCGGACGCCGAAGACGTGCTCGCCCAGCGGCACTGCGGCCGACGACGACACCGTCTGCTCGTCCTCGCCCATGAAGTTGAAGACGTAGTGGAGCTGGCCGTCCTGGATGAACAACACGTGCCCGCCATGCGCGCTGCCTTGCTTGAAGATGACGCCCTCCGCGCCGGTGGTGTCGACGGTGACGTCTGCGAGAATCGAGAACGACTGGCCCCGAATCTCCACTGCCGCACCCATTCCCAAGTCGGCGGTGTTCGGGTAGTACGTGAACGACGTTCGCTCACCGACAAGATAGGGGCGCCATCGTGTCATCGTCTCGAAGATATTGAGGTCCGCCAGCGGCAGCCCGTTGTACTTGGCAGCCTCGCTGAACCACAGCTGCTTCATCTCGTCCAGCTTGTCGGGCTGCTGCTCGGCGAGGTCGTGGCATTGGCTGCGGTCTGCCTCGATGTGGAACAGCTCCCAGCGGTCCTTGTCGAAATTCGCCCAGCCCGACGGAGTGGCGGCGTGGACGGTATTGGCGAACCAGCCCTTGTGCCATATGCCGCGGGTACCGAGCATCGTGTAGAACTGGGTGTCTTTGCCGGTCTCAGCAGTGGCATTCTCCAGCGCGGACTTGAAACTCGTTCCGTCAAGCGGCTTCTGTGCGATCCCCTTGACGGTTTCCGGCGGAGCGACACCCAGCAGGTCGTAAACGGTCGGGGTGATGTCACAGACGTTGACGTAGTTGTCTCGGACTTCGCCGTGAGCCTTGATGCCGTCGGGCCAGCTGACGATAGCGGTGTCGGCGATGCCGCCCTCGTGTGAGGCGTACCGCTTATAGAGCTTGTAGGGCGTGTTGAACGCCATCGCCCAACCGATCGGGTAATGGTTGTATGTCTCTGGGCCACCGAGGTTTTCGTAGAATTTGAGGCTCTCTTCGACGGTGTCGATGTAACCGTTGAAGAACTTGACCTCGTTCACCGAGCCGTTGGGGCCGCCCTCTCCGCTCGCGCCGTTGTCTGAGATCACCACGATGATGGTGTTGTCGAGTTGACCCGACTCGTCGAGGTAATCCAGGACACGGCCGATCTGGGCGTCGGTGTAGCTCAGGAAGCCGGCGAACACTTCGGCCATACGGCAGAACAGCTTTCGCTCTTCGACGTTCAGCGAGTCCCACGGCCGAACGGTGTCCTGCAGCGGCCACGGCTCACCGTTGGGCCCCTTCACGTCCAGGTACGGGTTGATCGGCGAGAGCTCGGTGTCGGGCGGAACGATGCCGAGCTTCTTCTGGTTCTCGAGCACGATCTCGCGGTACTTCTCATAGCCCATGTCGAAGCGGCCCGCGTACTTGTCGGCCCACTCTTTGAACACATGGTGTGGGGCATGGCCGGCACCGGGGCAGACGTAGGAGAACCACGGCTTGTTGGGCGCGATCATCTTTGCGTCACGAATGAATTCGATTGTCTTGTCGGCGATGTCCTTCGACAGGTGGTAGCCGTCCTCCGGCGTCGCGGGCGGGACGACCGGATGGTTGTCGTAGACGAGGTCCGGATACCACTGGTCGGTTTCGCCGCCCATGAAGCCGTAGAACCGCTCGAAACCCCGCGACAGTGGCCAATGCCGTTTGGTAGAGCCAAGATTCGATTCTTCCAACGGCGTCAGGTGCCACTTGCCGACGCAGTAGGTGTTCCATCCCCGTTCCGCGAGCACTTCCGAAAGCAGCGCGGTGTCAAAGGGAATGCGGCCGCTGCAGTTCGGGAAGCCGTCGGTGAACTCCTCGATGGTCGCCATCCCGACGGTGGTGGCGTTGCGGCCTGTCAGCAGCGATGCGCGCGTAGGTGAACACAGGGCGGTGGTGTGGAATTGCGACAGCCGCACACCGCGTTCGGCGATCCGGCTCATCGCCGGCATTTCGACCAGACCGCCGAAGCAGTCCCAGGTGGCGATGCCGGTGTCATCCCAGACGATGTAGAGAACGTTGGGCGAGCCGTCAGGTGCGGTCGGCGCCGCGTACGGCCCCCAGTCCGGCGCGGAATCCCTGATGTCCAACTCGATCTTGCCGTTGAATTCCGCTGCCATTCCCGGCTCCGCTCTATGCCACTCGTCCCGACGTGCCGCGACACTACACCTGCTCGACAGCTGTCGACTGCTGAATTGACGACCGCGGCACTTCGCGTCGACGCAGCCGTCGCGCTACCACGGCCACCGGAATTGTCCAGCCGAGCCACGCGCCGAGGCCGGCGACGAACCACAGGAAGTGCTCTTTGTTACCGCCAAATAGGTTGTGCTGCAAGGGATGCAATGTGATGAACAGGATCGGTGTCCAGATTCGGTTGGTGATGATAGATAGTGCAAGCGTCGCACTGAGGCTCATGTGCCAACGATGTTCGGCCACGCGCCGCTGCCTGCCCGCGAGGTAGCCGTTGACGGTGAACCACAGCCACAGCGACGCCAGAACGACGTTGCTGACCGCGAGAATCGGTCCAAACGGCGAAGCGGCGCCGATAACCATTGCGCATACCGCGGCCGGAAGTGCTGCGCCCACGTACACCGTGCCGACGCGGCGGTGCAGCGCGGGGCGATGGACGCGCAACCGCGGCCAGATCTGCGCCACGGCGCACACCATCGCAACGGCGGCGAACATCACGTGCGCTACAAGCAGCGGGTAGTGCCAAGCGAAGGTGGCGGGCACGCGCGTCCGACCGCTGAAGTACGGCGGCAGGGAGAGCGCCAAGAAGATGGCGACGATTACGGCAAGGGTCGGGGCGGGCCACTTCCGGCCCTGTGCGTATGTCATACGCATGTAGCGTACATGATACGCAACCGTAGTGCTCTCCTATTACGCTGGCAGGTGATGAAAGACGACGACCGGCTTCCTCGCGCGCTTGAGGTGCTGTGGCAGGACGTCCCACCAGACCGCCGTACACGCGGGTTGAGCCGGGAGCTCATCGTGGAGACGGCGATCGAGCTCGCCGACACGGAGGGCCTCGGCGCGCTGTCGATGGCCCGGCTGGCCGAACGACTGGGCTGCGGCACCATGTCGCTTTACCGGCACGTCGCCAGCAAGGACGAACTGGTGATCTTCATGCTGTCGACGGCGGCGGGGCAACCAGGTTCGGCTACGGATGCGTCGGATTGGCGTGGCGTGCTTACCGATTGGGCCGAAGGGCTGTGGGATGTCTACCACCGCCATCCGTGGATCCTGCGAGCCGCATCAACCGGTCCTCCCGCCGATCCGGGGCAACTGGCGTGGCTGGACGCCGGGCTCGCCGCGTTAGGCGCGACCGGTTTGACCGAACGGGACAAGCTGACCGCCGTGATGGCTGTGCTGCACTTCGTCCGCGGCGCGGCGGCGCTCAGCATCGAAGCGGCTCACGTCGACACCCCCGACTATGCCGAACTGCTCCGGCGCGTACTGGACCCCTCGCGGTTCCCTGCGCTGGCGAACGCGCTCGCCGAGGGGGTGTTTGACGCAGCCGGCGGACATCTCGGCGAGTTCCACTCGGGCTTGACGCAGTTGCTCGACGGCATCGCCGTCAAGGTCGAATAGGCGCGATTACTTGGCGCGTTCTAGGATCTCGACGAGCCGCCAACGCTTCGTGGCGCTCAGCGGGCGCGTCTCCATCAACGACACGCGGTCGCCGATGCCGGCGTCGCCGTTCTCGTCGTGTGCCTTGACCTTCTTGGTGGTCCGGATGATCTTGCCGTACAGGGGGTGCTTCACCCGGTCTTCGAGCTCGACGACGATCGTCTTCTGCATTTTGTCCGACACGACGTAACCGATTGCGGTCTTGCGACGCCCGCGGGGCATCTCTTTACGCGGAGTGTACTTGGGGCCCTTGGCCTTTTGTGCCGTCGCCTTCTGCGCTGTCGCCTTTTCTGCCATTACGAATCCTCACTGCCGGGACCGGAAGCCAGCCCCAATTCACGTTCACGCAAGACGGTGTAGACGCGCGCGATCTCGCGGCGCACCGTCCGTAGCCGACGGTTGTTGTGCAGCTGACCGGTGGCCATCTGAAAGCGAAGGTTGAACAACTCTTCCTTCGACTCGCGCAACCGCTCGATCAACTCGTCATCGGTGAGCTCACGCAGTTCGCCGGGTGACACTCCCACTGCCATCAGAAGTGCTCCTCTCGTGTCACGATGCGGGCCTTGATCGGCAACTTGTGGATCGCGCGCGTCAGCGCGGCCCGGGCGACCGCTTCGTCGGGATAGCTGAGCTCGAACAGAATTCGGCCCGGCTTGACGTTGGCCACCCACCACTCCGGCGAACCCTTGCCAGAACCCATCCGGGTTTCCGCCGGCTTCTTCGTCAACGGGCGGTCGGGGAAGATGTTGATCCACACCTTGCCGCCACGTTTGATGTGCCGGTTGATCGCGATACGCGCGGACTCAATCTGCCGATTTGTGATGTACGCATGCCCGAGTGCCTGAATGCCGTAGTCACCGAAGCTGACGGTGGTGCCGCCGCTCGCGATGCCGCGTTGCCGCGGGTGATGTTGCTTGCGGTGCTTGACTTTACGGGGAATCAACATGGTCAGCTCTCCGTGCCACTCGTCGGGTTCTCAGTGGCGGGCGCAGCCTCAGCGGGTGCTTCGGCGGCGGGCGCAGCCTCAGCGGGTGCTTCGGTGGCGGCCGGTGCCTCTTCGGCACTCGCGGCAGCACGGCCTGCGTCGGTTCCCGTCGCCGTCGTACCCGACGCACCACTGCGGCGCGGACGGGTGCCCGACGGACGCTCCCGGCGTGGACGCTCGGCACCTGCCGGGGCGGGCGCGGTCAGTTCGCGCTTGCCACCGACGATGTCGCCCTTGTAAATCCACACTTTCACGCCGATGCGGCCGAAGGTGGTCTTGGCTTCGTAGAGGCCGTAGTCGATGTCCGCCCGCAGCGTGTGCAGCGGAACGCGGCCTTCGCGGTAGAACTCCGAGCGGCTCATCTCGGCACCGCCGAGGCGGCCCGAGCACTGCACACGGATGCCTTTGACATTGGGCTGGCGCATTGCGGACTGGATTGCCTTACGCATGGCACGACGGAACGCGACACGGTTGGACAGCTGCTCGGCGACGCCCTGAGCAACCAACTGTGCTTGCGACTCAGGGTTTTTCACCTCGAGGATGTTCAGCTGGACCTGCTTGCCGGTGAGCTTCTCCAAGTCGGCTCGAATGCGGTCGGCTTCGGTACCGCGACGACCGATCACGATGCCTGGCCGCGCCGTGTGGATGTCGACGCGGACGCGGTCGCGCGTGCGCTCGATCTCCACGTCGGCAATGCCTGCGCGCTCGAGTCCGGTGGCCAACAGACGCCGGATCGCCACATCTTCCTTGATGTAGTCGGCGTACTGCTTGTCGGCGTACCAGCGGGACTTCCAGTCGGTGGTGATACCCAGCCGGAAGCCGTGCGGGTTGATCTTCTGGCCCACTACTGCGAGCCTCCCTTCGCTTCTTCTGAAGCTTTCTTGGCCGGTTCCTTCTTCGCCGGTTCCTTCTTCGCGGGCTCAGCTTTCTTCGCCGCCGCCTTGGCCGGCTCAGCCTTCTTAGCCGACGCCTTCTTGGCTGGCGCCTTCTTCGCAGCCGGCTCGGCCTTCTTGGCGGGGGCCTTCTTCGCGGGCGCCTTCGCGGCCGCCTTGCTGCCCTCGGCACGACGCTTGCGTGCCGCGCTGGCCGAGCGTCCGCGATGCTCGTCGCGGCTCGGACGGCTCTCCACGACGACGGTGATATGGCTTGTGCGCCTGCGGATCCGGAACGCGCGGCCCTGAGCTCGCGGCCGAATGCGCTTGGCGGTCGGCCCCTCGTCGGCGATCAGCGTCGCGACGACGAGCGTCGACGGGTCGAGCCCGTTGTTGTTCTGCGCGTTGGCCGCGGCGCTAGCGATCACCTTGGCCACCGGCTGGCTCGCCTGCTGCGGCGCCCACCGCAGAATGTCGAGCGCCTCGGCGACCGGCTTGCCGCGCACGAGGTCGATCACCCGGCGCGCCTTGCTCGCCGAGACGCGCACGAACCGCGCCTTCGCGGTCGCGCTCGGAAACTCAGTCGCGGTGGTCATCGCCTCTTCGCTTTCCGGTCATCCTTGATGTGGCCCTTGAACGTTCGCGTCGGAGCGAACTCGCCGAGCTTGTGCCCGACCATTGCCTCGGTGATGAACACCGGCACGTGCTTGCGGCCGTCATGCACTGCGAACGTGTGCCCGATCATGTCGGGGATGATCGTCGACCGGCGCGACCAGGTCTTGATGACCTGCTTCGTGTTCTTCTCGTTCTGTGCGTCGACCTTCTTGAGCAGATGGTCGTCGACGAACGGGCCCTTCTTCAGGCTGCGTGGCATCGGCTACTCCCTACCGGTGGTGCTTCTTGCCGGTGCGCCGGCGTCGGACGATCAGCTTGTCGCTGGCCTTGTTGGGCTTGCGGGTGCGGCCTTCGGGCTTGCCCCACGGGCTCACCGGGTGACGGCCGCCGGAGGTCTTGCCCTCGCCGCCGCCGTGCGGGTGGTCGACCGGGTTCATCACGACGCCGCGAACGGTGGGGCGCTTGCCCTTCCAGCGCATACGTCCGGCTTTGCCCCAGTTGATGTTCGCCTGCTCGGCGTTGCCGACCTCACCGACCGTGGCCCGGCACCGCACGTCGACACGACGGATCTCGCCGCTGGGCATACGCAGCGACGCGTAGGAACCTTCCTTGCCGAGCAGCTGAATGCTCGACCCGGCCGAACGGGCCAGCTTCGCGCCGCCCCCGGGACGCAACTCGACGGCATGGATCAGCGTGCCGGCCGGGATGTTGCGCAGCGGCAGGTTGTTACCTGGCTTGATGTCGGCGTTGGGACCCGACTCGACCACGTCGCCCTGCGAAAGACCCTGCGGTGCAATGATGTAACGCTTCTCGCCGTCCAAGTAATGCAGCAGTGCGATGCGCGCGGTGCGGTTGGGGTCGTACTCGATGTGCGCGACCTTGGCGTTGACACCGTCCTTGTCGTTGCGCCGGAAGTCGATCACCCGGTACGCCCGCTTGTGGCCGCCGCCCTTGTGTCGAGTTGTGATGCGGCCGTGCGCGTTTCGCCCACCGCGACCATGCAGGGGGCGCACCAGCGACTTCTCCGGCGTCGACCGGGTGATCTCGGCGAAGTCCGAGACGCTGGCGCCGCGACGACCGGGCGTCGTGGGCTTGTACTTGCGAATTGCCATGTCTGATATCTCCTACGCCGGCGCTCCGAAGAGGTCGATCGGCTTGCTGCCCGGAGCCAGCGTCACGATCGCGCGCTTGGTGTCTTTGCGCTTGCCATAACCGGTGCGGGTGCGCTTGCGCTTACCCGGCCGATTCGCGGTGTTCACCGATGCGACCTTCACGTTGAAGATCTTCTCGACCGCGATTTTGATCTGCGTCTTGTTGGAGTCGGGATGCACGATGAACGTGTACACGTTGTCCTCGATCAGCCCGTACGACTTCTCGGAAATGACCGGCGACAAGATGATGTCGCGCGGGTCCGTGACAGTTGCCATCAGGCCGACACCTCCTCGGAATCGGTGGTCGCCCCTGTGTTTGCAGCGATGAACTCGTTCAGCGCCTCGACGGAGAACACCACATCGTCGGCCAGCAGGACGTCATAGGTGTTGAGCTGGTCCGGCGAAAGTACGTGCACACCAGGAAGATTGCGCACACTCTTGGCGCCGGTCTCATCGGTACGGCCCGTGACGACGAGCACGCGCCTGCGGTCGGTCACCTCGGCGAGAAACGCCTTAGCGCTCTTCGTCGACGGCGCCTGGCCGGAGACGAGTTCGGTGACCGCGTGGATCCGCCCGTTGCGTGCGCGATCCGACAATGCGCCGCGCAGCGCCGCCACGATCATCTTCTTCGGTGTGCGCTGGCTGTAGTCCCGCGGCTTCGGGCCGTGCACGATACCGCCGCCGGTGAACTGCGGCGCGCGCGTCGAACCCTGACGGGCGCGGCCAGTGCCTTTCTGGCGATACGGCTTTCGCCCGCCACCGCGCACGTCGCCGCGGGTCTTGGTGGAATGCGTACCCTGCCGGGCCGCCGCGCGCTGCGCCGTCACCACCTGATGCATCAGCGCGATGTTGGTTGGCGCGTCGAACAACTCGGCCGGCAAGTCGACCGTGCCGTCCTTCTTGCCGCCCGGTGCGAGCACATCGATCTTCAAAGTCTTAGAGGGCACTATTTCTCACCTCGCTTGATCGCGCTGCGGACCATGACCAGTCCCCCGCGACGTCCCGGGATGGCGCCCTTGATCAGCAGCACACCGTTCTCGGCATCGACCTTGTGCACCACCAGGTTCTGCGTCGTCACCCGCTCGTTGCCCATCCGGCCGGCCATCCGGGTGCCCTTGAACACTCGCGCAGGCGTCGCGCAGCCACCGATCGAACCGGGGCGGCGGTGGACGGCCTGCGCGCCGTGGCTCGCGCCCTGGCCGCGGAAGCCGTGCCGCTTCATCGTCCCCGCCGTGCCTTTGCCCTTGGAGGTGCCCGTCACGTCGACATAGCTGCCGTCGGAAAAGATCTCGGCGGTAAGTTCTTGGCCCACTTCGTATTCCGCGGCGGCCTCAGCGTCGTCGAGCCGCAACTCGGCAAGATGCCGGCGCGGATTCACGCCCGCCGCCGCGTACTGACCCGACAGTGGCTTGTTCACCTTGCGGGGGCTGATTTCCCCGTACGCCAGCTGAACTGCGCTGTAACCGTCGCGCTCCGGGGTGCGGATGCGCGTGACAACGTTCGGCCCCGCCTTGACGACCGTCACCGGGACGACGCGGTTGTTCTCGTCGAACACCTGCGTCATTCCGAGCTTGGTGCCCAGGATTCCCTTTCTCGCCATCGTGTTTCAGGCTCCTATTGGATGTTCACGTCGACGCTGGCCGGCAAGTCGATGCGCATCAGCGCGTCGACGGTCTTCGGTGTCGGGTCGAGGATGTCGATGAGCCGCTTATGAGTACGCATCTCGAAGTGCTCGCGCGAGTCCTTGTACTTATGCGGGGACCTGATGACGCAATACACGTTCTTCTCGGTAGGCAGCGGCACAGGGCCGACCACGCTGGCGCCGGTGCGGGTGACCGTTTCGACGATCTTGCGCGCCGAGGCATCAATCGCCTCGTGGTCATAGGCCTTGAGCCTGATGCGGATCTTCTGTCCCGCCACGCTTCTTCCTCACTCCTGCTCGCCCGCGGCTGCCTGTCGCGCTCATCGCGCTCCGTCGCCAGCCATGCTGGTTCGCCGCCACTGTTCACCTGTCCTGGTGCACCGGTCCCCGCGGTCGGGTGTGTCGCCCGCACGCGCAGCCAGGTTCGCGGCAAATTCGTCGCGATCGTGGCTGGAACCGGATGCGCCCGTGTGGGCGCCGGTCGTATGTCCTGGCCAGGCATTCCCCTGGCGCAAGACAACCTGAACAGTATGCCTTAGATCGAGTGAGCCGCCAAATCCCCCTCGGACGGGCATTTCCGCTGGCCATAGGATGCGTGTCCATGACGAGCCAGACCCCCACGTACCGGATGTGGAAGCGGTTGTCGGCACGGCCCGGCGGCAGCCGGATCTTCTCGGCCGCGGCGATGGTCCGGGTGCCGTACTTCGCGTCGATCGTGCCGCATGTCCGGCGGATGGAGCCCGGGTTCGCCGAGGTCAGCGTTCCGAAGTGGTTCCACGTCTACAACCATCTCGGCACGGTCCACGCGATCGCCTCCTGCAACGCCGCCGAGTTGGCGATGGGCATGCTGATGGAAGCCACCGTGCCGACTACTCACCGCTGGATCCCGAAGGCGATGACCGTGCAGTACCTGCAGAAGGCGACGACGTCGCTGCGGGCGCGGGCCAGCCTCGAGCCGCCGGACTTCAGCGCGATCACCGAGGGCGCCGAGCTCGTCGTCCCGGTCGGCGTATTCGACGAGGCCGGCACTGAGGTGGTGCACGCCGACATCACGACGTGGGTGACGCCACGGGTGTGAGTTCTCTGCGACGACACGCCGCAGCGTTCGCACATGTTTCACATTCGCAGACCTGTCGGTGGATGTCAGCACACTCCGCTCATGGACATGCCGTTTATCGGAAGCGAAGCAGTCGCCGCCGGTCAACTCACTCCTCATCTGCTGAGAACGAGATTCGTCAGCATCTATCCCGGCGTCTATTTACCCAGGGATGCCCAGGTTTCGGCAGGCACCCGCGCCGAAGCGGCATGGCTCTGGTCAAAACGACGCGGCGTGCTGGCAGGATTCTCGGCCTCCGCGGTCCACGGCGCGAAATGGATCAGTCGCGGTCGTCCGGCGGAGATCCTCCACGACAATCGACGTCCGCCGCCACGGCTGCGAACTTGGGCCGACCGAATCGACGACGACGAAATCGACGTAGTCCACGGCATGCGGGTGACAAGCCCTGCCCGCACCGCACTCGACCTTGCCTGCCGCTATCCAGTAGACGAAGCGGTGACGGCCGTCGACGCGCTCGCTCGTGCCACTCGGTTGAAAATGCTTGATGTGCAATCGCTTTCCGAACGCTATTCGGGCCGTCGCGGGATGAAGCACGCAAGACGCACGCTCGACCTCGTCGATGCGGGTGCGGAGTCGCCGCGTGAAACGTCACTGCGTCTGCTGCTTGTGCGCTCAGGCTTTCCGCGGCCACAGACTCAGATCCCCGTCTACGACGAGTTCGGCCAACTCGTGTGCGAACTCGATATGGGCTGGCGCGAGCTCATGGTGGGAGTGCAGTACGAAGGCGACCACCACAGGACAAACCCTCAGCAGTTCAACAAGGACATCCGAAACATGGAGATCGTCAGCGGACTTGGCTGGATCGTCGTACGAATCACGTCCCAAGACTGTGCACCCGACATCGTTCGGCGGGTGGGATCTGCCCGAGCCTCGCGAATGTGAATCCGCCGCGATCGCGCCCCGCGTGTCGTCACAACAGGTTCACACTGGCGGGCAGTCAATGCGGGGCGGGAACCGTCGCCCAGAACCCGCACTTGTGTTCGTCGTCGAACGACGTGAACGTGTGCGGTTCTGGCGTCTGCAGCGACATCCACGGGCCGCCGGTTCCGCGCAGCGCGGGCCAGTCTGGCGCGCCGTCGGCGTGAGGGGTGCCCGACGTGACGAACGCAGACCAGTAGTCGATCATCTGGTCGGACAGCTTCTGCTGCGCCGTATTCAACGGCTTCCCGCCGCCGACGTCGAACAGGTAGCGCACTTCCATGGCATGTCCGGCGCCGACGGGAAACGGAACCTTCTCGAGCGGCTCGGGCGCCGGCGCATCGCGATCGTTGAACTCGTATGCGAAGACTGGCGCGCTGTGCGTTACGGCCATTTCTATTGTGTTTGCGGGACAGGCGAATACCTCATCGGTCATGGCCGCGGAAAACGCCAGCGCCGAATTGGCGTACCCACTCAGCGGATACTGCTGCGCAACCTTCGCGCTCTGCCCGCCGAACACCTCGGACAGCTGTTGCGCGTAGTCAGGCAGGCGGCGTTCGCCGAGATACTGCTGTGCGGCGAACAACGTCCACTCGTCGCGATTGGTCCCGATGAGAACGGGCACATGGGCCCATTTCCCTTGCGCGAACGCTGTCATCGGATCGGTCGGCAATTGCGCGGTCCCCGTAATCGGGCCCGTCAATCCCGTTGTGCCCAAACGGTAATAGGAGGGCGGGTCGTCGAGTCTGGCGACCGGCAGTGCGCGCAGGCAGTCCGCGGCAGTCGCGCGGTCGCCACACCCTTTGGACGCGGCGTAATCAAGACTGGCCTTCTGCGCGCCCGCCAGATCGCCTTGAGCCTGGCACGGGCCGCTCTCCAGGACCGCCGCGCGAAACAGCCCGGCTGATCCCGGCGCGACGAGGTGATCGCACACCGACATTGCGCCCGCCGACTCGCCGGCGATGGTGACCTGCTGCGGGTCACCGCCGAAGCTCGCGATGTTGTCGTGCACCCAATGCAAGGCGAACTGCTGGTCTTCGAAACCGTAATTCCCCGGATTGCCGTTGGCCGCCAACGACGGATCGGCCAAGAAACCCAACGCCCCGAGCCGGTAGTTGATCGTGACGACAATGATGTCGCCGCGTTTGACCAACCATCGCGCATCGAACATGTCGCCGCTGCCGTTGGTGAATGCGCCGCCGTGAATCCACACCATGACCGGACGCGGCGTGCCGGCCCTCTTGAGCGGAGTCCACACGTTCAGCGTCAGGCAATCCTCGGAAACCGAACGGCCGCCGTCGGGATCGTTTCTGGTGTTCTGCACACACCGCGGGCCGGCCTTCGACGCGTCGCGCACCCCTTGCCACGACGCAGGCGGTTGCGGCGGCCGCCAGCGCAGTGGGCCCACCGGTGGCGCGGCGTACGGAATTCCCGCGAAAAGCAGGTGATCGTCGGCGAAGGCACCGCGCAGTGCGCCCGACACGGTGCGCACGAGTGTTCCCTGAGCGGGCTGGGTCGCGCCGCAACCCCACAGGGTGAGAGCAGGAATCACCAGGATTACCAGGCACAACCGTCGCGCGAACCGCACGCGGTCAAAGACTACCGCTCGCGGCTGTCGAAACAGGCTTACGCAAGCGCCGCCAATCGTCGAGACTGAAAGCAAAGCCGACCGCGAGGAGAAGCGATGAGCACGCTGACCATCGATGACGCCGCCGGGGTACTGGCCGATCCGACCGCCTACGCCGACGACGAGCGGCTTCACATTGCGTTGAGCTATCTGCGGGCCCATGCACCGGTCGCGCTCGTCGATTCGCCGCCGTATCGGCCGTTCTGGGCCATCACCAAGCATGCCGACATCATGGAGATCGAGCGGGCGAACGACCTATGGATCAGCGAACCGCGGCCATTGCTGCAAACCGCGGAGGCCGACGACTTGGCGTACGCACAGTTGGAGGCCGGCATGGGTCTTCGCACGCTGATCCATATGGACGACCCACACCACCGCGACGTCCGCAAGATCGGGGCCGACTGGTTCCGGCCAAAAGCCATGCGCGACTTGAAGGTTCGAGTGGACGAATTGGCGAAGCGGGCCGTCGACAACATGCGCGATTCCGGTCCCGAATGCGATTTCGTCACAGACGTCGCGATGAACTTCCCGCTATACGTGATCATGTCGCTGCTGGGCATTCCAGAGGAGGACTTCACGCGGATGCTCAAGCTCACTCAGGAGTTGTTCGGCGGCGACGAAGAGGAATACAAGCGCGGCGCCACGCCGGAAGAGCAGATGGAGGTTCTCCTCGACTTCTTCGCGTACTTCAATGCGCTGACGGCTTCGCGGCGTGAGCGCCCGACGGAAGATCTGGCGTCTGCGATTGCGAACGCTTCCATCAACGGCGAGCCGCTCTCGGACCTCGACACCGCGTCGTACTACGTGATCGTCGCCACCGCAGGGCACGACACCACAAAGGACGCGATATCCGGGGGTCTGCACGCGCTGATCGACAACCCGGACCAAATGGCGCTGTTACGCGACCGGCCGGACTTGATGCCCACCGCCGTCGAAGAGATGATCCGCTGGACCACGCCCGTCAAGGAGTTCATGCGCACCGCAACCGCTGACACCACCGTCCGCGGTGTGCCGATCGCAGCCGGAGAATCGGTGTATCTCGCTTACGTCTCGGGCAACCGCGACGAAGAGGTGTTCGACCAGCCGTTCCAGTTCGATATCACGCGTGATCCCAACAAACACTTGGCTTTTGGCTATGGCGTGCATTTCTGCCTGGGCGCCGCACTGGCGCGGATGGAGATGGCGAGTCTGTTCAGCGAGCTGATCCCGCGGCTCGACTCGATCGAGATGGCGGGCGTGCCCGAACTTGCCGCCACGGTGTTCGTCGGTGGGCTCAAGCACCTGCCCATCAGATACACGCTCAGGTAACGCCGACGAACTCTGCCGCGCGGTGAGCGAACATGACGATGCTCGCGTGGGGTCCCCGGCTGGTGATGTCGGGCAGCGCGGCGCCGTCGATCACCCATAATCCATCGACCCCCCGCACCCGGCATTGCGCGTCGAGCACGGCGTGCTCGTCGTCGTCTCTGCCCATCGGGGCGGTCGCGCACAAGTGCTGCGAGGTGGACCACAGCGGCTCCGCCGACGGGTCGGAGAGAGGGCAGAGTTCCTGCGCCAGCTCGGCGCCGCGTCGCAGAGCTGCGATGTCCGCGGGTTCGCTATCGTAGCGGTGTTCGATGCGCGGAGGAGCCTTCTGGTCCGGCGACGTAACCGCAACGCGTGCCCGTGACAGCGGGCGCATGAGTGCGACGCCGACGTGAGGCCAATCCGGTCGGCCTGTGCTGCCGTCACCCACCATCGCGATGAACCCTCCTGTGTACGGCCGGATTTCAATGCCGAAGTCAGTCGATGCGATTGCTTCGAGCACGGGACGTCTGGGAGTCGTCATCCACGACGTCGGCATCACCCATTCGGGATGATCGACACCGTGGGTCCCCACCGGCGCCACCTGAACCCTCGGTATGCCGGCATCGCGCAGCACTGTCTCATCACCGATACCGGACAACATCAGTAGCTGCGCAGTGCCAATCGCACCCGCGCACAAGACGATTCGATCGGCCGTCAAATCGATCGGGCCATCCGGACTATGTGCCTCGACGCCGACAACACGGCCTGAGCTTATACGTAAGCGCCACACCGTGGTTCGGGTCAGCACGGTGAGATTACGTCGCCCCAGAGCGGGGTCGAGGATCGCGGAGCCGGGGTCGACTCGGGCGCCGCTGGAAAGGTTCAGCGGCAGGGCGCCGACACCGCTCATGTCCTCTGACGCGTCAGCCGCGCCGTTGAGGTCGGCGAGCAAGCGGAGGCCGGCCTGGTGGGCGTGCCCGACGAATTCCTTTGTACTGTCGGTCATTTCAGCGCTACGGCCGACCACGATCGGCCCCGCTCGCCCGTGCAGCGGGCCGTCGAAATCCCGGTCGGTCTCGATCTCCTTGAAATGGCGCAGCACATCCGACCATGCCCAGCCGGGCAGACCCCAGCCGTCGAAGTCACCCGGCAGGCCTCGACAGAAGTAGCCGCCGTTGACCGCCCCGGAGCCGCCGACGACCGCCCCTCGCACGATCTGCGCGATGCGGCGCGGCTGCTCAGTCAGCACGGTCTCGAAGCGCCGCACCAGAGGGCTGCCCATGCCGATCGGCAGCACCGATCCGTCCGCCGTCAACGCGCTGACGGCGGGATCGCTCAATGCCGGTCCGGTTTCGAGGACGACCACCCGACAGCGTTCGTCAGACGACAACCGTTCTGCTACAACAGATCCGGCGCTACCGGCGCCGACGACCAGGACGTCGCTGTGCAACGGGATGGTTAGGTCCGGATCTGCGGCTTCAGCGGGCCGGGGTGGCGCTCCTGCACCATGCCGGTCCACATGCCGGCTCCGTAGGCGAGGTCGTCGAGTCGTTTGAGGAGCAAGTACGGCACGATCCCCAGTTGTTTGGTCTGCACGTCGACGTTGTTGTGGCGGGTCACCCAATCAGCGATGCCGTCGATGACGGCCGCGATCAGAACGATGTGGCGAAACCGCCGGAACAGGACTGCGGCGAGCAGTGCGAGCGGCCAGTAGTGCCGGCAGATCGCTGAGGACAGTTGCAAGGCAGCCCCACCGAGACCTCGCGCCGCGAGTACCGCGACATCTTTTGGCTTGGACTCGACACCGTCGAGCGTGCTGGCTATGCGGCGGGCTGTGACCGCAGCGACCACGACGGACGCCAGGTAACCCAGGCACGAGCCCATCGCCATCAGCAGCCACAGCAGCAGCGTCCAGGGAGAGATCACCAGCGGCGCGGTCTTATCGGGATGGCGGACAGCCAAAGGTGCGGCGGATTGACCGTAAAAAGCTTTGCGCGCCAACCATGTTCGCATGCCCACGCGATGGTCGTGTGCCACCAGAGCGATCGGTTCGTACCGTAGCCGGGCACCCGATTCCACCAGACGCCAGCACAGGTCGACGTCTTCGCCACAGCGCAGTGTTTCGTCGAAGCCGCCCGCAGATGTGATCGCCGACCGCCGGCAGATGATCGCGGCGCTCGGCACATAGGACACGGTTCCGTACGGGACGACGGGGGCCTCCCGCCGGCCGAGGTCGAGCGACGAGCGCACAGCCTCATATCGCGCAATCATGTTGTCGCTGTGGGAAAGTCCGACGATCCGCGGCGCGACGAGGGCGACCGCCGGGTCGGCGAAGTGACCGAGCAGGGCTTCCAGCCAGCCGCGTCGCGGCACGACGTCGGAATCGAGGAACGCGACGAAGTCGGTGTTGCACGCCGCGAGACCGGTGTTGCGTGCGGCGGCGGGTCCCTTGCTGTGCGCGTGCCGAATCACCTCGACCTGGCAGCTGGTGCCCTCGAGTTCGTGCTGACGAACGGGGATCGCCGAACCGTCGTCGACGACGATGACCCGCATGCCCCGCAACGTCGACACTAGCCTTCGTAATCCAAATGCGTTGTCGCGGACAGGAATAACGACAGTGACGTCACGATGAGACGGCCCTCCCGATGGCCGCGGATGTGCGACCGTCGCGTCGAGCAGGGTCCTCGCGAGCTGGGCGCTGACTGCGTCGTTTACCTCGAGGCGGCCGTTGTCGAGCAGTGTCTGAGCCGCCGGCGCCAGCCGCAGCAACCGCGTCGGCGAGCCGCCGAGCAACGCCTGCCCGGCGCCGAGCACCCGGACACGGCGGTCGACCTGGACAGCAAACCCGTCCGGAAGCCGGGGCTGGGTCATCGCAGCATTCCGTCGCCGCCGGGAGCCCATCGTTTGATCTGCATCACGGCTGCATCGACCATCTCGGTAAAGAGGCGAGCGCCCGCCGCCGCAGTCGCGGTGGTTGGGTCACCGAGCACGCCTACCTCACTAACGGCCGCGACACCGGCACGGCGCATCGCTGGCAATAGTTCTGCTAGCGGAGTCAGGTTACCCGCACAACGGTCATCAATACAGACCGATTCGGGTGAAAGATGCAGCAGTATCGATGTTTCGGTGTGGCCGGCGTGTGCGTCGGCGCCGGCGACCGTGCACGGACACCATGCGACATCGCGATTTTCGGTCCGCAACAGGCTGACCGCCGACGTCAGGGCGTCGACGTTGCCGCCATGGCCGTTGACGAAAACGAGGCGGGTGGCCCACTCGCACGCCGAGCGGCCGTACTCGACTAGCAGGTGTTCAAGGGCCGCAGCTCCGATCGACACGGTGCCCGCGAAGCCCTGATGCTCGCCGCTGGCTCCGTACGCGATCGCTGGAGCAACCATGACGGGCCCCGGGTGCCCGGCCGCTTCGAGAGTGGCGACGACCGCATCCGCGACTGCGGCGGCGATGCGGGTGTCGGTGTCCAGTGGCAGGTGCGGACCGTGCTGCTCGGTGGAGCCGACCGGAATCACCACCGTTGGCGACGTACCCAGAAGCTGCTTCGACGTCGACTTCCCTAACTCCGTCGGGAAGACCACCGTGCGATCGTAAGCCGAATTCATCTGGTATAGGCCAGATGTTGGCGAACCGGTCGCCTTCCCGCCGCAAATTTCTTTCCGACGGCCCTCTCACGATTCACGTCAGTACCGCCTGCCCCGCGGGTACCAGCACGCCGCGGCGGGCTCACGAACCGCTGCCGGGTGGCGCTCCGAGAGTCCGGGTGAAACCGGGCGGGATCACAACGTCTTCGGGTGTCAGGTCGTGAATCGACGCCTTACCCAGACCCCGAAGGGCGGAATCGATGCCGCCGTGGAGAACGTCGAGCACGTTCTCCACGCCGGCCTGCCCGGCCGCAGCGAGACCCCACAAGTAGGCCCGGCCGATCATCACCGCCCGCGCGCCGAGCGCGACCGCCTTCACCACGTCGCTGCCACGCCGCACGCCGCCGTCGAGAAGCACCTCCACATCGTGGCCGACGGCGTCGACGACGGCCGGCAACGCGCGTATCGACGCCGGCGTGCCGTCAAGATTGTTGCCGCCGTGATTAGACACCGAGATCGCCGAAACACCGGCATCCACAGCACGTTTCGCGTCGTCGACCCGCATCACGCCCTTCAGCATGAACGGGCCTCCCCACAGCTTGCACAGCCATGCGACGTCGTCCCACGTCGGCGGCGGGGTACCCATCCACTCCCCGTAGGCGGCGAAGAACGGCGGCCCGAGTTGGCCACGGGGGACCTGGTTGGGCACGCGCAGGTCGGGCGGGTGCAGTGTCTTGGCCCATTGCCACAACCACCGCGGCCTGGTGAGCCCGTGAGGCAGCATGCGCACCGTCGTACGAAGGTTCATCTGCTCGGGGATCACGGGGCTGCCCCAGTCACGCCCGTGGGAGAAACTCCAGTCGGTGGTCAAGATCAGGCCGACTGCCCCCGCGTCGCGGGCGCGTTGGACGCGCTGCGCGATCGCCTCGCGGTCACCGAGCCAGTACACCTGGAAGAAGAGCTTGCCGTTGGCTTCGATCACGTCTTCGATCGGCTTGCTGGCAAACGACGACAATCCCATCGCCGTGCCGCGGGCCGCGGCGGCGCGTGCGACGGCCAGTTCGCCATCGGGGTGCACGGCCTGCACGCCGGTCGGCGAGATCACCACCGGCAGCGAAATCGCTTGCCCCATCACGGTTGTCGACAAGTCACGCTTGTCGGTCGCACCGATCACGTGCGGCGCGAATCCGAGCTCGGCGAACGCCTCGACATTGTCGGATACAGTGACGCCCTTTTCGCTAGCCGCGAGCAGCGCCGCGTAGACGGGCTTGGGAAGGCGCTTCTTCGCCCTCTCCTGGGCCAGGGCCACCGTCTCGAACCACTGGACCATGGCTACACCGGGCTCTCGTTGCAGAGCCGCGACGGCGGGCGCTGCGTCAGCGTGAGTGTGACGGGACCGCGACGGGAATGGTCGCCACTGGGCCTTGGCACGTGGCGGTCGGCGGCGAGCGCCGACTCACCGTAGCCCTGGACGCATTCGGGGTCGGGACCGTCGAGAGGCAGACCGGTGAAGAACTTCGCTGCCATGCATCCGCCGCGACAACTGTCGTAATGACCGCAACTGCCGCACGCGCCGGCAGACTGCGGTTCGCGTAGTTCGCGAAAGAGCGGTGCGTGCTTCCAAACGCTGTCAAATCCGCCGTCCGTCAACACATTTCCCGCCAGGAAGCGGTCGTGGATGGCGAATGGGCAGGCGTAGACGTCACCGACGGGGTCGATCAGGCACACCACGCGGCCCGCGCCGCAGAGGTTCAGGCCAGCTAGCGCGCCGGGCTGTCCGAGTGGTGAGAGGTGAAAGAACGAGTCGCCGGTAAGCACCCTGTCGCCGTGATCGACGAGCCAGTTGTACAACTGCAGCTGCTGGTCGGCGGTCGGATGCAGATCCCCCCACACGTCGGCGCCGCGCCCGGACGGGCGCAGCCGGGTGATCCGCAGCGTGGCGCCGTAACGTGCTGCCAGAGAAGCAAACTCGTCGAGCTGCTCGACATTGTGGCGGGTCACCACAACCGAGATCTTGGCATCCTTGAAACCGGCGTCGGACAAATGGCCCAGCGCTCGCAATGCCATGTCGTAGGAGCCGCGTCCGCGAACGGCGTCGTTGACGTCGGCGCTCGCTCCGTCGAGTGAGATCTGCACGTCGACGTAGTCACTGGCGGCCAGCCAACGCGCTCGCTCGGGGGTGATGCGGACGCCGTTCGTCGAGAACTTCACGCCGACGTGGTGGGCGGTCGCGTAGTCGACGAGTTCCCAAAAGTCCGGCCGCACAGTCGGTTCGCCGCCACCGATGTTGACGTAGAACACCTGCATGCGCTCGAGCTCGTCGATGACGTCCATGCATTGCCGCGTCGTGAGCTCGCGCGGATCACGCCGGCCCGACGACGACAGACAGTGCACGCAGGCCAGGTTGCACGCGTAGGTCAGTTCCCACGTCAGGCAGATCGGTGCGTCGAGTCCGTGTTCGAACTGTTCGACCAGCCGGGGCACAGTCACTTCGCCACCAACATCTGCGAGTCGGCGAGCACCTGCAGCGCATGCAGATAAGGCCGCTCACCATCGGCCGTGACTCCCGCTGCGCGACAAGCAGTTCGAGCGTCCGCATGCTCGTCGAGCGATCGAACGATCGTCAATATCGTTCGGTCTTTCAAGAACGACAGCTTGCGGGTGCCGAAGTGGTACAGCAGCGCGCCGAACGGCTCAGGCCGTACCGCCACTTGGGGATGCAGCCGCCAGCCCTGCGACGGGTCGAACACTCAGTAGACCCCGCACATGCCGTCGATCGACACCTCTTCGACGAGAGACTCGGTGACGAGTTCGTCCTCTTGCACGTGTTCGTTCGGTTCCATTCCAGCCTGCCTTTCCTGTGCTCGGTCTCGACAGATTGCAGTCGAGGAGCCAGAATATGGCATCGAGTGCCGAAATGGAAGGGCGGGGTGTGGTCGAGTCGCGCGTGGGCCGTCGCCGGTCGACGACGCGCCACCACATCACCGATGTGGCCATCGAACTGTTCGCCGATCGCGGGTTCGACGAGGTGAGCGTGGACGACGTCGCCGAGGCGGCAGGAATCGCCCGCCGCACCTTGTTCCGCTACTACCCGTCGAAGAACGCGATCCCGTGGGGTGAGTTCGATTCGCACCTGCAGCACTTGCGCACTCTGCTCACAACGGTCGACGCCGCTGTTCCAACCGCGAAGGCGCTGCGTGATGCGCTGTTGTCGTTCAACACATTTGACGAATCCGAAGCCCCGCGACACCGCTTGCGGATGCAGGTGATCCTGCGCACGCCCGAACTGCAGGCGTATTCGCTGACCATGTACGCCGGCTGGCGCGACGTGATCGCGGAGTTCGTCGCCGGCCGGTCCGGATCCAAGCCCGACGACCTGGGGCCTCAGACGGTGGCATGGGTGCTGCTCGGCGTGGCGCTTGCCGCCTACGAGCACTGGCTCGCCGACGAGTCCGTCGCGCTGACGCAGGCCCTCGGCGACGCATTCGACGTCGTGTTTTAGCGCGAGCGAGCGTGTCTGTACGGCGACACGCCGGGAGATACGTGCAGTCTGCGCACGCTCGTCGAAAAGAAAAGTGACGGATTTCCGGTCCCGGCGACGACGATAAGGATGTGAGCGCCGAACCCCGTCCGCCCGACGCTCCGCGCGCGCTCCTCGCGCTGTACGACCAGGCGCTGCCCGCGGTGTACGGATACTTCGTGCGCCGGTGCCCGGACAGGAGCACCGCCGAGGACCTGACCTCGGAGACGTTCCTGGCCGCAATGGACAGCGCCCGCCGTGACGATCCGCCCGACGTCACCGTGCCGTGGCTGATTGGAGTCGCCAGACACAAACTGGCAGACCACTTCCGGCGCCGGCACCGAACCGCGATGCCCGTCGCGGAGGTGCCAGAGCCCGACGATCCCACGGACACGTGGGACGCCGAGCTGGACCGGATCGTCGCCGAGAGCACGCTGGCGCGGCTGTCCGAACAGCACCGGGCGGTGCTGACGCTGCGCTATATGGACGGCTGCTCGGTGAACGAGTGCGCGGAGCTCATCGGCCGCACCGTGCACGCGACCGAGGCGCTGCTGGTGCGGGCACGACGGGCGTTTCGGAACCACTACGAGGAAGGAGGTGCGCGATGACACAGCACGATCCGTTGACCGTCTTGCGCGCCGATGACCTTCCGGTACAACCGGATTCGGCCTTTGCGGCGCGTCTGCGGGCCCGGCTGGAATCCGCCCTGTCCCTACCCGGAGGAACCGAAGGAGTTGACATGAGTGGCACCGCACAAGCGATCGCCGAACTGTCCGAGCCCGCCGAAACCTCGAGCCCCCCGCGGCCTGCTGCGCTGCCGTACCTGGCGGTCGCCGACGCCCGGCGTGCCATCGACTGGTACGCCGACGCACTCGGGGCCGTAGTGGTCGGTGAGCCGATCGTGATGGACGACGGGCGCATTGGCCACGCCGAACTCGCAATCGGCGACGGCGTGCTGTACCTCGCCGACGAGTATCCCGAGCTTGGCCTGAAAGCGCCTCAGCCGGAAGCTGTTTCGGTGAGCCTCATGCTGCACGTTCCGAACACCGATGCCGCGCTCGCACGGGCGCGCGAACACGGCGCCGTCGTCCAGCGCGACATCTACGAGAACTACGGAACGCGCAACGCAACGATCATCGACCCGTTCGGCCACCGCTGGATGCTCAGCGGCCCGCTCCATGCTGCGGCTGAGACGATCCGGCACGGTGACATCGGCTACGTGTCGGTCTGGACGCCCGACGCCGACAAGGCGGCCGCGTTCTACGGCCACGTGCTCGGCTGGACCGTCGACAGCGCGGCACACCGGGTGACCAGTGCAGCGCAACCCATCGGGGTGTATTCGGTGGACGGACCGCCGACGTTGTTCTGCTGCTACGCCGTTTCGGACCTGGAAGCCGCGCGCCGGGCGATTGTCGACGGCGGTGGAGAAGTGGGCGAGCTGCGGGACTTCGAGTACGGCACGGTGCTGGACGCCACCGACCCGTCGGGCAACGCGTTTGCCGTCTACACGCCAGCCGGCAATCCGCCGCGGCCAGAGCTGAACGGCGCCGGCCCGGGTGAATTGTCCTACGTCACTTATGAAGTCGCTGACTCAACTGCGTTCCGGACGTTCTACGAGCGGGTGCTTGGCTGGGGGTTCGAACCGGGCCGCATCGAGGACGGCTGGCAGATCACCGAGACTCACCCGATGGGCGGCGTCGCCGGCGGCAGCGCACAGCCGACGACGGTGCCGATGTGGACGGTGGCCGACATCGACGGCGCCGTCGCTCGCGTGCGCGAGGCCGGTGGCACCGTGCTGCAGGAACCGGCCCGCCAGCCGTATGGCTTGGTGGCCGAGTGCCGTGACGACCAGGGCAGCCGGTTCTACCTTGGGGAGTTCTAGCGCGCACGCACCACCTACGCAAGCACCTCGGAAATCGGGGCGCCGGCGGCGATCTTGGCCCGGGTCTTCATCACCGCGCCGGGCATCCCGCCGCCGACCACCCCGGCCACCACGCCGTCGCGCTCGTAGTACGCGAGGAACTTGCGGCCGTCGTCGTTGACGAGGTGCACGATGTCGTCGGCCTCGGGCTCACCGAGGCATTGGATCTTGACGTCATACTGATCGCTCCAGAAGTACGGCACGACAACGAGATCCGCCGACACCTCTTGGCCGAGTAACGCCGGCACCAAGACTCGCGCTTGTTCGGCGACGTTGCTCCAATGTTCCACGCGCGCTTGATGTCCGGTCGCGTCTTGCCACGACGCGACGTCGCCGAGTGCCCAGACATGCGGCGCGCTGGTCTTTCCGACGTGGTCGCACACCACCCCGTTGTCGACCTCGACGCCGCTGCCGGCGAGCCAGTCGGTGGCCGGCCGCGACCCGATGCCGATGACCACGAGATCGGTGTCCACCTCGGTGCCGTCGGTCAGCGTCACTTTCTGCACCCGCTGCTGACCCCCCACGGCCTCGACGCCTGTGCCGGTGCGCAGGTCCACTCCTTCGGAACGGTGCAGCCGCGACACCAATGCGCCGATCTGCTCACCCAACACCGACACCAGCGGCTCGGGCTGGGGTTCGACCATCACGACGTCGACGCCGAGCCCGCGCAGACTGGCCGCCACCTCGCAGCCAATGAACCCCGCCCCGACAACCACGGCACTTCTCGCCGTCGCGGCCTCCTCGCGCAACGCCATGCTTTCGTCGAACGAGCGCAACACATGGATGCCCTGCAAATCCGGAAACGACGGAATGCGCCGCGGCACAAGGCCGGTCGCGATGACGACGTCGTCGTACTCCAGCGTCGTCCCGTTGTCCAACGTCACGGTTTGGTCGCCGGTATCCAATGAGCGCACAGCGGAACCAAGCCGCAGCTCGATCTTCTTGTCGTCGTACCACTCTCGCGGCTTGAGCACCGTGTCGTCGAGCTCGCTGCGCAGCACCTGCTTCGACAGCGGCGGCCGGTCGTACGGTAGGTGTACCTCGTCACTGACGATCGTGATCGGTCCGTCGAAATCCGCACGCCGCAGCTGCTCGGCCGTGCGCGCCGCCGCCAGTCCCCCACCGACGATGACAATCCGTTTGCTCATTTAAGGGTTCATACACGATCGCGGCGGCGCCGGGTACGCCCTCCCCCGCTAAGGCATCGACCGCTCGATCAGGTTGGACAACACCACAATGCTCTCGCTTCGCTCGACGTCCGCGCTGGACCGGATGCGCTCGAGCGCCTCCTCGAGGTGCTGCATGTCGCGCGCCAGCACATGCAGGATCGCGTCCGACGTGCCAGTCACCGTCGCGGCGCTGACGACCTCGGGAATGTCGACCCATGCCCCACGCAAGCGCTCGGGAGCGATCGTGCCGTGACAGAACACTTGCACGTAAGCCTCCGTGTGCCAGCCGAGCGCATTGCGGTCGATGACAGCGGTAAACCCTTTGATCACACCGCTATCCAGCAACCGATCCACCCGCCGCTTGACCGCGGGCGCCGACAGGTTCACCTTCTCACCGATCTCGGCGAACGTCGCGCGGGCATGCAGCCCAAGCTCGGCGAGGATGCGCTCGTCGATGTCGTCGAACCGTTCCGCCAAAGTCGGTCCCGTCTACGCAATAAATCGCTACAAACAGCCTATTCGCGCAATGTATCACCGTAGTGTACGCAATACATCCAAAGTGATTGCGCGACACAGCCGATCTACCTTTGATTTATGACGCTCGCGATGACGATGACGGCTGCGGCGATCGCCGAGGAAGGCGCGCATACGGCCCACAACTACGCGCCGCTGCCCGTCGTGGTCGCGAGCGCGAACGGTGCGTGGATCACCGACGTCGAGGGCCGTCGTTACCTTGACTGTCTCTCCGCATACTCGGCGGTCAACTTCGGCCACCGCAACCCCGACATCATCGCAGCCGCGCACGCCCAACTCGACACCGTGACGCTGGTGAGCCGCGCGTTCCATTCCGACCGGCTCGGCCCGTTTTGCACGGCGCTCGCCCAGCTCTGCGGCAAGGACAGGGTGCTGCCGATGAACAGCGGCGCCGAAGCAGTCGAGAGCGGCCTGAAGGTTGCCCGCAAATGGGGCACCGACGTCAAGGGCGTACCGGCGGGCGCCGCCAATATCATTGTGGCGGACAATAACTTTCACGGCCGAACGATCAGCATCGTGAGCTTCTCCTCGGACCCGTCGGCTCGTGGTGGCTTCGGGCCGTTCACACCGGGCTTCCGGTCGGTCCCGTTCGGAGACGCCGCTGCCCTCGCCCGCGCGATTGACGACCGCACCGTCGCGGTGCTCCTCGAACCGATCCAGGGCGAAGCGGGCGTCATTGTGCCGCCGGACGATTACCTGCCTGCCGTGCGGGCCCTGTGCAACAAGCACGACGTCCTGATGATCGCCGACGAAATCCAGAGCGGCCTCGCCCGCACAGGCCGCACGTTCGCGTGTGACCACTGGAACGTCCTGCCCGACGTGTACCTACTGGGTAAGGCTCTCGGCGGCGGAGTGGTTCCATTGTCGGCCGTGGTGGCCAACGACGATGTCCTGGGTGTGCTGCACCCGGGTGAGCACGGTTCTACATTCGGCGGCAACCCGTTGGCGGCGGCGATCGGATCGACGGTGGTCGATTTGCTCCAGACAGGTGAATTCCAGAGGCGGTCAACCCAATTGGGCGCACTCCTGCACCGCCGGCTGCTCGGCTTGCGCGGCGCTGGGGTGGTGGCCGTACGCGGGCTCGGCATGTGGGCCGGCGTCGACGTCGACCCCAGGTGCGGCGACGCAAGGGAGATCAGCCTGCGGCTCGCGCAGCGTGGCCTGCTAGTAAAGGACACGCATCGCGCTACCCTGCGGTTCGCACCACCGTTGGTGATCACCGCCGACGAGATCGACTGGGCCGTCGACGAATTCGCAGCCGCGCTGCGCGAGGGCGGCTAGTACTTCAGCACACCTCGGTCGACGGGAATCTGCACACCCGAGAGTGTCGCGGAACCGTCACCGGCCAGCCACGCCACGACGTCGGACACCTCTTCTGGCGTCATGAAGTCGTTGAGGCTGCCCTCGGCGCCGCCGTCGACGGGCTTCAATGGCATTGGCGAAAAGCTGTGCAGATAACTCGGATGGTTTTTGAACATCTCCACCATTGCTTCAGGTTCGATCATCGGAGTGTTGATCGAGTACGGGTGAATGGAATTCACTCGGATTCCGAATTCGCCCACTTCCAAGGCAAGCGTGTTCGTCAACGCAGTCAGGCCGTACTTCGACGCGGCATAGTGGCCGTTGCCCGGGGTCGCCTTGAGCCCGGCCGACGAGCTGACCACGATGATCGAACCTCCGTTGCCCGCGTCGATCATCGCGGGAACGACGGCCCGAATCGTGCGCCAGGTGCCCGACAAGTTCACCTCGATCACCGTGTCCCACTGGTCTTCTGACAGTTCCCACAGCCGGCCCCAGCTCAGCACGCCCGCGTTGGCGACGAGGATGTCCAGCCGCGCGAACTGCTCGACACCGTCGGCGACGACTTGACGCAGCGCGGCGCCGTCGCGGATATCGACTTGGCGGGCAAGGATTTTGCGTCCTGCCGCTTCGACGCCGCGGACGGTCTCGTCGAGCTCGTCGGGTGTCGCAGGCGCGTAGGTGATCGACGGTGCCACCGGCGCGCAGATGTCGATCGCGATGATGTCGGCACCCTCCTGCGCCAGACGGATCGCGTGTGCGCGTCCCTGGCCGCGCGCGGCGCCGGTCACGAACGCAACGCGTCCTTCAAGCGAACCCGTTGATGCAGCCACTGACGTCCCTTTCGCCGACTGCGCTCAGGCTAGCAGCGGAAACTGGAACGTGTTCTAGTGACCCTGGCGGCTGCCGATCAGATGTCGGAGATGATCTGCGACCGCTTGGCCTTGTACTCGTCCTCCGTCAGCGCACCGGTGGCGCGCAGCGTCTCGAGTTCTTGCAAACGCTGGGAAATCGACGGCTCGGGCGGGGTGAGGGTGGGCGCCGCTGCGACCGGCGCAGCGGACGGGGTCGGGGCGGCGGCCGCCGCGGCGGGAGCCGGCGCCGGTACCGACTCCTGTGCGCCGGCCCGCCGCACAATGTCTAGAACTTGTCCGCGCAGCCCGGGGTTCGAGCGCAAGTCGACCATCCGGTTCAACGGCACGCCGTTGGTCTTGAGGAGCCGCAAAATATCCATCAGCGGTTGGGCCTTGCCGGACAGGTCGTACGTCTTGTTGTCCTCCGCGATGGTGAACTGCGCGGGTACCAGACCATTCACCAAAGCGCTTCGCTCCCAGTCGATCTGGAACTTGTTCGTCGTCGGATCGACAAGCACGACGAGCTTGCGCGAGTTGAAGTTGCCCATCCTGGTCACGTTGGCGATGACTCGATCGGTGGCGTCGAACGGCGTAAGTCCGGGACCCTCGATGTGCAGGTTGAGCGAAATCATGGGCTGATCGTTGATGCGCATGCCCGTTTCACCCATGCCGGTGATCTGCGCCAGCGCGAGCACGCCGTTCTGCTCGAGCGCGGCCGTCGTGGCGGCCGACTTGCTGCTGTAGTTGGCCAACCACAACGCAACCAGCACGTCGGCCGCGGTGATCAGCAGCCCGACGTAAAACATCCACCCGATATAGGCCCGGCTCATCGGGCCGATTGCGAAATAGACGATCAAGAAGATGGGCCCGACAAGACCTCCGCACAACAACACCATCAATTGGGACTTCAAGTAACGCGCAAACATCGGGAATACTCCTCGCTCGCCAGCCCCCGTCGCGACATAGAGTATCGCCCTTGCGCACCGCGCGGCTGCGATTGCGATGGCAGCCGTGGGCTGTCGATCTGCCCGTGGTCGCCGATGAGTCGGCGTATGTTCAGGCCGTGACGTCGCCGCCGGCCTCGGTACGCTCACGCTGGACCTTGGTCGCGGTGTCGGCAGCGTTGTTCTGCGTCCAGATCGACTATTTCGCGATGAATCTCGCATTACCTCGCATGGCGAGTGATCTCGGCAGCAACACCACAGACTTGCAATGGGTCATCAGTATTTACATGTTGGCGCTCGGCGCGTTCATGGTTCCGGCCGGCCGCATCGGCGACATTTTCGGGCGCCGACGGGCTCTGCTCGCCGGTGTCGCACTGTTCGGGGTGGCGTCGGTGTTGTGTGCGGTGGCCCCAACTGCGGGAATGGTCATCGCATTTCGCGCATTGCAAGGTCTCGGGTCCGCGCTGATCTTTCCGGTGTCGATCAGCGTGCTAAGCAACGCGTTTCCGGCCGGACGATCCGGGCATGCTATCGGAATCGCTTACGGCATAGCAGGTTTGGGAAATGCAGCGGGGCCGTTGATCGGCGGCCTGCTCACCGACACCCTGGGCTGGCGCTGGATCTTCTGGCTTAACGTTCCGTTTACCGTGCTGTCGTTGGTGATCGGCGCCCTGTCCATCACCGAGTCCAGGGACAGCACGGTCCCGCGGCGAATTGACCTTTCCGGCTTGGCGCTGATCGTTTTCTGTGTCGGCCTGTTCACGTTGACTTTCGACCGGGCGCCGTCGTGGGGATGGGTTTCGCCGACCACGATCGTCGCGCTCGTCGTGTCACTCGTGTTGCTGGGCGGCTTCGTCGCCGTCGAACGGCGGGTCCGCTGGCCGCTGGTTGACCTGTCGCTGATGCGCAACGCGACATTCACGATCCTCGTGATCGCCGGCACTCTGGCCAACATCGCCTACGCCGTCACGATCTTCCTGTCCACGATCTACCTACAGCAGGTGCGCGGACTGGACCCGTTGATCGCGGGGCTGGCATTTCTCGGTCCGTCGGCGGGCGCTGCGTTCGGCGGCGTCATGTCGGGGTGGTTGGCTGCGCGCAGACCGCCGGTGCTGGTGATGGGAATAGCGTGTGTGGCGGCGGCGGTGGCGCTGGCAGCGCTCTCGCTACCAGCAGGCTGGATGGTGTACCTGATCGCGCTGACAGCGGCCGGAACAACATTGGGTCTGGTGTATGCGTTCACGACCGTCGCAACGCAAGCGGTGGTGCGCCGCGAGCGCGCCGGCGAAGCTGCCGGCGTGACGCTGACGTCGATGGTGACACTGGCCGGCGTCGGCGTCGCTGTGTCGGGGACGGTGCTAGAGGTCCTGCAACAGGCAGAGATGACCGGCGGCTCCGGAATCCGTTTGATCATCGGGGTTTTGGCGGCCGTCCTGCTGCCGGCGGGCATCGCGGTGGTGCATCTCGCGCGGACGCGAAAGCGCGAGGTCGCGCCAACAAGCTGGGCTCAGGCCGCGGCTCTTGACACCCCCGACGCTGGCGATGACGGAGCCCCTGACGGCGAAAGTAGTTGCTCCAGAAGCGATGTCCAGGCACGCCCTTCGCTCGACGCCACCGAGTAGCCGGTGTGAATGCTTACCGCGGCGGATGCGGTCGAATTGGCGTCTGAGTTGTAGTCGCAGACCGGGTCATTGAGATCGCAGACGCTGATCGTGCGGCTGCCCAGGGCCGCAGGCAGTTTCGCGGTGTTGGTGTGCGCGAGGATGTAGTGGTCCTGCGCCGCGCCCAATCCCCGACCGGGAACCGCGGTGACCGTGCCCAAGTCGACGGTGGTGTCGTCGGGAATCCGGTCGCCATCGGCGATCAGCAGCGTCGCCGCGAGGTTGGGACTGCCGGCAAGGCCGTAGAGATTGCGGTGCACCACCATCGCACCTTGTGAGTAGCCGGCCAGCACCACCTTCGTGTTGGGGCATTGCTGCGTGTACGCCGCGTATTGCTTACCCAGCGCGGCAGTTCCGGCGTCGACACTGTTCATGAATCCGGCCCAGCCCATGATGCTGCCGTCGGGGGGCACTGCGGTCGCGGGATAGTCGACGGCTTCCGCAGTGATCGTGCGGCCGTCGTGCGCGAGCGTCGCTTGAAGTTGGCGGAAGGTGTCGAAAACCACTTGGCCCATGCCGTCGTTCTCGGTCGGATTGGCGCGCTCGCCGGAACCGGCCGCCCCGATCCAGTGCAGGTCCGGGCAGCCGGCATCTGCCGATGCCGTTCCTGCCGCAAGGCCGGTGAATGCTGCTCCAGTAATAGCGGCGGCACAAATCATGCCAATCGTGCGTTTCAAGACAGAACCCCGAACTTTCTCGGCCCCCGATTTGGCCGTCGCGAAGTTCATCGCCTGAACGGACGGGAGTGTTACAGGCGTGCCGCCTGGGGCGTTCAGTGCTTACGTACGACGCGTTCTTGCTGGCCCTCACGCCACACGGTCACGTCCATGTGGTCGTCGCCGACCTCGACCGCTGCCGCGCCGAGCAGGTATGCCTTGAAGAAGTGCTCGAACCACCGACCGCGTAAGTCGAAGCCGGTCTCGGCGAACAGCGCTTCCGCGTATCGCTGATGCAAAGCCTCGTCCATGACGTCCTCGACGACTCCCCAGACTTTCGCGTCGCCGTCGCTCACGTGGGTGTCGATGGTTGCGGTGTGCAACGTGAACCGCGGGTTAGCGACCAAGTCCTTGAACTTTTGCGTTCCCGGCATGCCGCCGAGCCACAACTGGTCTTCGAAGAACCTCGGTTCCATGGGACTGATCCGCGGAAAGCCGTCGGGGCGAATAGTGCCGAGCATGCACAAGTTTCCTGTTGCTGCATGTCGGCGAACGAAGACTTCAGCGATTCGCGGTGCAGCGCAGTTAAATTCACTCCAGGGCGTCACACTGCTGAGCGTAGAGCCCGCAGTGGCACTAGCCGCATCGAATTCGACACCAGGGCTGTGATTTCTGAAGATTGACGACCCTCACGTCGATCTCGGCGCAATTCGGCGCAACGCAAAGCGGCGCCCACCCTTTCGGATGAGCGCCGCTTGTGCGCGCTGAAACTACTTGACGATCTTGGTGACCCGGCCGGCGCCGACGGTGCGGCCACCCTCGCGGATCGCGAAGCGCAGTCCCTCGTCCATGGCGACGGGCTGGATCAGCTTCACCGAGATGTTGGTGTTGTCACCGGGCATCACCATCTCCGTGCCCTCCGGCAGCGTCACCACTCCGGTCACGTCGGTGGTGCGGAAGTAGAACTGCGGACGGTAGTTGTTGAAGAACGGTGTGTGCCGGCCACCCTCGTCCTTGCTCAGGATGTAGACCTGACCCTCGAACTCGGTGTGCGGGGTGGTGGTGCCGGGCTTGGTCACAACCTGACCGCGCTCGACGTCCTCGCGCTTGACACCGCGAAGCAGCAGACCGACGTTGTCGCCCGCCTGGCCCTGGTCGAGCAGCTTGCGGAACATCTCGACACCGGTGACGGTGGTCTTGGTGGTCTCCGGGCGGATGCCGACAATCTCGACTTCCTCGTTGACGTTGACCACGCCGCGCTCGACACGACCGGTGACCACGGTGCCGCGCCCCGTGATAGTGAAGACGTCCTCGACGGGCATCAGGAACGGCTTGTCGGTTTCGCGGACGGGATCCGGAATCGACTCGTCGACCGCGTTCATCAGCTCGACGATCGACTCGACCCACTTCTCGTCGCCCTCAAGGGCTTTCAGCGCGGATACCCGGATCACCGGAGCGTCCTCGTCGAACTCCTGGGCGCCCAGCAGCTCGCGGACCTCCATCTCGACGAGCTCGAGCAGTTCCTCGTCGTCGACCATGTCGGCCTTGTTCAGCGCGACCAGGATGTAGGGCACGCCGACCTGACGCGCGAGCAGCACGTGCTCGCGGGTCTGCGGCATCGGGCCGTCAGTGGCGGCGACCACCAGGATCGCGCCGTCCATCTGGGCGGCGCCGGTGATCATGTTCTTGATGTAGTCGGCGTGGCCCGGGGCGTCGACGTGCGCGTAGTGACGCTTCTCGGTCTGGTACTCCACGTGGGAGATGTTGATCGTGATGCCGCGCTGACGCTCCTCGGGCGCATTGTCGATCTGGTCGAATGCGCGCGACTCGTTCAAATCGGGATACTTGTCGTGCAGAACCTTGGTGATTGCTGCGGTCAGCGTCGTCTTGCCGTGGTCAACGTGACCAATGGTCCCGATGTTGACGTGCGGCTTCGTCCGCTCGAACTTCGCCTTCGCCACTGTGTTGTCCTCCTGGACTTCTGTTGGTGCTTGCTAGTGAAGCAGTGTTGATTCTTGTTCAGTTGTGATCGCGCCAAGACGGCGGGTCAGCTTACGCGCCCGTCGCCTTCGCGATGTTGGATGCTCGGCTCCGGACGCGCTCCGGGCCTTGGCCTTCGGCCTCGATCCTCACGCGCCCGTCGCCTTCGCGATGATTTCCTTCGACACCTGCGCCGGAACTTCGGCGTAGCTGTCGAACACCATGGAGTAGTTCGCCCGGCCCTGAGTCTTCGACCTGAGGTCTCCGACGTAGCCGAACATCTCCGACAGCGGTACATGTGCCTTGACGACGCGGGCACCGCCGCGCTCCTCCATGGCCTGGATTTGACCACGGCGGGAGTTCAGGTCGCCGATCACGTCGCCCATGTAGTCCTCGGGCGTCGTGACCTCGACGGCCATGATGGGCTCCAGGATCACCGGCTGTGCTTGTGCCGCAGCCTTTTTCAGCGCCTGCGAGCCGGCGATCTTGAACGCCATTTCCGACGAGTCGACGTCGTGGTACTGACCGTCGAGCAGCGTCACCTTCAAATTCACCAGCGGATAGCCGGCCAGCACGCCGTACTGCATCGCGTCCTGCGCACCGGCGTCCACCGACGGGATGTACTCGCGCGGGACACGGCCACCGGTGACCTTGTTCTCGAACTCGTAGGTGGCGCCGTCCTCACCCGTGAACGGTTCGATCGCGATGATGACCTTGGCGAACTGGCCCGAACCGCCGGTTTGTTTCTTATGGGTGTACTCGACTTTGTCGACCTTGCGTCGAATGGTCTCCTTGTAGGCCACCTGCGGCTTGCCGACGTTCGCCTCGACCTTGAATTCGCGGCGCATCCGGTCCACCAGGATGTCCAGGTGCAACTCGCCCATGCCGCCGATGACCGTCTGGCCCGTCTCGACTTCCTGATGCACCTTGAAGGTCGGATCCTCCTCCGCCAGCTTCTGGATCGACAGCGAGAGCTTCTCCTGATCGCTCTTCGTCTTCGGCTCGATGGCGACCTCGATCACCGGATCGGGGAACGTCATCGCCTCGAGCACGACCTGCTGGTTCGGATCGCTCAAAGTGTCGCCGGTGGTGGTGTCCTTGAGCCCGATCACCGCGTAGATGTGGCCGGCTGAGGCCTTGTCCACCGGGTTCTCCTTGTTGGAGTGCATCTGGAACAGCTTGCCCAGCCGCTCCTTCTTGCCCTTGGTGGCGTTGATGACCTGCGAGCCGGAATCGACTGTGCCCGAGTACACCCGGATGTAGGTCAGCTTGCCGAAGAACGGGTGCGTCGCAATCTTGAACGCCAGCGCCGCGAACGGCTCGTCGGTGCTCGCGTTGCGGATGACTTCCACGTCCTCCTTGCCCGGGGCATGCCCCACGGCGGGTGGCACGTCCAGCGGCGACGGCAGGTAGTCGACCACTGCGTCGAGCATCGGCTGCACGCCCTTGTTCTTGAACGCGCTGCCGCACAACACCGGGTAGATCTCGGAGTTGATGGTCAGCTTGCGGATCGCGCCCTTGATTTCGTCGACGGTCAGTTCCTCACCGCCGAGGTACTTCTCCAGAAGCTCCTCGTCGGTCTCGGCGACGATCTCCAGCAGCTTGGTGCGGTACTCCTCGACCTTGTCGGCGAGGTCGGCCGGAATGTCCACGGTGTCGTAGGTCTCGCCGAGCTTCGTCTCGCCGCGCCACACCTTGGCGTTCATCTCGACCAGGTCGACGACGCCCTCGAACTCGCTCTCGGCCCCGATCGGCAACTGGATCGGCACCGCGTTGGCACCGAGGCGCTCTTCCATCGTGCGCACCGAGAAGTAGAAATCGGCGCCGACCTTGTCCATCTTGTTGACGAAGCAGATGCGCGGCACGTCGTACTTGTCGGCCTGGCGCCACACCTGCTCCGACTGCGGCTCCACGCCCTCCTTGCCGTCGAACACCGCGACAGCGCCGTCGAGCACGCGCAGGTTGCGCTCCACCTCGACGGTGAAGTCGACGTGGCCCGGCGTGTCAATGATGTTGAGCTGGTTGCCTTTCCAGAACGTCGTGGTAGCGGCGGAGGTGATTGTGATCCCCCGCTCCTGCTCCTGCTCCATCCAGTCCATGGTGGCGGCGCCGTCGTGCACCTCACCGATCTTGTAGTTGATGCCGGTGTAGAAGAGGATGCGTTCGGTCGTCGTCGTCTTGCCGGCATCGATGTGCGCCATGATGCCGAAATTGCGGACCTTGCTCAGGTCGGTCAGCACGTCCTTCTGTGCCACGGAAGTCTCACTCTTTTCGTTGCTTGGTTGCTGTTGTTACTGCGTTCGGCGGCTGCACTGCCGCAGAACGTTTCTCACCAGCGGTAGTGCGCGAAGGCCCGGTTCGCCTCGGCCATCTTGTGGGTGTCTTCGCGTCGTTTGACCGAGGCGCCCAGCCCGTTGCTCGCGTCCAGAATCTCGTTGGCCAGCCGTTCGACCATCGTCTTCTCGCGACGTTGCCGCGAGTAGCCCACCAGCCAGCGGAGCGCGAGCGTGGTGGACCGATCCGGACGCACCTCGACGGGAACCTGGTAGGTCGCGCCACCCACGCGACGGCTGCGGACCTCCAACGCGGGCTTGACGTTGTCCAGAGCGCGCTTGAGGGTGACGACGGGATCGGTGCCTGTCTTCTCGCGAGCCTGCTCGAGCGCACCATAAACAATGCGTTCGGCCAGCGATTTCTTCCCCTTCAGCAGGATTTTGTTCACCAATTGAGTGACCAGCTGCGATCCGTAGACCGGGTCGTTGACCAGCGGGCGCTTGGGCGCGGGCCCTTTGCGCGGCATCAGCTCTTCTCCTTCTTGGCGCCGTAGCGGCTGCGCGCTTGCTTGCGGTTCTTGACGCCCTGGGTGTCCAGCGAGCCGCGGATGATCTTGTAGCGCACGCCGGGCAGGTCCTTCACCCGACCGCCGCGCACCAGCACCATCGAGTGCTCCTGCAGGTTGTGGCCCTCGCCGGGAATGTAGGCGGTGACCTCGACCTGACTGGTCAACTTCACGCGCGCGACCTTGCGAAGCGCCGAGTTCGGCTTCTTCGGGGTCGTCGTGTACACGCGGGTGCACACGCCGCGGCGCTGTGGGCTGCCCTTGAGCGCCGCGGTCTTCACCTTGGCGATCTTGTCGCGGCGCCCCTTGCGGACCAGCTGCTGGATGGTTGGCATCTACCGGCTTTCTCTATCGCGTCTGCTCTTCAGTCTTCTGTACTGCGGTTTCGCCCTGCCGGGTCACCCCGGGGCCGGGCGTGTCGCATGCGTCCGCCTCGGCTTCAACCGTGGCATCGAGGACATGCGAATGGGCCCGGCGTGCGGGCATGCGTCACCGCAAGCGCCTTGGAGCCAGGCCGAACGACAACGATACCAGGGCGGTCGTCGTCGAAACAAACTCGCTCGACGGCGACTAACCGCAGGTCAAACCGCGCTTTCTCGCCTCTGCATGCCTGTCGCCAGCCGCAGCACCATGTCGGAGAACACCGCGTCGACGTCGATGCCGGCCATCACTCCGGTCATCTCCAGCAACACGAAGCCGTGCAGCGCGGCCCAGAATTCCAGCGCCGCGTAGAAGGCGTCCTCGCCGTCGAGCCCGTAGGACGCCAGCACGGTCAGTATCGGATTGGCCGCGCTGCGCGCGACGGCGGTGAACTCCGGGTCGTCGCCGCCTTCCAGCGGCATCCGGGTGAACGCCGAGTACCGGCCGGGGTGGTGATGCGCGTAGCTGCGGTAGGCGCCGGCCATCACCAGGACGGCGTCGTCGCGGCTTCGGCCCTGCCCGACCGTGCCGAGCATCTCGATGATGTCGCCGACCACCCGCTTGCGCACCGACCGTCGCAGGTCATCGAGGCTGCTGACGTGGTTGTACAGCGACGGGCCCTTGGTGCCCAGCTGCGCGGCCAGCGCGTTGATGGTCAACGCGTCCCAGCCCTCGCGGTCCAGGAACGTCAGCGCCGCGTTGATGATGACGTCGCGAGACAGTTTCGTCGACCGTCCCGACGACCGGGCAGCGCTGCGCGTTCGGCCCGCCGGCTCCGCTGCCATGCGCGGAACTCTAGTCGGCGCAGTCGCCGAACGGTCAGTCGACGTGAACCGGCACCGTGCGGCCCGGTAGGCACGTACGCTTTGCCCGTCGGGCTGCAGCCGAAAGGGGAGCGACGATGAAGCGAACCGTCGTGTGTTGTGCCGCCGCGGCGTGCGTGATTGTTCCCGCGCTCTCGATGCCTGCCGCTCACGCGCGGGGCGAGGGCGACACGCACATCTACGGCGTCGGCCATGAGATGACCATCGATTGCAACAACGCGACACTGTTCGTCGAGGGTTCGAGCAACGTCATCAACGCCACCGGTTCGTGTTTCGCGGTGACGATGCAGGGGTCGAGCAACACCGTGATCGCCGACACCGTGGTCAACGACATCACGGTCTACGGCTGGAACCAGACAGTGATGTTCCACAACGGCGATCCGAACATCAACGACGTCGGTCGCCAGCTCGGGATGACCAACCGAATCGACCGCGTGCCCGCCTGACGATCAGGCCGGGGCGCCGTGCCGCCCTTCCCCGGCGGCGAACCGACCCGCCCCTTCGACGGCCTCGGCCGCGACCCGCGACAAACTGGCGAACTCGAAGTCGATCGCGTCGGCCTCCGACATTCCCCATTGGTTGAGCAGCGACAGCCGATCCGAGCGCATGCACTGCTGCGGCAGCTCGGCGAGTTCCGCCGCGAGCGCCTCCGCCGCTTGGCGCGCTTGGCCTTTCGGCACCACGCGGTTCGCCAGCCCCATGGTGTGCGCCTCGGCGGCCCCGACACCGCGGCCGGTGAGAACCATGTCCATCGCGCGGCTCTGGCCGATCAGCCGCGGCAGTCGGACCGTGCCGCCGTCGATCAGCGGAACCCCCCAGCGGCGGCAGAACACGCCGAACACCGCGTCCTCCTCGGCGACGCGCAGGTCGCACCACAGCGCCAGCTCGAGGCCGCCCGCGACCGCGTAGCCGCTCACCGCGGCAATCACGGGTTTGGACAACACCATTCGCGTCGGCCCCATCGGTCCGGGTCCCGTGCGATGAGTTGCGTTCGAATCGGGTGTGCCGAACGCTTTGAGATCGGCCCCTGCGCAGAAGGTTCCGTGATCACCCCACAACACGGCGACCTTGGCGTTGTCGTCGCCGTCGAACTCTTCGAACGCGGTCACCAGCTGCGCGGCCGTCGGTCCGTTGACCGCGTTCCGGGCGGTTGGCCGGTTGAGGATCACCGTGGTCACCGGACCCTGACGGTCGACGCGAACCTCGTCGGTCATGATGACGCCTCCACTAGTTGATTCATCGGATCCCGCCGAGCGGCGAGTTCGTCGGCGAAGCGAGAGTA
>DASRFZ010000101.1:0-21964 GCA_035651275.1 Mycobacterium sp. | reverse complement strand
ACCGGGCGTATATCGGTTCCGCGACTCGCACGGCCGAGTGATCTACGTCGGCAAAGCCAAGAGTCTGCGCAGCAGGTTGACGTCATACTTTGCCGACATCTCGAGCCTGATGCCGCGAACGCGCCAGATGGTGACCACCGCGGCCAGCGTCGAGTGGACGGTGGTGACCACCGAGGTCGAGGCGCTTCAGCTCGAATACAACTGGATCAAGGAATTCGATCCGCGGTTCAACGTCCGCTACCGCGACGACAAGTCGTACCCCGTGCTGGCCGTCACGCTCAACGAGGAATACCCGCGGCTGATGGTCTATCGCGGTCCGCGGCGCAAGGGTGTGCGGTACTTCGGTCCGTACTCGCATGCGTGGGCCATTCGCGAAACACTGGACTTGCTCACCCGGGTGTTCCCGGCCCGCACCTGCTCGGCGGGAGTGTTCAAGCGGCACAGGCAAATTGACCGGCCGTGTCTGCTGGGCTACATCGACAAGTGCTCTGCGCCGTGCGTGAACCGCGTGAGCGCCGAGGAGCACCGCAAGATCGTCCTCGACTTCTGCGACTTCCTCTCGGGCAAAACCGACCGGCTGGTCCGCGACATGGAGCACCAGATGAACGAGGCGGCGGCCGCGCTCGACTTCGAACGGGCCGCCCGGTTGCGGGACAACATTTCGGCGCTCAAGCGCGCGCTCGAGAAGCAGACCGTGGTGTTCGGCGACGGCACCGACGCCGACGTGGTCGCGTTCGCGGACGACGAGCTGGAAGCCGCCGTGCAAGTCTTCCACGTGCGGGGCGGCCGCGTCCGAGGCCAGCGCGGCTGGATCGTCGAGAAGTCGGGCGAGTCCGGACACGAGGTCCTCGTAGAGCAGTTCCTCACGCAGTTCTATGGCGAACAAGCTGAATTGGACGGCGCTGCAGACGAATACACCAACCCGGTACCACGCCAGGTGCTGGTGCCGGTGCTGCCGCCCAACACCACCGAGTTGGCGGAGTGGCTGTCGCGGCTGCGTGGGTCGCGAGTGGCGATTCGAGTGCCTCAGCGCGGCGACAAACGGGCGCTGGCGGAAACCGTGCAGCGCAACGCCCAGGAGGCGCTGGCGCAGCACAAGCTGAAGCGGGCCGGCGACTTCAACGCGAGATCCGAAGCGCTGCAAAGCATCCAGGATGCGCTGGGTCTCGCAGAGGCTCCGCTGCGAATCGAATGCGTCGATGTCAGCCACGTGCAGGGCACCGACGTGGTGGCGTCACTGGTGGTGTTCGAGGACGGGTTGCCGCGCAAGTCCGACTACCGGCATTTCGCCATCCGCGAAGCCGCGGGGCAGGGACGGTCCGACGACGTCGCGTCGATCGCCGAGGTGACGCGGCGCCGCTTCTGGCGCCACCTGACCGAAGCGAAAACTCCGACAGAAGAACGCAGAGCCCGCCGATTCGCCTACCCGCCAAACCTTTTCGTCGTCGACGGTGGTGCGCCGCAAGTCAACGCCGCCAAGGCCGTCCTCGACGAACTCGGCATCACCGACGTGGCGGTGATCGGTCTCGCCAAGCGGCTCGAAGAGGTGTGGGTGCCATCCGAGCCGGACCCGGTGATCATGCCGCGCAATAGCGAGGGCCTCTACCTGCTGCAGCGGATTCGCGACGAGGCACACCGGTTCGCCATCGCCTATCACCGCAGCAAGCGATCGAAGCGGATGACCGCGTCGGCGCTGGACTCGGTGCGCGGGCTGGGGGAGACGCGCCGCAAGGCGCTCGTCGCCCACTTCGGCTCGGTGGCACGGCTCAAGCAGGCCACTGTCGACGAAATCACCGCCGTGCCCGGGATCGGCGTCAGCACGGCTCGGGCTGTCCTGGAAGCCTTGGGGGTCGCCGATTCCACGGGAACCAACGCGGATGCCGCCGCGATGGGAGATGATCGGACGAGGGCATCCGGATGACTGATCAAGGCACAGGCGAAGAGCTGCGGGACGGGACTGCTGCGTCGAAATCCGGGATCGACGTCGTTCTGGTCACTGGGTTGTCCGGAGCGGGACGCAACACCGCCGCCAAGGTGCTCGAGGATCTCGGCTGGTACGTCGCGGACAATCTGCCGCCGGAGCTGATCACGCAGATGGTGGACCTCGGCTTGGCTGCCGGTTCGCGGATCACCCAGCTCGCGGTGGTACTGGATGCGCGTTCCCGCGGCTTCACAGGCGACTTAGATTGGGTGCGAAAGGATTTGGCGTCGAGGGACATCTTTCCGCGCGTGCTGTTCCTAGAAGCGTCCGACGATATCCTGGTGCGGCGCTACGAGCAGAACCGGCGCAGCCATCCCCTTCAAGGCGACCAGACGCTCGCCGAGGGCATCGCCGCCGAGCGCAGCATGCTGGCTCCGCTCCGGGAGGCGGCAGACCTGATCATCGACACCTCCGCGCTGTCGGTGCGAGCGCTGCGGGAGAGTATCGAGCGGGCATTCGGCGGCGAGGCGATCGCGCACACCAGTGTCACGGTGGAGTCGTTCGGATTCAAGTACGGCTTGCCGATGGACGCCGACATGGTCATGGATGTCCGCTTCCTACCGAACCCGCACTGGATCGACGAACTGCGTCCGCAGACCGGCCAGGCCCCAGCGGTTCGCGAGTACGTGTTGGCGCAAGCGGGTGCCGAAGAGTTCCTCGACACCTACCATCGACTGCTGTCCCTTGTCGTGGAGGGATATCGACGTGAGGGGAAGCGTTATATGACGGTTGCCATCGGATGCACCGGCGGTAAGCACCGGAGCGTCGCGATGGCCGAGGCGCTGGCCGAGCGCCTCGAACCAAATGCACAGCTGTCGGTGCGGGTGCTGCACCGGGATTTGGGCCGCGAATGAGCTACCGCATCGTCGCCCTCGGCGGCGGGCACGGGCTGTATGCCACATTGTCCGCCGCGCGGCGGCTCACCCCGCATGTCACCGCGGTGGTTACCGTCGCCGACGACGGTGGATCCTCGGGCCGATTGCGAAGCGAGCTGGACATCGTTCCCCCCGGCGACTTGCGAATGGCGTTGGCGGCCTTGGCTTCTGACAGTCGGTACGGGCGGTTGTGGGCAACGATTCTTCAGCACCGCTTCGGGGGCAGCGGCGCGTTGGCAGGCCACCCGATCGGCAATCTGCTGTTGGCCGGCCTCAACGAAGTGCTGGCCGACCCGGTGGCGGCGCTGGATGAGATTGGCCGGATTCTCGGCGTCAAGGGCAGGGTGTTGCCCATGTGCCCGATCGCGTTGCAGATCGAGGCCGACGTCGCCGGTCTGGAGGCCGACCCGCGGATGTTCCGGGTGATTCGGGGACAGGTCGCGGTGGCGACGACCCCGGGCAAGGTGCGGCGGGTGCGCTTGCTACCGGGTGATCCGCCGGCCACGCCGCAGGCCGTCGACGCAATCCTGGACGCGGATCTCGTTGTGCTGGGCCCGGGTTCGTGGTTCACCAGTGTCATCCCGCACGTGTTGGTGCCGGGACTGGCGTCAGCGTTGAAGGCGACGACGGCTCGGCGCGCACTCGTGCTCAACCTCGCCGCGGAGCCGGGGGAGACCGCTGGGTTCTCTGCCGAGCGCTATTTGCACGTGCTGTCACAGCACGCCCCGGATTTCGGCGTCGACGAGATCGTCGTCGATGCGGAGCGGGTCCCCGGTGACCGCGAACGCCAGCAGTTGCGGCGCACTTCGGCTCTGCTCAAAGCGGACGTAAGGTTTGCTGACGTGTCGCGGCCTGGTACATCTCTACATGACCCGGCTAAGTTGGCCGCGGTCTTGGACAGTGTGCGAGCGCGACCGGCGGCGGTGCCGATCGCGCCAACAGTACCGAGTCTCAACAGACCGGGAGGTGACGAGCCGTGGCGATGACCGCTGAGGTCAAGGACGAGTTGAGCCGGCTGATTGTGAACTCTGTCAGCGCACGCAAGGCGGAAGTGTCCGCCCTGCTCCGGTTCGCCGGTGGGCTGCACATCGTCGCGGGCCGGGTCATCGTCGAGGCCGAAGTGGATCTAGGCATCATCGCCCGTCGGCTCCGTAAGGACATCTTCGATCTGTACGGGTACAACGCCGTCGTACATGTGTTGTCCGCCAGCGGGATTCGTAAACAAACCCGTTATGTCGTGCGCGTGGCGCAAGACGGCGAGGCGTTGGCACGGCAGACCGGCCTGCTCGATCTGCGTGGCCGACCGGTGCGCGGGCTTCCGGCGCACGTGGTCGGGGGGAGCGTCGGGGACGCCGAGGCGGCGTGGCGCGGCGCGTTCTTGGCACACGGGTCGCTCACCGAACCGGGGCGGTCGTCGGCGCTCGAGGTCAGCTGCCCCGGGCCGGAGGCCGCACTGGCTCTCGTCGGCGCGGCCCGGCGACTGGGAATCAGTGCGAAGGCACGTGAGGTGCGTGGCGCGGACAGGGTCGTCGTGCGCGACGGCGAGGCGATCGGCGCATTGCTGACGCGGATGGGCGCTCAGGACACGCGGTTGACGTGGGAGGAGCGGCGGATGCGCCGCGAGGTTCGTGCGACCGCGAACAGGCTGGCGAACTTCGACGATGCGAATCTGCGGCGTTCCGCGCGGGCGGCGGTGGCTGCGGCGGCGCGGGTCGAGCGGGCGTTGGAGATCCTCGGCGACACGGTGCCGGATCATCTGGCCGCGGCGGGCAAGCTGCGCGTCGAGCATCGGCAGGCATCGCTGGAGGAGCTGGGTAGGCTTGCGGATCCGCCGATGACGAAAGACGCTGTGGCAGGGCGCATTCGGCGCCTGCTGTCGATGGCTGATCGCAAGGCCAAGCAAGAGGGCATACCGGACACCGAGTCGGCGGTAACCCCCGATCTGTTGGAGGATGCGTAGCGTGGACCAATACCGTCGCGGTGACCTGACGTTCGACGTGATCGATGCCGGCCCGGCTGATGGGCCGGTTGTCGTTCTGCTGCATGGCTTTCCGCAGTTCAACACGAGCTGGTCGGCGGTGATCGACCGGCTGACCGCTCGCGGTTACCGCTGTCTGGCTCCGAATCAGCGTGGCTATTCGCCCGGTGCGCGACCGCCGCGACGCCGGGACTACCGCATGCCAGAACTCGTCGAGGATGTCCGCGTGCTGCTCGACGCGGCGGGAGCCGACTGCGTGCACTTGGTCGGACACGACTGGGGCGCCGCGGTGGCGTGGGGTGCGGCCGCTGCGCTCAGTGACCGGCTTGCGACTGTCTCACCGCTGTCGGTACCGCATCCCGCGGCGTTTCTGAACTCCTTCGTCACCAGCCGGCAAGGGTTCGCGTCGTGGTATATGTTCTTCTTCCAGCTGCCGGGGCTGCCGGAGCGGCTGCTGCTTGGGCACAACCGCGAAGCGGCCCGGATGACAACCACTTTGGAGCGCGGTGGATTGCCGCACGAAGCGGCACGCCGCGACGCGCAGGCGATGACGGAGCCGGGTGTGCTGACCGCAGCGCTCAATTGGTATCGCGCAATTCCGCTCTCAAATCCGAGAAGCATGCGCGCGAAGGTCTCCGTGCCGACGATGTACGTCTGGAGCGATGACGACATCGCGCTCACCGAAAAGCCGGCGCGCGACACCGCGCGCTATGTCAGCGGCGACTACCGGTTCGAGGTTTTGCACGGCTCGCACTGGCTGCCCGACGAACAGCCGGACACAGTCGCCGACTTGCTACTGGAGTGGTTCGACGCGCACCCGATCTAGTGATTGCCGCCGGTTTCGGGCATGATCTGGAATCCGTCGATGATCGTTTGTGCGTCGGCTTTGTACGTCGGATTGGTCGGATCGGCGGATTGCACCGTGATCACCGCGGCGTATTTCCGGACTCCCGGCGTCACCACCGCCAACGCGGTTCCGAAACGCGTCGGGATCGCGCCTATTTGGGGCACCGTGTAGGTGACTGTCTGAGCCGGGTAGCCGCACACCGACCGGTTGGACGTGACGGTGAGCTCGCTCGCGCCGCCGATCGTGCGCACGCTCGCCCACTCGCTGGCGATAACCTGTTCGGCTGAAATGTCTTTGGAGGTGACGTCCTCCAGCGTCACCGCGGCGTACGCCGAAAACCTGTCGGCGACGAGCGCGTGATTCGTCATCACGTAGCGGATCAGTTGCGAGTCGAGTCGGGTGTCGCGCTTCCAATTCGGTGGTTGGGGGATCCGCATCACCGGTTCGCCGTCACTTTGCGGGTCGATCGTCACCATCGGGCCCGACGATTGCGCGCACTTGTCCTCGCCGGCCAAAGCTTGCATGACGGGCGTGCCGGCGATGACGTGGCCGCACCCTGCGACAGCGGTGGCGATCGTCACGCAGCACATCCCGCGTAGCCACTTTCCGGGTCTCACCCGACTCATTCTGCCCGTACCCACCCGCGGGCGTGGTCGCCGATTCAGAACGGCGGGTCGTCGGGCGGCGGCGGTGGTTTCGGTGGTGGTTTCCAACCGAGAGGAAGGTCTTCGGGTTCGAGGGGGTCGTCGATCCAGGGGCAGAAGGGGCTGGAGCTTGGTCGACTGCCTTTGAAGATGAACTTCATCCGCCGCGCGTGATTGCGGAACTTGCGGCCGTCGATTTCTCTCTTCATCTCGCGAAGGACCCGACGATGCTCGTTGTTCAACGGCTTCTGCTCGCGGTTGTGCTTGCGGGCGCGGGCAATTCGCGCAGCCCGTTCCTTTGCGTGGTTGCGCCGCTGGGGCCGCGGAGCCGTACACGCCGGCCGACCGAATTGGGGGAATAGGTCTGCGCCGCCCGGCGTAGTCCGGTAGCTCTTGCCGGTGGGTGAGATCCAGACAATAGTGCCGTCAGGCAGCTGCTCGTCCTGCCATCCGTCGCGGCCACACACGAAGGTTTTGAGCCGATGATGTTGGCGGCAAACACATTTCAGGTTCCAGGGAACAGTCAAACCACCTGCGGCAGGGTCGGCGTGGTTGAACGGCACCGTATGGTCAATGTCACAGAACTCAGCGCGGACATCGCAACCGGGGAACCGGCACGTCAGGTCGCGACTGCGGATGAAGCGCTCCAGCGCTGCCGAGGGCTGATAGCACAGTGCCTGCGCCTCGGTGGTCGTCGAATGCACCATCCGCAGTGCCGCTTCCTCGGCGAGTTCGCGCACTTGGTCGGCGTCGATCACTCCATAGCCGGACAGGTAGCCGGGCTGTTGGCTGCGCCCACACAGCGTGTCCTCGCTGGCCACTACGTTGATCAGTACTCCGGGGGCCGCTGCCTGTTCCGGGCGAGCCGGGCAGTTGGGCCGTTCGCACTCACATATCAGGGCGCGGCCCTCGCCGAGCGCGGCCAATGCGTCGGCGCGACGCTGGATGAGAGTGCGGGGATCATCGGCGCACAACGCGGTGGCCATGTCGGACAGCCGCTTGTCGAACGCGGCGGCGGCGGTAGCGGCCACCGTGCCACTGATTCGGGCCATCCCTTCGGGCAGCGGGGTGACGCTGACGTGGCGGTCGCGTTCCTCGGCCGCCATTCGACGCTCTCGGGCCGCCTCGGGATCGGCGGCATGTACCGCCGCGTCGACGGCGTTGATGATCCGCCGCCTCGACCAGCACCGCCAATTGACGATCCGCGCGGCCAACGACTCGTCGATGGCGTTGATTTCCGAGCCGACCAACTCGGTCCGCACGATGATCAATTCAACGGTGCGCCAATCGGTTTTACCGTCCGCTAACACCGCCGCGACCTTGGGCAGCCGCATTGCCAATGCCTCCGCATGCGACACCATGAAACTGGCCGCACGCCCCGACAGATTCAACGCCGCGGCCACCTCGGCCGTGGCGCGCTGAAAGCCCGTCACCGACGAATAATCCGGATTCGGATCGGTCTCGTAGTCCTGCATGCGCTCTAACAACAGCTGCCAGACCGCCGCCATCCTGCGCGCCATCAGCCGCGACTCCTCATGGCCGCTGCCCGTGATCAGCTCGATCAGCTCGGCCGGAGTTGCCTCTTCGAACATACATTCGATTATGGCACGACGGTAAGACACCCGGAGCGGAGATTTGAAGCAACGGGTCGTGGCCGGCCTCACACCTGCTTGACCGGCCCACATCACCCGGATCGGTCCCCATTAGGCTGGCCATAGACGACAACAGCAGAGCAAGGCGGACGAGGGAGAAACAAGTGACAGTCCGGGTGGGCATCAACGGCTTCGGCCGCATCGGACGCAATTTCTACCGGGCACTGGAAGCGCAGAAGGCGCAAGGCAGTAGCACCGACATCGAGGTGGTCGCCGTCAACGACCTCACCGATAACGCGACGCTGGCCCATCTGCTCAAGTTCGACTCGATCCTCGGCCGCCTGCCCCAGGACGTCAGCCTCGAAGGTGACGACACCATCGTCGTCGGCACCAACAAGATCAAGGCCCTCGAAGTCAAGGAAGGGCCGGCCGCCCTCCCGTGGGGCGACCTCGGCGTCGACGTCGTCGTCGAATCCACCGGCATATTCACCAAGGCCGACAAGGCGAAGGGCCATCTGCAAGCCGGCGCAAAGAAGGTCATCATCTCCGCGCCCGCCACCGACGAGGACATCACGATCGTTCTCGGTGTGAACGATGACAAGTACGACGGCAGCCAGAACATCATCAGCAATGCTTCGTGCACCACGAATTGCCTTGGGCCACTTGCCAAAGTCCTGCACGACGAGTTCGGCATCGTCAAGGGCCTGATGACCACGATCCACGCCTACACGCAGGACCAGAACCTGCAGGACGGCCCGCACAAGGACTTGCGCAGGGCCCGTGCCGCCGCACTGAACATCGTGCCGACGTCGACGGGCGCCGCGAAGGCGATCGGTCTGGTGCTGCCCGAGTTGAAGGGCAAGCTCGACGGCTACGCGTTGCGGGTGCCGATTCCCACCGGCTCGGTCACCGACTTGACCGCCGATCTGAGCAAGTCGGCCAGCGTCGAAGACATCAACGCTGCGTTCAAGGCGGCCGCCGAGGGCCGGATGAAGGGCATCCTCAAGTACTACGACGCGCCGATCGTCTCCAGCGACATCGTCACCGACCCGCACAGCTCGATCTTCGACTCCGGTCTGACCAAGGTGATCGACAACCAGGCCAAGGTCGTCTCGTGGTACGACAACGAGTGGGGTTACAGCAACCGCCTCGTCGACTTGGTCGCGCTGGTCGGCAAGTCGCTGTAGCGAGATGGCAATCAAAACCCTCGACGACCTTCTCGCCGAAGGGGTTTCGGGCCGCGGCGTTCTGGTCCGCTCCGACCTCAACGTCCCGCTCGACGACGACGGGCAGATCACCGATCCGGGCCGCATCGTCGCGTCGGTGCCGACGCTGAAAGCGCTTGCCGACGCCGGCGCCAAGGTCGTCGTCGCCGCGCACCTCGGTCGGCCGGACGGTAAGCCCGATCCGAAGTTTTCACTGAAGCCCGTCGCCACCGCATTGGGAGAAAAGCTGGGCCGCCACGTGCAATTGGCGGGCGACGTCGTCGGCTCAGACGCGCTGGCCCGAGCGGAGGGTCTGACGGACGGCGACGTCCTACTGCTCGAGAACGTCCGCTTCGACCCGAGGGAAACCAGTAAGGACGACGGCGAACGCCTCGCTTTGGCAAAGCAGTTGGTCGAATTGGTCGGTGATGAGGGCGCTTTCGTCTCCGACGGCTTCGGTGTCGTGCATCGCAAGCAGGCCTCGGTGTACGAGGTCGCCACGCTGTTGCCGCATTACGCAGGCAAGCTGGTAGCCGCGGAAGTCGAAGTGCTGCAACAGCTCACCGCATCCACCGAGCGTCCATACGCGGTCGTGCTAGGCGGGTCGAAGGTTTCCGATAAGCTCGCGGTCATCGAGGAGCTGGCGAAGCGCGCCGACAGCCTGGTCATCGGCGGCGGCATGTGTTTCACATTCCTTGCCGCGCTGGGGCTTTCGGTCGGCGAGTCGCTCGTGCAGCCGGAGATGGTCGACAAGTGTAAAGAACTGCTCGACACCTACGCCGACGTGATCCACGTTCCTATCGACATCGTGGTCGCCGACGAGTTCAGGGCTGAGTCACCGTCGGAAACGGTTGCCGCCGACCGTATTCCGGAGGGAAAGATGGGCCTGGACATCGGTCCCGAATCGGTGAAGCGCTTCACCGCGCTGCTGTCCAATGCGAAGACCGTCTTCTGGAACGGCCCGATGGGGGTGTTCGAGTTCCCGGAATTCGCGGCCGGCACCAAAGGCGTTGCAGAGGCGATCATCCGGGCCACCGAAAAGGGCGCGTTCAGCGTTGTCGGCGGGGGAGACTCCGCCGCCGCGGTGCGGGCTCTGGGCCTGCCCGAGGATGGCTTCTCGCACATTTCCACCGGCGGCGGCGCGTCGCTGGAATACCTTGAGGGCAAAGAACTGCCCGGCATCCATGTGCTCACCATCTGAGGAGAGACGTTGACCCGTAAGCCCCTGATCGCCGGCAACTGGAAGATGAATCTCAACCACTTCGAAGCGATCGCGTTGGTGCAGAAGATCGCATTCTCCATACCGGAGAAGTACTACGACAAGGTCGACGTGACAGTCCTCCCGCCGTTCACAGACTTGCGGTCAGTGCAGACGCTTGTCGACGGTGACAAGCTGCGCCTGACCTATGGCGCGCAGGATTTGTCTCAGCACGACGACGGCGCTTATACCGGCGACATCAGCGGTACATTCCTGTCCAAGCTGGGGTGCACGTACGTAGTCGTCGGCCACTCCGAGCGCCGGACATACCACCACGAGGACGACGAACTCGTCGCGGCGAAGGCGGCCGCTGCATTCCGGCATGGCCTGATCCCGATCATCTGTGTCGGCGAACACCTCGACGTTCGTGAGGCCGGTGACCACGTGACGCACAACGTCGAACAGGTGCGCGGCTCACTTGCCGGGTTGACCGAAGAGCAGATCGGCAACGCGGTCATCGCCTACGAGCCGGTGTGGGCGATCGGCACCGGCCGCGTCGCCAGCGCGGCCGACGCGCAAGAAGTGTGCAAGGCGATCCGTGACGAGCTGGGCAAGTTGGCGTCGCCGCAGCTAGCAGACGGCGTGCGCGTTCTCTACGGCGGTTCGGCCAACGCCAAGAACATCGGCGAAATCGTCGCCCAGGACGACGTCGACGGCGCGCTGGTCGGAGGCGCGTCGCTGGACGGCGAACAGTTTGCGGCGATGTCGGCAATCGCGGCGGGCGGACCGCTGCCCTAGCCGAGCCGCTCGAACGGTAAGGTGGGCCTCATGAAAATGGCCCTGGACGTGCTGCTGGTGATCACCAGCGTCCTCGTGGTGCTGCTGGTGCTGCTCCATCGGGCCAAAGGCGGCGGGCTGTCGACGCTGTTCGGCGGTGGCGTGCAATCGAGCCTCGCCGGCTCGACAGTGGTCGAGAAGAACCTCGACCGCGTGACGCTGTTCGTGACCGCGATCTGGCTGATCTCGATCATCGGCGTCGGCCTGATGATCAAATACGGCTCGTCCTAGAACTCGCTTTCACCTTTGAAAAGGGCCCGTTGCGGGCGGTCATTGTTACTGTGAGGCCTCCACATGAGAGGCCGCGAACATGAGCAATCCCCAAGGGCCGTATCCGCAGAACCAGCCGCAGTACCGCCAGCCGTACCCTCCGCCGCAGCAGTACGGTCCGCCCCCGCCGCAGCAGTACGGCCCGCAGCAGCAGTACGCGCCGCCGCCCCAGCAATACGCTCAGCCGGGTGAGGGCATCGCTATCACAACCGGGTTCTTTCCGCTGGCGTGGTTGTTCTACTTCATCAAGCCGAAAATCTACGTCGACGGTCACGAACTGCCGCCCATGAACTGGGGCCGGACAGTGGTGCCGGCGCGGCCGGGTCAGCATCATGTCCACGTGTACACGCCGTACTTTCTGCCGCAGCGGCTCGGGCCGGCTGATTCGGCCGTCGAGGTGACGCCCGGTCGAGTCGTCGAGCTCGAATACAAGGCGCCGATGTGGTCGTTCAGCCCCGGGTCGCTCGGCTATCCGCCACAGAAGTACAACGGCGTGGGGATCACGATTGCACTGGTAGTGATTCCATTCGCCGTCGTCCTCCTGTTGATCATCGTTTCGTTCCTCCTCTCCATGTGACGCCGCGGCCATGCGCGGTGCCCCCCGTGCGCCGATACTGAACGCATGGCTGATGACGCGAGCCTCGCGCCGATTGGTGCGGTCCACCGGACCCGCGTGGGCCGAGAGGCGACCGAGCCGATGCGCGAAGACATTCGGCTGCTCGGCGCGATCCTCGGCGACACCATCCGCGAGCAGAACGGCGAGGACGTGTTCGAGCTCGTCGAACGCGCTCGGGTGGAATCATTCCGGGTTCGACGCTCCGAGATCGATCGTGCCGAATTGGCCGAGATGTTCGACGGCATCGACGTTCGCCACGCCATCCCGGTGATCCGGGCTTTCTCCCACTTCGCGCTGTTGGCCAACGTCGCCGAGGACATCCACCGCGAACGGCGCCGCGACATCCATGTCAAAGCCGGCGACCCACCCCAGGACAGCAGCCTTGCGGCGACCTACCCCAAACTCGATGCGGCGCAACTCGATCCCGGCGTCGTCGCCGACGCGTTGAGAGACGCGCTGGTGTCACCGGTGATCACCGCGCACCCCACCGAGACCCGTCGCCGCACTGTCTTCGACACCCAACATCGGATCACCGAGCTGATGAGGCTGCGGCTGCATGGCCATGCCGAGACCGCTGACGATGTGGACATCGAAACCGAACTACGCCGTCAGATTCTGATGCTATGGGACACGGCCCTGATTCGGTTGCAGCGGTTGAAGATTCAAGACGAGATCGAAGTCGGCTTGCGGTATTACCATGCGGCATTGTTCGAGGTGATTCCCCAAGTCAACGCCGAGGTGCGTGCCGCGTTGCAAGCTCGCTGGCCCGACGCCCATGTCCTCGACGAGCCGATTCTGCGGCCGGGATCGTGGATCGGCGGCGACCGTGACGGCAATCCCAACGTGACTGCGGACGTAGTGAGGTTGGCTGTCGACAGCGCGGCGTACACGGCGTTCGGCCATTACTTCACCGAGTTGACCGCGCTCGAGCAAGAACTCTCGATGTCGGTGCGGCTGGTCAAGATCACCGACGAGCTGGCCGCTCTGGCCGACAGTTGCCAAGACCAGGCCCGCACGGACGAACCGTATCGTCGAGCCTTGCGCGTCGTGCACGGGCGACTGACGGCGACCGCCCAGCGCAAGCTGGATCGGCAGCCCAGCCGGGAGCTCGATCTCGAACTCGAGCCGTACGAGACACCGGGGGAGGTGCTCGCCGACCTGGACGTCATCGACGCGTCGCTGCGCAGTCACGGCAGCGCACTGCTGGCCGACGACCGACTGGCGCGCCTGCGAGAGTCGGTGCGCGTCTTCGGCTTTCATCTCTCGGGTTTGGACATGCGGCAGAACTCCGACGTCCACGAGGAGGTAGTGGCAGAGCTGCTGGCATGGGCGGGCGTGCATCCGGATTACCTCTCGCTGTCGGAGGAGGACCGTGTCGAACTACTGGCGGCCAAGCTGACCACTCGCCGACCGCTGACCCGTCATGGTGCCGAGCTTTCCGACACCGCGCGAAAGGAGTTGGACATCGTCGCCGCCGCGGCCCGCGCCGTCGATGTGTTCGGCGCGCGCGCCGTGCCGAACTACGTCATCTCGATGTGTCGATCGGTGTCGGACTTTCTCGAGGCGGCAATCCTTTTGAAGGAGGCAGGTTTACTGCACGCCGGTGACCAGCCGTGCTGCCCGGTCGGCATCGTGCCGCTGTTCGAAACGATCGCCGACCTTCAGCACGGCGCGTCGATTCTCGCAGCGGCACTGGAGGTTCCGGTATACCGCTCCCTGGTACGTGCGCACGGCGACAGTCAAGAAGTGATGCTCGGGTACTCGGATTCCAACAAAGACGGCGGCTACCTCGCCGCCAACTGGGCTCTCTACCGCGCTGAACTCGACCTCGTCGACACTGCCCGCAAGGCGGGAATTCGGTTGCGGCTCTTCCACGGTCGCGGCGGCACGGTGGGCCGCGGCGGTGGGCCGAGCTATGAGGCGATCCTCGCGCAGCCGCCCGGCGCGGTGTCGGGATCGCTGCGGCTCACCGAACAGGGCGAGGTGATCGCCGCCAAGTACGCCGAGCCGCGGATCGCCCAGCGCAACCTCGAAACACTGGTGGCTGCGACGTTGGAGTCGACGCTGCTGGACGTAGAAGGTCTGGGCGAGGACGCCGAATCCGCGTACCAGGTGTTCGACGAGCTCGCATCGCTGGCCCAACGCGCCTATGCCGAATTGGTCCACGACACACCGGGATTCGTGGACTACTTCACGGCGTCGACACCCGTCGCCGAGATCGGCGCACTGAACATCGGCAGCAGGCCGTCGTCGCGCAAACAGACGACTTCGATCTCCGACTTGCGCGCTATCCCATGGGTGCTGGCATGGAGCCAGTCGCGTGTGATGCTGCCGGGCTGGTACGGAGCCGGAACCGCATTCGAGGACTGGGTGGACGACGACGACGATCGTCTTGACGTGCTGCGGGATCTGTATCGACGCTGGCCTTTCTTCCGCACTGTGCTGTCGAACATGGCTCAGGTGCTCGCCAAGGCCGACATGGACCTCGCGGGCCGCTACGCCGAACTAGTTCCAGACGAAAAGCTGCGCCGCCGGGTGTACCGCATGCTCGTCGACGAACACGACCGTGCAATCAGAATGCACAGTCTCGTCACCGAACAGGACGATCTGCTCGCCGACAACCCTGCGCTCGCCCGTTCTGTGTTCAATCGGTTCCCATACCTCGAACCGCTGAACCACCTGCAGGTCGAACTGCTGCGCCGCTACCGGTCCGGGGACGACGACGAGCACGTACAGCGGGGGATCCTGCTGACCATGAACGGGTTGGCGTCGGCGCTGCGAAACAGTGGCTGAGGGAACCAATCAGCGCAGGCTTCGCGTCGCAACTACATGGCCGACGTCTTCCTGAGCCCTGAGGGCGGCCACGACGCCGCCGCGCTATGTGAACAGGCCGCGGCGCAATTGATGGCGCAGACCCGAAGCGTCGCGGCCTTGACCGACGGCGTTTACGACGGCTGGTTGGGCGACTGTGCCGAAGGCCGAGGGTGGGTGCGTCTCCTGGAGGAGAAGGCTACCGGGGCAAATTCGCTGCGGTGGCTCCTCGAACGCCATGCGGCCAACCTCAACATGATCGCGGATCAATTCCGTTCCACCACAGAGCCATACGGAGAAGCGGACAGCAAGGTCATGGGGCGGCAATGGTCGACCGAGTAACAGCCGACACATGGACCTCGTCGGCGTGGTCGCACGAGGCGGTGATCGGGATGCAAGCCCGACTCGATCCTCCTCGGATGGTGGCGCTGGCCGACGACTGGCAACGGGTGGTCGACCGGATCGGGGACGTCCTGGCCGACCTCGACCGTCGGCTCGGTGCGCAGCTCGACGGATCGTGGCGCGGACGCGGCGCCGACGCGTCGACGGATGCGCTTCGCCGGTACGTCACCGGTTCGCTCGACGGCCTGCCGGCGTGCCGGTCGGCAGCCGTGCGCCTCCTCGAACTTTCCCGGGCCGCAAGCGATCTACGGGCCTGCGTCAGCCGAACGGTCGACGAGGCGTTGGTTCAAGTCCGCGAGAGGTACAGCGCCCCGGCCGTCGCGGCAGGCAACGCCGTCGTCGACATCCCGACCCCTCCGGACCCTTTCCCCGTCGCCGGTGCCCACCCGGCGGGCACGGCACCGAACGGTGTTCCGCAAAGCGGGCCATCAGCGGGCGTGCCGCAAATGCCCACTGCACCAGCCGGTTCCACACCGGCGGTAAGCTCATTCGGTCACCCGCCAACGCCGGGTGAGTCACCGCTACCCTCGGTGCGCCCGGCCCAGCCGTGGCGCGCACCTACCCATGGGTCTGCACTGACGTCTCCTGGCGTCGACACCATGCCAGCACGCCCGGACCCGTCGCCGTCCGCGACAACCAGTCCACCCGGAGCAGGATTGCGCCAATCCGCAGTCGGGGAGCCGCGGACCGCACCCTCGCCGTCGCCGTCATCAGTCGGCGCGCCGTTCATGGGCGGTATGTACCCGGGTCACTTGGGCCGTGACGGCGGCGGCGAACACCGGGCGCCGAAATATCTGATCTCGGCGGGCAATTCGAACGAATTGATCGGCGAGCTGCCGCTGGTGGCGCCGCCGGTCATCGGCGAGTGAGCCGCTACAAGTGAGTCTTGTCGCGAATTGTCTTGACTACCTGTCGAACCGCGTTTTCGGTCGCCGCGAGAGGCGCCATCGCCGTCTCGCCGACGTCGACAATGTTGTCCATCCGGTCGACGAGTGCGACAACGGGTTCCGCGAGGTCGACGATGCGCTCTAGGCGTGTCAGCGTCTCATTCAAGTGGGCGAGGGTGCCGTTGAACGTCACCAACGACTTGTCCAAGCCCTCGACGGCGTTGTCGAGCGCGGCGAGCGATGTGGTCAACGTGTTCAACACGGTCTCGAGCTGTTCGACGGTCAGGTCGGCGTTCAGCGCCGCCTGCGCCAGCGTTTTGATCCGCTCCCGGCCCGTGCGCGATGCGCCCTTGTCTGCCATGTCGGACATTATGACTTGCCGTCCAGCTTTCCTGCGGCCGGTTCGTCGAGTAGCCACACCGTGGCCTCGCGACCGACCGCGCCGGCGGCGGGAACCTCGTCGGGATCGGCGCCGTTGACCGCGGCGGCCACGGCGTCGGCCTTGCCCGAGCCCGAGACCACCAACCAGACCTCGCGGGACCGTTGAATTGCCGGTAGTGTCAAAGTGATTCGACGAGGTGGCGGCTTGGGCGAATTCTCGACAGCCACCACCAGCCTTGTCTGCTCCCGCACGGCGTCGCTGTGGGGGAACAGCGAGTTGACGTGGCCTTCAGGCCCCATTCCGAGCAGATGGACGTCGAAATCGGGGGTGGGTTGCCCGGATTCGGCAGCCGCGGCCAATTCCTGCTCGTAGCCGGCGGCGGCCGCGTCGATGTCGGCGCCGAATCTGCCGTCGCTGGGCGCCATCGCATGCACGTTCTCGTCGGGAATGTCGACGCGGTCGAGCAGGGCCGCCCGCGCCTGTTTCTCGTTGCGCTCGTCGTCATCGGTGGGAACGAACCGGTCGTCGCCCCAATACAGGTGGACTTTCGACCAGTCGATACGCTCGCCATGTTCGCCGACATGCGACAGCATCCCGATCCCGGTGCCGCCACCGGTCAGCACGATCACCGCACGGCCGCGCTCATCGATCGCCGACACAATGGCGTCGGCAAGTCGATCACCAGCCGCGGCTACCAAAGCGGCGCTGTCGGAATAGGTTTCGACGACCTGTCTGCTCATGTGTATTGCACCTTATCTATACCTCGAAGGGCTTCTTCGTAGATTTCGTCAGGGTCGAGATGGCGCAGATCTTCCGCAAGGCACTCACGGGTTTCCCTGCGGGCCAACGGCACTAGAGCGTCGGGCTTGGCGGTCCGGCTCAGGGTTGCGGTGTTGCCGGTCTGCGGTCGGCTCAGTGTGATGGTCTCGGTCTGACGGTTGAGCTCGACCTTGAGGTCACCGACCGCGCGCACCACCGGGCCGTCGATCCGGCTTGCCAACCAGCCGGCCATGATATCGAGCGCCGGTTCGTCTTTCAGTCCGGACACCAGCACCGACTGGATCGGTTCATGGGGTGCCTGATCCATCGCCGAGGTCAGCAGTGCTCGCCAGTAGGTGACACGGCTCCACGACAGGTCGGTGTCGCCGTCGGTGTAGCCGCGCAGCCGGCTCTTGATCGCGGCCAATGGGTCTTCGGCCGCGGTGGCATCAGTGATGCGCCGAATCGCCAACTGGCCCAATGGATCCTGTGCGGGAACGCCGGGTGCGATGCCGGGCCACCACGCAACCACCGGAGTGTCGGGTAGCAGGAACGGCAGCACCACGCTGCTCGCGTGATCAGCGAGCGGCCCGGAGATACGAAGCACTACCACTTCGCCCGCGCCCGCGTCGCCGCCCACCCGCAGCTGTCCGTCGAGCCGCGCATCCGTGGCGTCGCGGTCGCCGGGAACCACGACGATGATGCGGCAGGGGTGCTCGCGGCTGGCACCGGACGCGGCTTCGATGGCGTCTTCGACGAGTTCGTCGCAATCTGGCGCGATCACGAGCGTCAACACGCGGCCGAGTGTGATCGCACCGCCTTCCTCCCGAAGTTGGGTGATTCGCTTGTTGATGTCGTTGGTCGTGGTCTGAGGAAGCTCGACGATCATGGCTCGACAACTCCTCGCTCGACAATCACGGCCGCCGCCATTCGCGACCCGTTCGCCGCAACATCTCGAACGACGACTCCGGGCCCCAGGTGCCGGCCTGGTAGGGATCGGGGCGGCCATGGGTGGCCCAAGAGTCGAGCACGGGATCGAGGATCTCCCATGACAATTCGACCTCGGCGTTCACCGGGAACAGCGACGGCTCGCCCAGCAGCACATCGAGAATCAGCCGCTCGTAGGCTTCGGGCGAGTCCTCGGCGAACGCCGACCCATACGAGAAGTCCATGTTGACGTCGCGGACTTCCATCGCGCTGCCCGGCACCTTGGAGCCGAACCGCAACGTGATCCCTTCGTCGGGTTGCACGCGAATCACCAGAGCGTTCTCGCCGAGTTCCTCGGTCATGGTCTGGTCGAACGGCAGGTGCGGAGCGCGTTTGAATACCAACGCGATCTCGGTGACCCTGCGGCCCAACCGCTTTCCGGTCCGCAGAAAGAACGGCACGCCCGCCCACCGGCGGGTGTCCACCTCCAACGTGATCGCGGCGAACGTCTCCGTGGTCGAGTCTTTCGAGAAACCTTCTTCTTCGAGCAGTCCGACGACGTGCTGGCCACCTTGCCAGCCCGCCGTGTACTGGCCGCGTGACGTTGTCTCGTCAAGCGGTTCAACGAGTTTCACCGCCGACAAAACCTTGATCTTCTCGGCTTGCAGTTCGTGCGGATAGAAGCTGACCGGTTCCTCCATGGCAGTCAATGCCAGCAGCTGCAGCAGATGGTTTTGAATCACGTCCCGTGCGGCCCCGATGCCGTCGTAGTAGCCGGCCCGGCCGCCGAGGCCGATGTCCTCGGCCATCGTGATCTGCACACTATCGACGTAGTGCGCATTCCACACCGGCTCGAACAGCTCGTTGGCGAACCGCAGCGCGAGGATGTTCTGGACGGTTTCCTTGCCGAGATAGTGGTCGATGCGAAAGACGGTCTCTTCGGGAAACACCGTGTTGACAACCGCGTTGAGCTGCTGAGCGCTGTGCAAGTCGTGGCCGAATGGCTTCTCGATCACGACTCTGCTCCAGCGGCCTTCTTGCTGGCGCGCAAGACCGGACTTCTGCAGTTGCTCGCAGACAAGCGGGAACGCCGTCGGTGGGATCGCCAGATAGAACGCATGGTTGCCGCCTGTTCCGCGCTCGGCGTCCAGCTTGTCCAACGTCTCAGCAAGCCGCGCGAACGACGATTCGTCGTCGAACGTGCCCTGCACAAACCGGATTCCCTCGGCGAGGCGGTCCCAGACCTCCTGCCGGAACGGGGTACGGGAATGCTGGCCTACGGCGTCGAGCACGACGTTGCCGAAGTCCTCGTCAGCCCAGTCGCGGCGGGCGAATCCGACGAGGCCGAAGGTCGGCGGGAGCAGCCCGCGGTTGGCCAAGTCGTAAATCGCGGGCATGAGCTTCTTGCGGGCCAGGTCGCCGGTGACGCCGAAGATAACGACCCCGCACGGGCCGGCGATGTGGGGCAGGCGCTTGTCGCGCTTGTCCCGCAACGGGTTACGCCAGGCTGTCTCCGCGGACCTGCTGACGACGCTGGTCATTTCTTGGCGTCGAGCTGTTCCTGTGTCGCATTCAGCAGCTCATGCCAAGACTTTTCGAACTTCTCGACGCCTTCGTCCTCCAGCACCAAGAACACGTCGCGAAGGTCGATGCCGACAGCTTCCAGCTTGTCGAACACCTGCTGCGCTTCGCCGGCACGGCCGGTGACGGTGTCGCCGGTGATCTCGCCGTGGTCGGCGACGGCGTCGATAGTCTTCTCCGGCATCGTGTTGACGGTGTTCGGCGCGACCAGCTCGGTGACATAGAGCGTGTCCGGGTAGTCGGGATTCTTTACCCCAGTCGACGCCCACAACGGCCGCTGGACTCGGGCGCCGTCAGCCTTCAGCGCTTCATAGCGCTTGCCGCCGACGAACACCTCTTCATAGGCCGCATATGCCAGACGCGCATTGGCGACGCCCGCCTGGCCGCGTAGCGCGAGGGCTTCGTCGCTACCGATCTTCTCCAACCGATTGTCGATCTCTGTATCCACCCGCGACACGAAAAATGAAGCGACGGAATGGATCTTGGAGATATCGTGGCCAGCCTGCTTGGCCGCTTCCAGGCCCGCCAGGTAAGCGTCCATCACCTCACGATGCCGCTCGACCGAGAAGATCAGCGTGACGTTCACCGAAATACCCTCGGCGAGCGTGTTTGTGATCGCCGGCAGCCCCGCTTTGGTGGCCGGAATCTTGACGAACAGGTTCGGCCGGTCGACGATCTTCCACAGTTCGATCGCCTGCAGCACGGTCTTGTCGGTGTCGTGCGCGAGGCGAGGGTCGACCTCGATCGACACCCGGCCGTCGACGCCGTCGGAGGCCTCCCATTGCGGGCGCAGCACGTCGCACGCGTCGCGCACGTCGTCGGTTGTCACCGTGCGCACTGTGGCGTCGACGTCGGCGCCACGCTCGGCAAGCTCGGCTACCTGAGCGTCGTAGGCGTCACCTTCGGACAGCGCCTTCTGAAAGATGGTCGGGTTCGTCGTTACCCCGACAACACATTTCGTGTCGATCAGCTCCTGGAGATTGCCGGACTCGAGTCGCTCACGCGACAGGTCGTCCAGCCAGACGGATACGCCTGCCGCAGACAGTGCAGCGAGATTCTTGTCTTGTGCCATCTTTGAACCCAACCCTTCCTAGTTGTCCAGCGATCGTTCGGCGGCGTCGACGACGGCCTCCGGCGTGAAGCCGAACTCGCGGAACACCGTCTGGTAGTCGGCGGACTCGCCGTAGTGCTCGATCGAGACGATTTCTCCGGTGTCCCCGACGAGCTTGTACCAGCTCTGGGCCACGGCGGCTTCGACCGCGACGCGGGCCGAAACCGCGGGCGGCAGCACAGAATCGCGGTATTCCACCGGTTGCGACTCGAACCACTCCACGCACGGCATCGACACCACGTTGGCGACGATGCCCTTGTCCGCCAGGATCTTTCGCGCCTCGACGCACAGCTGCAGTTCCGATCCCGTCCCGATCAAGATGACATCGGGATCTTCATCGGGTGTGTCACCCAGTACGTAACCACCGCGGGCCACCCCTTCGGCGCTGGTGCCCTCGAGCACCGGGATCGCTTGGCGCGTCAGAATCAGGCCGACGGGACCACTGCCCGCTCCCCGGCTCAGGATCGTCTGCCACGCATAGGTCGTCTCGTTCGGGTCGCCGGGTCGCACCACCGATAGGTTCGGGATCGCCCGAAGCGCAGCAAGGTGTTCGATCGGCTGATGCGTGGGGCCGTCTTCGCCGAGCCCGATCGAGTCATGCGTCCACACGTAGATCGTGTCGATATCCATCAGCGAGGCGAGCCGCACCGCGGGCCGCATGTAGTCGGAGAACTGCAGGAACGTGCCGCCGTACGCCCGAGTCGGTCCGTGCAGCACGATCCCCGACAGGATCGCGCCCATCGCGTGCTCGCGCACACCGAAATGGAGCGTGCGGCCGTACCAGTGCGCGGTCCACTCCTTCGTCGAAATAGACGGTGGCCCAAAGGAATCCGCACCCTTGATGGTGGTGTTGTTGCTTTCAGCGAGGTCGGCGGAGCCGCCCCAAAGCTCGGGCAGCTTGGGGCCGACGGCAGCCAGCATCTGGCCGGAGGCGGCGCGGGTGGCCATCGGCTTGTCGTCGGTACTCCAATGCGGCAGGTCGGCGTCCCAGCCGTCGGGCATCTTCTGCGCAATCAGGCGGTCCAGCAACGCCTTTCGCTCAGGCTCGCGCTGCGCCCACG
>DASRFZ010000100.1:0-26265 GCA_035651275.1 Mycobacterium sp. | reverse complement strand
TTTGCTTGCGCTGTAGGCACTGTGCCACGGCAGCGCGACCAGCCCGGCGGCCGACGACACATTGACCAGATGCCCACCCCGGCCCGCGGCCACCATCGGCGGCAGGAACGTCTCGATGACATGGATCGGGCCCATCAGGTTGATCGCAATCATCGAGCTCCACTGCTTGTGAGTGAGCTGCTCGACGGTCCCCCACGCCGAGACACCGGCGATATTCATCACGACGTCCATGCTCGGATGGTGCGTGTGGATGTCGGCTGCGAACGCGGCCACCTCGTCATAGTCCGAAATGTCCAGCGCACGATGCGCGGCCACCGTCGCACCCAAAGCGCGCGCGTCGGCCACCGTCGTCGCCAGCCCGTCGGCGTCGCGGTCGGTCAAGAACAACTCCGCGCTTTCCGAAGCCAGCTTCAACGCGGTCGCACGACCGATCCCGCTGGCCGCACCTGTCAAGAAGACTCGTTTGCCCGCGAACGTCTTCACCACGCGCCGAACCCTACCGGTCGAGCGCGGCTCCGCCCCACAACCCCGCAAGCCACAACCGTTCCAAGATCTGAACGCCGCGCTGCAAGTCCCCGTCGGGCCCGATGAACGAGGTGTCGCCCGAGAGCATCAGCGCCGTCGTCGCACCGAGTGCGCGCACCAGAGCCGGGATGTCGTCACTAATGGGCCGAGCGGTGCCAGCCGCAAGCTCGTCCTCGACGATCTTCACGATCTGATCGATCACCGACGTCATCTGGCGGTCCAGGATTTCCCGGATCTTCACGTCGGTGTAGCGCGCGTTGTTGCATGCCGTCACGATCGGGTCGTTGTGTGTGTAGACCGCCACCGCACTGCCCACCATCCGTTTGGCAAACGCCTCCGGTGTTTCGTCGGGCCCGCGCGGCGCAAAGTAATGCGTGAGCTCCTCTAGTTCGTGGGTGACTTCGTCGAAGATCAGCGCGAGCACGTCGTACTTCGACTCGAAATAGAAGTAGAAACCGGAGCGGGCGATGCCGGCACGCTCGCTGATCGAACTGACCGACAGCTCGTCGAAGGAGCGCTGCGTCAACAACTCCCGCACCGCGCTGACGATCGCCTCACGCTGCCTGTCACCACGGGTCCGCGTTGTCATTTCCAAAGCAAAGATCAAAACTTGACAGGCGTCAAGTATGGTCGTCAGGATGGACTGGAGTGACCCCGTTCACAACCCTCACCCCAGGAGCGTTTGAGTGGCGACGATCAGCACACCGGAATATCTGCTGGATCAAGCGAAGCGCCGGCTGACCCCGTCGATCAATAACTTTCCCGGCATGGGCGCCGTCGAACGCCGGCTTCTGAACACGAAATTCCCCGAGAAGAAGCTCGCCGACCCGCCGCCCGGCAGTGGGCTCAAGCCGGTCCTCGGGGACGCCGGCCTGCCGGTCCTCGGGCACATCATCGAGATGCTGCGCGGCGGCCCCGACTACCTGATGTTCCTGTACAACACAAAGGGCCCGGTGGTGTTCGGCGACTCGCCGGTACTGCCCGGGGTTGCTGCGCTCGGACCTGACGCGGCTCAGGTCATCTACTCCAACCGCAACAAGGACTACAGCCAACAGGGCTGGGTGCCGGTCATCGGCCCGTTCTTTCACCGCGGCCTGATGCTGCTGGACTTCGACGAGCACATGTTCCATCGGCGGATCATGCAGGAAGCGTTCGTCCGCTCCCGGCTGGTCAGCTACGTCGAGCAGATGGATCACGTTGTCTCGCAAGTGATTACGAACGACTGGGTGGTCAACGACCCGCGCTTCCTGCTCTATCCCGCGATGAAGGAGCTGACCCTCGACATCGCCTCGATGGTGTTCATGGGCCACGAGCCGGGCACCGACAAAGAACTGGTGACGAAGGTGAACAAGGCCTTCGCCATCACCACCCGCGCCGGCAATGCGATCATCCGCACCAGCGTCCCGCCGTTCACCTGGTGGCGCGGACTCAAGGCGCGCGAGCTGCTGGAGAACTACTTCCGCGACCGCGTCAAGGAACAACGCGGCAAGAACGGCAACGACCTCCTGTCGGTGTTGTGCCAGACCGAGGACGAGGACGGCAACAAGTTCTCTGACGAGGACATCGTCAACCACATGATCTTCCTGATGATGGCCGCGCACGACACGTCGACGTCGACGGCGACGACGATGGCGTACAACCTGGCCGCCCACCCGGAGTGGCAGGATCGCTGCCGCGACGAATCCGACCGGCTCGGCGACGGCCCGCTCGACATCGATTCGCTGGAGAAGCTGGAGTCACTGGATCTGGTGATGAACGAGTCGATCCGCCTGGTGACGCCCGTGCAGTGGGCCATGCGGCAGACCGTGCGCGACACCGAACTGTTGGGCTACTACATCCCGAAGGGCACCAACGTCATTGCCTACCCCGGGATGAACCACCGGCTGCCCGAACTGTGGGCGGACCCGCTGAAGTTCGACCCGGAACGGTTCACCGAGCCGCGCAATGAGCACAAACGACACCGCTACGCGTTCACACCCTTCGGTGGCGGTGCACACAAGTGCATCGGGATGGTGTTCGGTCAGCTGGAAATCAAGACGATCCTGCACCGGCTGCTGCGCCGCTACCGGCTAGAGCTGCCGAGATCCGGTTACAAGGCGAAGTGGGACTACGGCGGCATGCCCGTGCCGATGGACGGCATGCCAATCATGTTGCGCCCCTTGCACTAGCAGCGATTTCGGTGCGTTAACCGGCGCTCAGCGCATGAAAACGCACCGAAATCACTAGCGGCGGCGCCAGACGTATTTCTTCTGCGCCTTGTCGATCTCGGTGTACCACGCGACGCTCATCAGCCGGTTCGCACACGCGACGATGGCGCGCAGCGCTGACTCCGTCTTGTCCGCAGACCAGCCCATCGCCCATTCGACGTGGGTGCCGTCGCTGCCTTGAATGAAGGTCGCGGTGTGGTCGCCAGACTCCAGCTGGTGGAAGCGCAACATGTCAATTGAGATGCCCTGATCGAACAGCATCGCGGACAGAGCGGCCACCGGGCCGGACGCGGCAACGGCAGCAGTCTCGATGCGGTCGCCGATCGCGAACGTGGCCTCGAAGGTGCGGGCCTGCGGTCCGAGCCGGGTGGACGGCCGATCGGTGTCCGTGCATTCGAAGCGGCCCAAACGCAGTGGTCCTGACACTGGGCTGTACGTCGCGGTGAACGTGCTCCACGGCATGTTCTCGGCGTCTTCGCGCAGTCCGCGGGGCAACTGCATGCCGCCGAAGCGCTGCGAGGGCATGTCGTTCGGCGCGGGGGCGATGGTGGTGGAAAAAGGTGAGGTCATTGTGCCGGTCTTCTTGTCGAGAGGGAGGCGACCGACGTCGTAGTAGCTTCGACCCACAGCGGGGGGTCGGTCTGGATCAGACCCCGCTGCGGGGCACTACTACGAGAAGTTTTCGCACGTTGCCGACAATAGACCCCGGTCCGTCGCTGCTGCAACCTCCCGTCTGCGGCTGATCCGCCACACGCGACGGCCGGCTCCTACGCCTCGCTGTCACTCACTCGACCCGCGGCCTCAAGCGTGGTGACGATGTCGTCGATGCCCATTCGCCGGGCGAGATCGAGCGGGCTGACTTCGTGATTGTTTTCGAGCGTCGGGTCGGCGCCGTGAGCCAGAAGCAGGTCGACGATCTTTTCCCCGCCGGTGCCGAGGTAGACCGCGCGCCAGAGTGGGGTGTTTCCCCATCGGTCACGCAGGTCGACATCAGCACCGGCGTCCAGCAGCGTCTCGACGGTGTCCGCGGCGGCGATGTCCACCGCGTGGTGAAGCGGATCTTCGTCGTGCTCCGCGGCGTTCACGTCTGCGCTGGTTCGCTCCTCAGTCACGGACATCGTTCGTCACCCCAATTCGTTAACGGGTTTGGATGTGCGGGCCGTCGGTATAGGTGATCGTGCCGTGCTGGAACTCCGACTCCCATCCACCGGGAATCGTCTTCTCGTCACTCGTCGGGTATCCCAGCGGGCCGCCGGCACCGCCGTCGTGCTCCCAGCTACTGCGGATGCCTCCCCAGATAACGTGAGCGCCGGTCTCGGGCGTCCAATAGATCGCGCCGCCAGCAAATGTGCTGTACTGGCCGCCGTTTGGCCCGGGCTCTTCGTTTGAGGTCGGCAATCCCAGCGGGCTGTTCGCACCGCCGAACGCGTTGTACTTCTGCAGAATGGCGCCTTGGACGACGAAGTCGCCGGATGGTGTCGTGATTTTGGTGCTGTCCGCGGCGGCCTGCTCCGACCCGGAACCCGGCGCGGCCCCGGATCCGGGTGCGCCTGGCGCGCCCGCTGCACCCGGCTGGCCGCTATCGGCGGGGGTCCCGACGGCAGAGCTGCTGGTAGCACCGGCGCTCGTGCTGCTGCTGGCGCTGGCACCGGTGCCCGAATTGTTCGAGCAACCGGCAGCCAGCGTGCCTGCCGCGGCCAGTCCCGTGATCACGACAGCGAGCTGTCGGACTGAGTACATGATATGTGTCTCCCCTCCGGACAAAATCCCTCAAAGACCAGCCAAAACAGGCTCATTTAGTGAGACGGTCGTACCAACAGCGCTGTCGATAACAGACCGATAACGCTTCCCGATCTTTTAGACACATAGATGCTTTGTGTCAATAGTTAGGGCAAAATCGGTTTTTGTGTAAACCGGGTTTTCATTGCATCCGGCAGCAACCACTGGATGCCCTCGGCCCCGATCGGCAAGCGGCGCGAATCCGGTCAGCCCAGCAAGTCTTCGCCGGCCGCGATACGTGTTCCCGTTTCCATCAGCGCGACGGCAGACGCGTGAAGGTATTCGCCGGCCTCCCGGCTGGCCTGCCCCGCCAGGTAGCGCGCCCAGGTGCCCTCGATCACCACCCCGAGCTTGAAGCACGCAAACGCGAGATACCACGCCAAGTGATCAGAGCGCCGCCCGCCGGCCGACAGATACGCGTCGAGCAGTTCCCTGCGCGTCGCCAAGCCACCGTGAGCCGCCAGCGGGGCGCCCGTGGCCAGCGCCGTGGCCTCCACCGGCCAGCACACCAGCATCCAGCCGAGGTCAACCAGCGGGTCGCCGACGGTGCACATCTCCCAGTCGACGAACGCCGCGACCTCGGGCCGGTCGTACCGCAGCATCACGTTGTTCAAGTGCGCGTCGCCGTGCATGACGCCCGGCGCCGAATCCGGTGGCCGGTGGTCGTCGAGCCAGTCCGCGAGCTCGTCGACCCCCGGCAGCGAGTCGTGCGCATAGTTCTCCTGCTGCCGATACGTCTGCACGAAGCCGCGAAACTGCGGAACCTGCCGCTCCAGAAACGGGCCGGGCCGTTTGAGTGCTTCCAGCGGGCGGCCCTCCCATGGCACCTGACCCAACCTGGCAAGGCTTCGCGCATAGTCGATTCCGACGTCGTGGCGGAAAACGGGCTGCTGCACATACGCCGGCGCCACCTCGTTGCCAGGGTTGAACCCGTCGACGTGAGCCATCAGATAGAACACCACGCCAAGGACATCGAGATCCTCGCAGCCGCAAATGAATTCGGGATGGGGAACGTCCGAGCCGGCCAGTGTTTGCAACGCCGCGATCTCGCGCAGCATGGTCTTGTTGCTCGTCGGGCGCGGATGCTCGGGCGGGCGGCGCAGCACCATTCGGCGCCCGTCGACCCGCAAGCCGACGACGATGTTCTGCGTACCCCCGGCGAGCGGAGTGAGGTCGGTGATTTCCGAACCGATTTGCTGTTCGCGGACCCAGCGCTGCAGTGCTGCCACGTCGGCGTCGGTGAGCGTCTGGGGCACCCGACGATCGTAGGCAACTGCGACGGCGTGTCGCTCACGACACTGCCCGCTCGCGGGGACGATGAAGGCGTGACGACGATCTCGGGGTTGCCGGCCCATGTCCTTCTCGTGCACGCGATCGTGGTGCTGGCGCCGCTGACCGCGCTGCTCGAAATCCTCTGCGGCTTCGTGCCCGCAGTACGCCGCCGGCTGGTGTGGCTGGTTTTGGTGCTGGCGCTGGTAACGCTGGGGCTGACACCGGTGACGACCGAGGCCGGCGAGTGGTTTTTCGACCGCCAGCCCGACCCCAAACCCGCCATCCTGCGCGAGCACGCGGAGCGAGGCGGCTGGATGATCTATTTCTCCGTCGCGATGGCCGTCGTCGCCCTTCTGCTGCTGTTTCTGCATATGCGCGAAGGCCGTTCGGACGAGCGCCGGGTTGTCGTGCCGGTGATCGTCGCGATTCTTGCATTGGCCGTGGGTATTTCGACGATCATCACGGTGTACCGAATCGGCGACTCTGGCGCCCACTCGGCCTGGGGTGACGCATTGACGCAGTCAAACAGTCCTTAGCTGCGCTAGGACCGCATCTCGTAGGCGCCGTCGTAGGCCTTTACTTGGTCCCACACCCGGTCGAAGCGGTCGGCATCGGTGACCGGCTTGCGCACGGCCGACAACGCCCATTCCTGTTGTGCCGCTGTCGAACTCGGCTTTCCGTGCAGCGTGACGGCATGTGCGGAGAAGTCGCGGATCTGGAAGTCGAAGATCTGGTCGACGAGGTCGCGGTCAACACCGACGAGGCGGGCTTGCTCCAGAATCAGTTGTCCGTACACGACGAGCGTGAATAGATGCCCGACGACGAGAAGGAAATCCAGATCACGCATCTGGTCGGCGTCGGGCGCTGCGGTAGCCAGCAGCTGCTTGAACGCGGTGACCTGTTCGTAGAACCGCCCGACATTCGGTATGTCCAAAGACTTTTCGTACACCGGCGTCCAGTCGGCGAACTGCACCTTGGAAGCACCGCGGGCCGGTCCCTGTGCCCAGAAGAAGACGTCGTCGGTCGGGTCGGTGCGGGTGCCGATCTCCGGATAGTCGGCGGGGTTGAACATGTAGTTCGGCATGAACTTCAAGATCTGCGCGACGTTGACGTGCACGGTGCCCTCCAGTCGCGGCAACGCACCGATCAGCCGAGCGACTTCGCAGAAGTACGTGTTTTTCTCGAAGCCTTTGGCGGCCAAGATATCCCGTAGCAACGCGACCACGGTCTCGCCCTCCGACGTCACCTTGGACTTGGTCACCGGATTGAACAGCAGGTAGCGACGGTCGTCGAGGCTGGCACTGCGGAAGTAGTCGATTGCGCGGTCGCTGAACAGCTTCATCGCGACCAGCCGGCTGTACGCGTCGACGAAGCTTGCGCGCACATGCGGGAAATCGGTGACCGGGTTGCCGTACAGAATCCTGTTGTTCGCGTGCGTGATTGCCTCGTAGAAGGCGTGCTCGCACATCCCGATCGACCCGCTGCACAGGTTGAACTTTCCGACATTGACGGTGTTCAGCGCCGCCGAGAACGCGTCGGGACCGGTACACAGGATGTCCTCCTCGTGTACCGGGTAGTCGTTGAGCGCGAAGTTGCTCACATACATCTGTCCGTGCACGACGTTGTCGATCAGCTGGTAGTTCGGATGCCGGCTGTCGGCGACGAACCAGACGTAGCCGTCGGCGCCGTCGACGTCTGCCTGCCGCCCGAACACCGAAACCATGCCAGCCACATTGCCGTTGCCGATGTAGTACTTCTCCCCCGACGCGCGGAAGACAACGCCTTCGTCGTCGCCGCGAGCGGGAGTCAGGATCATGTCGGTGCTGTAGATGTCCGCGCCGTGCTCGCGTTCGGACAGCCCGAACGCCATCACCTCGCCACTTTCGAGCTGCCCGGCTGCGCGCTCCTTCGCTTTGATGTTGTCGCTCTGCCAGATCGGCCCGAGGCCGAGGATCGTCACCTGCTCGGCATACCAGTACGCCAGGCCGTAGAACCCAAGGATTTCGCTCAGCGCGGCGTTGCGCGCGGTGTCCCAGCGCTTGTTCGGGTCACCACCGCCGTATTCCGACGGCGTCAGGAAGGTCGCGAAGATGCGCTCGGCTTTGTTGAAATCCAGAAAATCTGACACCCACGCGCCGTCGAGGTCGTCCTGCAGCAGCCTTGTCTTGCCGCGGCTCTCGAACCAGTCGATGACGGCCTTCAGCTGACGCCGCGTCTCGGGGTCGAACTGCTGGGGGTCATAGGTGTTGGGGTTGAGCAACCAGTTCGCCATGCGCCGAGCGTACGGTTGTTGCACTCGCTCGGCGACGGAAGGGACGACGATGACGGCCGCCGACGACCCGGTCGCGGTGTTGCAGCGGTGGGCCGACGCGGGCGCGGTCTGGCGAGTCATTCACCGCGCCAAGCACGCCGTGACCGTCGGGCTCTATCAGTGCGACGGGGGCGAGGAGGTCGACCGCATCAATTCGTCCGACCCCCGACTGCTCGCATTCCTCGCGGGCCGGGACAGCAGCGAAGGCTGATCACATCAGCCGGGCGGACCGTGCGAGGTTGAGAATTCCGCTGCGGGTGCTGAGTTGGGCGACGATGTCCTCCAGACGGCTCAGCGGCAAGTCGATGTGCCACTCGGGCAGCAATCCGTACAGCAGCACCGCGCCCGGCCGCGCGTCGACCTTGGTGATCAGCAAGCCGTTCGGCAGATCGGGCAACTCGACGGGATAGATCGGCAGCCGCGCCGGCAGACCCACTCGCCGTCCACCCACCACCAGAGCCCGCGGCTGCAGCCACAGTGCCGTGCCGACGATCCGGATGTCGACTTCCAGATGGCCCCACCCCGGGCGGCGCCGCCAGAACAGCCGCGCGATGCCGTCGTCACCCAGCTCGGCGACGAATTGCGGCGACACCTGCGCGACGAGTTCCTCGAGCACCTCCGCGGACATCTTCAGCGACAACTCCACCGGCGCGGCCACGATCTCCGACGTCGCTCCCGGGCGGAAGTGGACGTTGCTGGCGACCGCCATCGCCTGGTCGAACCGGTACTCCCGCCACCCCACGTTCTCCGCGACGATCAGCACGTCCCCGACTTGGCCCACCGCAAGTCCGCGAAGTTCGAGACGGAAGTCGAACTCGGTGACCTTCAACGTCAGGTCTTTTCCGTCCATGCGCACGGTGAGGTCGCGTCCGACGACGAGCCTGCGCAGCGTGGTGAACAGCGTCCGGTAGGCAATTGCGACGCCGGTCTCCACTGTCGGTACTGCCGCCGACGACCACAGCGACGTCAGCCGCTCACGCGAGCGAAACGGGTCCCAGCCCGGCAGCGGTGCGAATCGCGGCACCAACCCAGCATCCCCTTTCGGCGCGAGCCGACGCAAAAAAGTAGGTTGGCGGCATGGCGAGCCGCGCGCTGAACGGCCTCGCGGCGGCCGGCGTCGCCGTTGGGGTCACCGAGCTCCTCGCGGCACCGTTCGACCAATCGGCGGATGCTCTCAATGCGGTCGGCTCCGCCGTCATCAACCTCACTCCCGGTCGGGTCAAGGAGTGGGCCATCCAGACGTTCGCCACCGCGGACAAGCTTTTCCTGTCGGTGGCGATCATCATCGTGATCGCAGTGCTGGCGGCCGTCGCCGGATCGCTCGAGACGCGACGACGCCCGATCGGCAGCGCGCTGATCGCGGCGGCAGGTGTCGCGGCGTGCGCGGCGATTCTGTCGCGTCCCGGCGGAGGTGCGCTCGAGCTGATTCCGACGGTCGTCGGCGCGGGATGCGGGATCCTCGTTCTGCGCATACTCACTGTGAAAGAGGCCAAGCTGCAAGGTGATTCGCCGCCCGACGCCAGCAGGCGCTCTTCGTTTGTCGCATTCGCCTTTCTGGGAGCCGGCGTGGTTGCCGCGGTGCTCGGCGGTGTCCTGAGTCGCTGGCTGCATTCCGTGGCAAGCGAGCGCAATGCAGTCGTCGTGCCGCGTCCCGCCACCCCCGCCCCGCCGGTGCCGCCCGGAGCGCAGCCCAAAGGCGTTGCGTTGCCGAGCTTCGTCACCGATAACAAGAGTTTCTACCGCATCGACACGGCGCTGCTCGTCCCCCAGGTCAGCCGAAACGACTGGCGACTGAAGGTCCATGGCATGGTTGACCGTGAAATCAGCTACAGCCTGGACGATCTCAAGGAATTCGAGCTTGTCGAGAAGATGGTGACGCTGACGTGCGTGTCCAATCCCGTCGGCGGCGACCTGATCAGTAACGCCGTCTGGCGTGGATATCGAACCCGAGACCTGTTGAGCCGAGCAGGAATTCACCACGACGCCGACATGGTCCTGTCGACGTCGACGGACGGTTTCACTGCGGGCACCCCCGTCGAGGCGCTCACCGATGGCCGCGATTCCCTGCTGGCGATTGCGATGAACGGCGAGCCGCTGCCAATCGAGCACGGCTATCCGGCACGGCTGGTGGTGCCGGGGCTGTACGGCTATGTGTCCGCGACGAAATGGGTTACCGACCTCGAGCTCACCCGATTCGACCGCGCAGAAGCGTATTGGACTCGGCTGGGCTGGTCTGCGCGCGCGCCGATCAAAACCGAGTCACGCATCGACGTGCCGCGAAGCGGTCAGCGAGTGCCGGTCGGTCCTGTCACGTTCGGCGGTGTGGCGTGGGCGCAGAACCGCGGTGTGCGCGCCGTCGAGGTCCGCATTGACGACGGGCCGTGGCGGCCAGCAGATCTCGGCGCGAACTACAGCAACGACACCTGGCGGTTGTGGAGCTACAGCTGGGCAGCGACCGCAGGCTCGCACACGATGAGTGTGCGCGCCACCGACAACACGGGCGCCGTGCAGACCGCGGACCAGGCTCCGGTGATGCCAGACGGCGCAACTGGCTGGCACACCGTCACGTTCACGGCCGCGTGAGACGCATGCTGCTCGCCGATGTCGCCGCCGCATCGGCAGAGATCGGTGCGCAGTCGTCGCGGCTTGTGAAGATCGCCCGCATCGCGGCACTGCTCGACGCCGCGTCGGGCGACGCCCACGAGGTCGGGGTCGTCGTGTCGTGGCTGTCCGGCGAGCTGCCACAGCGACAGATCGGCGTCGGGTGGGCTGCGCTGCGCAGCCTGCCGTCCGCCGCGGCGGAGCCGACGCTGACGGTGCCGATCGTCGACGCCACGTTCACCGAGATCGGCAGCGTCAGCGGCGCCGGCTCGCAAAAGAAGCGTGCCGGCCTTGTCGCGCAACTGTTTTCGGCTGCCACCGCCGACGAGCAGACGTTCCTGCGCCGTCTGCTGCAAGGCGAGTTGCGGCAGGGAGCGTTGGCCGGTGTGATGGCCGACGCGGTCGCGAAGGCCGCGGGGCTTCCTGCCGCCGACGTGCGTCGGGCCGCGATGCTGGCCGGCGACCTTCCCGCTGTCGCCGCAGCGGTCCTGACGGGCGGCTCACTCGACGAGTTCACGCTGACGATCGGGCGGCCGGTAGGCCCGATGCTCGCCCAGACCGCCACCGATGTGGTCGATGCTCTCGAACGACTGGGCGGCACAGCTGTTTTCGAGGCCAAGCTGGACGGCGCGCGTCTGCAGATCCACCGCGACGGCGACACTGTCGCGCTCTACACACGCAGCCTCGATGACGTCACCGCACGTCTGCCTGAGGTCGTCGAGGCGACACGGGCACTTGCGGTGCGATCCTTGATCGCGGACGGTGAAGCGATCGCCCTGCGGCCTGACGGGCGCCCCCACCGGTTCCAGGTCACCGCGTCCCGGTTCGGGCGTGCGAAAGCCGGCGATGAGCGCTCGCGCGAAGAGCAGACAAACGATGACACACAGCGACTTTCGGTGTTCTTCTTCGACGTGCTGCACCGAGACGGCGACGACCTGCTCGACCTTCCGACGAAAGACCGGCTCGCGGTCCTCGACGCCCTCGTCCCGGACACGCAGCGGGTGGACCGGCTCGTCACCGGCGATGCCGCAGAGGCCGCGCGGTTCCTCGACGCGACACTCGCGGCCGGCCATGAGGGCGTGATGGCGAAATCGCTGACCGCGCCGTACGAGGCCGGCCGGCGCGGCGCGGGCTGGCTGAAGGTCAAACCCGTGCACACGCTCGACCTCGTCGTGCTCGCGGTCGAGTGGGGCAACGGCCGACGCACCGGCAAACTCTCGAACATCCACCTCGGCGCCCGCGACCCCGCGACGGGCGGATTCGTGATGCTCGGCAAGACATTCAAGGGAATGACCGACGCGATGCTCGAGTGGCAGACGCAGAGGTTCCTCGACCTGGCCGAAGGTCGCACCGACAGCTATGTGGTCAAGCTGCGGCCCGAGCAGGTGGTCGAGATCGCGTTCGACGGCGTGCAATCCTCTACGCGGTATCCGGGCGGGGTGGCATTGCGGTTCGCGCGGGTGCTGCGCTACCGCGACGACAAGGGTCCGGCCGAGGCCGACACCATCGACACCGTGCGCCAATTCCTTTGACACCTGACAAGATCAGCGCATGGCCGCACCTGCCGTCGAGGAAGACGACGTCACCTACGTCCGCACCGATCCGGAGCTGCCGCCCGTCGCGATCATCGACCGCTCGCCGATCACCCTGCGGCACAAGATCGTCTTCGGCGTCGTCGCGCTGCTCGGTGCGATCGCGTGGGCGCTCATCGCGTTCGCCCGCGGTGAGACCGTCAACGCCGTCTGGTTCGTGATCGCGGCGATCTGCACCTACGTCGTCGCGTACCGGTTCTATGCCCGGCTGATCGAGATGAAGATCGTCCGGCCTCGCGACGACGAAGCCACCCCGGCTGAATTGCTCGAGAACGACGTCGACTACATGCCGACCGACCGCCGGGTGCTGTTCGGCCATCACTTCGCCGCGATCGCCGGCGCCGGTCCATTGGTGGGGCCGGTGCTGGCCATGCAGATGGGCTACCTGCCCGGGGCGATCTGGATCATCATCGGCGCAGTGTTCGCCGGCTGCGTGCAGGACTACCTGGTGTTGTGGGTGTCGACGCGGCGGCGCGGCCGATCGCTGGGACAGATGGTCCGCGACGAAGTCGGTGCGGTCGGCGGAGCCGCCGCAATCGTCGCCGTCATCGTGATCATGGTGATACTGCTGGCGGTTCTGGCTCTGGTGGTCGTCAACGCTTTGGCGCAAAGCCCGTGGGGCGTCTTCTCGATCGCGATGACGATCCCGATCGCCCTCTTCATGGGTGTGTATCTGCGCTTCCTGCGGCCCGGCCGGATCTCCGAGATCACGCTGATCGGCGTCGCGTTGCTGCTCCTCGCGGTTCTGGCCGGCAACTGGGTCGCCGAAACCTCTTGGGGCCAGGACTGGTTCGGCTTGTCCAAGATCGCGCTGTCGTGGTGCATCGTCATCTACGGTTTCGCGGCCTCGGTGCTGCCGGTCTGGCTGCTGCTCGCACCACGCGACTACCTGTCGACGTTCATGAAAGTCGGCACGATCGCCCTTCTCGCCCTTGGCATCCTGATCGCCCGGCCGACGATCCAGGCCCCTGCGGTCTCAGAGTTCGCGCACAGCGGCACGGGCCCGGTGTTCGCGGGCTCGCTGTTCCCGTTCCTGTTCATCACGATCGCGTGCGGAGCGCTGTCGGGGTTCCACGCACTGATCTCGTCGGGAACCACACCGAAACTCCTTGAGAAGCAAGGCCAAATGCGACTGATCGGCTACGGCGGCATGCTCACCGAATCGTTCGTCGCCGTCATGGCACTGGTCGCCGCCGCGATCCTCAACCAGCATCTGTACTTCGCGATCAACGCTCCCGAGGCAAAGACCGGCGGTGTCGCGGAATCGGCTGCGGCATACGTCAACACGTTGCCGGTCGGCGGCGATCCCATCACCGCGGCGCAAATCAAGGCGGAGGCGGCCGGCGTCGGTGAAGCATCGATCGTGTCGAGAACCGGTGGTGCACCCACTCTGGCGGTCGGCATGGCAGAGGTCCTGCATCGCGCGTTCGGCGGTCCGCGGTTCGAAGCGTTTTGGTACCACTTCGCGATCATGTTCGAGGCGCTGTTCATCCTCACCACCGTCGACGCCGGCACCCGCGTCGCGCGGTTCATGCTGTCCGACGCGCTCGGCAACCTCGGCGGCCCGCTTCGTAGATTCCGCAACCCCAGCTGGCGCCCCGGAGCGTGGTTGTGCAGCCTGGTGGTCGTCGCGGCCTGGGGTGGCATGCTCTTGATGGGTATCACCGATCCCCTCGGCGGGATCTACACGCTGTTTCCATTATTCGGCATCGCCAACCAGTTGCTCGCCGCCATCGCGTTGACACTCGTGGCGGTGGTGGTCGCCAAGAAGGGTTACTGGAAGTGGTTGTGGATGCCGGTGATTCCGCTGCTGTGGGATCTCGTGGTGACGTTGACGGCGTCGTGGCAGAAGATCTTCTCGACGGACATCAATGTCGGCTACTGGTCGCTTCACCACCACTGCCAACAAGCGCTGGCCGCCCGCACCACGAAATGCAGCACCGCACGCAACGTCGATCAGCTCAACCAGGTCATTCGCAACACGTTCATCCAGGGCACGCTGTCGATCGTCTTCGCCGTGCTGGTGATCGTCGTCTTCGCGACCGGTGCGGTCATGGTGCTGCGCGCGGCCCGCGGTGGCGGCACTCCACTGGCCGAAGACGAGCCCGCCCCCTCACGGTGTTTCGCGCCCGCGGGACTGATACCCACCGCGACAGAACGGGAGGTGCAACGACAATGGGACACGCTGGCCGTATCCTCCGCCAAATCCGTTGGTACTGCGGCACATTGATGGGCGACACGCACTACCGGCGATACGTTGAGCACCGTCGCCGAACCCATCCCGGCGAGCCGGTGCCCACCGAGGGCGAGTACTGGAAGATGCGCCACGCCGCCGGCGAAAACCCGGGCGCGCGCTGTTGCTAGCCAGCCGCCACACAGCGATCCCCAAGGTAGAGCCTTCACCATAGTGGCGTGGCGTCGACGATCTCTTTGCTGGCCGAAGCGCCTGCGGAGCATTACCGGCACGGGGTGTCGCTGCTGCACGGCTGGCTGCCCGGGCTGATCGAGGCGGTCGCCGCCGCGGTGTTGCTGGCCGCGATCGGCTGGCGGTCGCGCAAGTGGCGTTTCTTGTGGCTGCCGCTGGCGCTGCTCGTCGGTGTCGGCGCGGCGGCGTGGGCGCACTGGTACATCGACCTGGAAGGAATGTCCGACGACCCGGCACCGCGGTCGCTGTGGCTCTGGATCGGGTTCACCGGTCTGTCCGTCGCCGTTCTGGTGCTTGGCTGGCGGCACACAAGGTGGTGGCGACGCGCGATCTCGTTTCTGGCGGTACCGCTGTGCGTGCTGTGCAGCGGGCTCGCATTGAACCAATGGGTCGGCTATTTCCCGACGGTGCAGACCGCCTGGAATCAGCTGACGGCGGGACCGCTGCCCGACGAAACCGACATGACGACGATCACCGCAATGCAGCAGAAACACGCCGTGCCGGCCAAGGGCGCGGTCGTGCCCGTCACCATTCCCAGCGACGCATCACATTTCAAGCACCGGACTGAGCTCGTCTACGTTCCGCCGGCGTGGTTCGCCTCGGACCCGCCCCCGAACCTGCCGGTCGTAATGATGATCGCCGGCGAGTTCAACACCCCCGCCGACTGGCTGCGCACGGGCAACGCGGCGAAGACGATCGACGACTTCGCCGCGGCTCACGGAGGCAACTCGCCGGTGTTCGTGTTCGTCGACTCGGGCGGCTCGTTCAACAACGACACCGAATGCGTCAACGGCCCGCGGGGCAATGTCGCCGACCACCTGACCAAGGACGTCGTGCCGTTCATGATTTCGCGGTTCGGCGTCAGCCCGAGCAGCGCCAACTGGGGAATCGTCGGCTGGTCAATGGGCGGCACCTGCGCGGTCGACCTCACGGTGATGCATCCCGAGTTGTTCAGCTCGTTCGTCGACATCGCCGGCGACCTCGCGCCAACGGCCGGGACCAAAGAACAGACGATCCAGCGGCTGTTCCGCGGCGACGCGAACGCCTGGGCCGCCTTCGACCCGTCGACCGTCATCACCAAACATGGCCCGTACACGGGTGTTTCGGGTTGGTTCGCGATCTCGAGCACTCCGCAGACCCAAAAACGCGCGGTCCAGGCCAGCAACGACGCAGTCGGGCTTGGCGGGCGCGACGCCGCCGGCAACCCCGGCGACCAGATTGAGGCCGCCAACACGCTGTGTGCCCTCGGCCGGGCCAACGGCATCACGTGCGCGGTGGTAGCCACCCCCGGAAAGCACGACTGGCCCTTCGCCACCGACACGTTTGCGGCGTCACTTCCGTGGCTGGCGGGCCAGCTGGGCACCCCCGATGTTCCGCGAATCGGGTTGCCCGGGCCGGCCAATGCACAGCCGAACAACAGGCGCTGACCTGCGAACCTGAAAACCAGCTTGGAATTTCAGTTGAGGTCGCTTCGGAGGAAACGCACCGCCGGCCGAGCACCAATAGCGTTCCCATTAGTCGAGAAGCGACCTGGCTTCTCCCGAGAAACCCAGAACCTGGATCTGACCTTGGGGGTCTTTCATGCAATCAGCACGAGTCGCGAAGACGAAGGCCGTATCGCTGCTCGCGGCAGCGGGTGCCCTAGCCGCGATGGGCATCGTCTCGGTCGTCGCGGCGACGTCGGACAGCTCATCCGGCTCAGCTCCCACGGTCATCGCCGACACGACGTCGGTGCTGACAACGCCGAGCATCCCGTCCGCGGCGCCGTCGAACAAGGCCCAGCCGTTCAAGGGCGGTGACTGGAACGGCATGTGACCGTTCCCAGCAACTCACTCTTGTTTCCCTAAGCTCCCGGCGCGTTGGCTGAACGGCCAATGCACCAGCGGTTACCAACTCGTTTCCCGTCAGCGACGGACGTGAGGTGTCCGGTTCCCTAGACTGCGTTGACGGGTGGCCGAAAAGCCTTGTCGGCTGCGATGTTGATTTCAGCTGGCGGAAAGGCTCGTGTGTTCGGCGTTGACATGCAGGGGACGGCCGCTCGGGTGAAGCGGCTGCCGACGCGCCGACGCACCGACCCAGAACTACCGCTCGATCCCGAAACGGAGGCGATTCGGCAACGCCGGCTGACCATCGTCCGCCGCGTCGCGGTAACTGCCTGGGCGGCCATCATCATCTACCGCACGGCGACCGCCGGCTTCGCGTTCAACCGCGAACTCTTGCTGCTGTACATCGCGACCGGCCTCATCGCCGCCAGCATCGGGCGCCACAAGATGCTGATGGTGATCCGCGACTGGCTGCCGTTCGCCGTGGTGCTCCTGGTGTACGACGTGAGCCGCGGCGCGGCGAAGCTGGTGGGCACGCCGACGATGTGGCAGCCGCAGGTGCAGTGGGACCGGTGGCTGTTCTTCGGCACCGTGCCGACGGTGTGGTTGCAGGAACACTTGAAGCAGGCCGAGCCGCCCTGGTGGGAAGTGTCGATCAGCACGGTCTACATGTCGTTCTTCATCCTCCCCTACGTGGTGGCCGGTGTGTTGTGGCTGCGCGACCGTGAGGATTGGAAGGCGTTCGTCCGGCGATTCGTCGCGTTGTCCTTCGCGGCGCTGGCGATCTACATCGTGTTGCCCGCCGCTCCGCCGTGGGCGGCTGCCCGGTGCACACCGGCCGAAGTCGCCGGCGGCCCGTCGTATCCGGCCTGCATGTTCGGCACTTCCGCAGGCGTGCCGGACGGCGGCCTCCTCGGCGCGATGCAGACGGCTCAGCCGGGCGCGAACCCGTTTGTCGAACGAATCTCCACGCGCGGATTCGCCACCCTGCACCTGCACGTGGCACGCGACCTGGTGAACTCGGGGCAAGTCAGCGTCAACATGGTCGCGGCCGTGCCGTCGCTGCACGCAGCGCTGGCGATGATGATCGCGGTCTTCCTGTGGCGACGAGTGAGCCGCAAATGGCGTCCGGTGCTGGCCGCGTACGTGCTGATGATGGCATTCACGCTGGTCTACTCCGCGGAACACTATGTCAGCGACATCCTCCTCGGCTGGGCGTTCGCGGGAGTCGTGATGTTCACGATCAGCCGGTGGGAATCCTGGCGAGCGGCGAAATCCGAAGTGGCAGTGATCGAATCGCCGCTTGACGAACGCGCTGAGGAGCCGAGCGACGAACCCGACCCAGTGTCACAGGGCGCTGCATGATTCCAGCAGTACCATCTGCCTCATGTCCCAGCCGCTGACCGTCGAGCAATCCCACGTCATCCCCGTCGATGTGCAGCAGGCCTTCGACGGCACCCTGCCGATGCCGCTGCCGACGCTGTTTCGCCGGTGGTATGGACCGATTCCGCCGATCAGTCAGGTGTTGAACCAAACCGGCGACTGGGATGCCGTCGGCAAGAGCCGGACGGTGTTGCTCAAAGGTGGCGGCAGCATGCGCGAAGAGCTCACGCAAATGGATCCGCCGAAAGCCTTCGGCTACATCCTCTCGGACATCAGAGGGCCGATGTCACCGTTGGTGAACCGGGTCGACGGCACGTGGCTGTTCGCCCCTGCCGGCGACGGCACCACGGTGACCTGGCGCTGGACGATTCACCCGCGATCTCGATTTGCCGCACCCGCGCTGCCGGTGTTCGGCAGGCTGTGGCGCGGATATGCGAGGCGAGCCCTCGAAGAACTCGAGCGGTTGCTGACGCCGACCGGCCATCACTGAGGCTCAAGCGTGCCAGGACGACCAACGGCTGATCTGGATGCGCATCACAGGTCCGGTCAGCGAAAGCCGTTGATACTGAGGGTATTTGCGCCGTAGCAGGTCATATCCGGTGGCCATCTGCTCGCCACGGTCGTAGATCTCGGCGACGCCGTCCGCACGCACCCACCAGAGTTGGTCCCAGTCGTCGGCATAGTGGTTCGTCAGCAGGCAGACGTTCGGGTTCTGCTCGACGTTCACCAGGCGGCGCAGCCGGTGGGTCGTCTTCCTCTTCGTGTCGACCGCCGTGTACACCACGTCGTGCGCGACGGCGAACACCACCGGAACCAGATGCGGCGCGGCATCCGGCGAGACGGTGGCGAGGTATGCCACTTGAGAGTCGGCGAATCGCTGCCGCGCGTCGAATTCGGCCATCCTCTACCGATACTCCGCGAGATACGCCTGCCAGTCCCAGGTCTTCAGGAAGTTCTGCGCTGCCGAGTATCCCTTCTCGTACAGTGCTTCGATCTCGTCGGCGGAGATGTTGAAATCCAGGAAGCCGACCTCGGTGGAATTGACGCGGATTGCGCGGGCGCTGACCCACGGCTGATTCAGGTACGCCTGGTCGCGGCCGACAAGCACGGTTGTGATGACTTCTTCGAGCAGGTGCGTGGAGCCAAGCACGTTGAGCAGCCGCAGCGCGGGAATCACCGCGTCGTTGCCCTCGGGGAGATTCGGCAACACGGTGACGCCGAAGCTGGGCCAGCGTGGCTTCTGCCCGTCCGTGCGGTCAAGCGTGTCGATCGGAAAGTTGGACAGGATGCCGCCGTCCACGAGTGTGGACGTCAGGCCCATGCTGCTGGTGAGTTTGACCGCCTCGAAGTAGAACGGGATCGACATCGAGGCACGCACAGCGTCGGCAACCTGTTGCTCGTCGGGATCCAGACCGTAGACCCGGCGGTAATCCCATGGCAGCCTGACCAATTGGCCCGTCGTCACATCGGCGACGGTGACGACGAGCTTATAGCGGCGCTCTGGCGGCAGCTCGGGATCGTCGATCGCGAGATCGCCAAATGTGCTGACGCCCAATGACTTCAGCTGATCGCGAATCCAGTCGTGTGCGTAATCACCGCGATAGATACCGTTTCCGCGAAGCAGCGCGTACGACGGGCCGATAACCGGCACGCGTTCGATCGGGCCCGGGTCGAGGAATTTCTTGTAGTCGATCGACAGCGCGAGCTCTTTTACTTCCGCGCCGGTCATCTTCTGGCCCTGCGAGGCGGCCGCGACGATCGCGCCGACGATCGATCCGGCCGACGTGCCCGAGACACGCTGGGCTTCGTAACCCGCATCCATCAGCGCAACTACTGCGCCGACGAGCCCGATGCCTTTGACGCCACCGCCCGACAACACGAGGTCGGCGCGCTTCGGTTCGTCGGGTTTCGTCACTGCGGTCTCCTCTTTGCAAGATTCTCGTCAGATATCCAGGCGCTCGGTTCGTTGCCCTGTAATCCTCGCGATCAGCTCAAAATCCTTGTCTACGTGCAGCACAACCAATCTCGCCAACTCCGCGGTCGCGCCGACGATGAGATCTGAAATCGACGGTGCTCGGTGCATGCCCTTATCAGCAAGCAGAATCTGGATCTCTAGCGCACGGTTCTCGACCGCGAGCGTCGAGTACTCGATAGGCATCGCGGTGACTGGTGGCGTGGAAAACAGTCGACGGGCGTCATCGCCTGACTGCGCCGAGTATCCGACCTCAAGGCGAGTGATGCCCGCAATCCGCACGAGGCCGCGCTCAATTCGATTCGCCCAAGTCGCTGCACCCTTCACATGATTAATCCGGGCGAGAGCCGACTTGTCGATCAACCAAACGTCGTCAGTCAATCGACGTCATTCCCAGGCGCGCTTCATGAGGACAGGATCGGCCAGTCCCGCGGCCAATTCTGCGAAAGCGTCAAGATCCTCCACCGTTACCGGCGTGCGAACAGACTGCGCATCCTGCGTCAAACGTCGGCGAATGTACTCGCTTCGCGAGAGCCCGAGACGTGAAGCTAGGTCGTCGAGCGCAGCCAACACCTCGTCGGACAGTCCACGTATCAAAACGTCGCTCACCGCCCACCTCCTGATATCCCATGATATCGCGCGCGCCGCGCGTGCAGGTGCACGAATTTCTCGACGCCGGCATCCAAAGTCGTGCGGTAGGAATGGCGCCATGGCCACGAAGTCGATTTTCATCACCGGGGCTGGCAGCGGCATGGGCCGCGAAGGCGCGAAGCTCTTCCACCGCAAGGGCTGGCGCGTCGGCGCGATCGACCGCAGCGACGACGGACTCGCGTCGCTGACAGCCGACCTCGGCACCGAGCGGCTGTGGACGCGGGCCGTCGACGTGACGGACAAAGCGTCGTTGGAAAGCGCTCTGGCCGACTTCTGTTCCGGCAACGACGGCGGTGGACTCGACATGATGTGGAACAACGCGGGCATCGGCGAAGGCGGCTGGTTCGAGGACGTGCCTCACGACGCGGCGATGCGGGTCGTCGACGTCAACTTCAAAGCGGTGCTGACCGGTGCCTACGCGTCGCTGCCGTACCTGAAGAAATCGCCGGGCAGCCTGATGTTTTCGACGTCGTCGTCGTCGGCCACCTACGGCATGCCGCGGCTCGCGGTGTATTCGGCAACCAAGCACGCGGTGAAGGGACTGACCGAAGCGCTCAGCGTCGAGTGGGCCCGACACGGGGTCCGGGTCGCCGACGTGCTTCCCGGTCTGATCGACACCGCGATCCTGCTGAACACACCCGACCGCTCCGACGGCAGGACGATGACGCATGACGAGCTGCGAGCGCGCGCACCCAAGAGAGGCATGATGCGGCTGATGCCGGCGTCGTCGGTAGCCGAGGCGGCGTGGCAGGCCTACCACAATCGTCGGCGGTTGCACTGGTATGTGCCGCGGAGCATTCGGTGGATCGACCGGATCAAAGGCCTGAGCCCCGAATTCACGCGTGGGCGGATCGTCAAGGCGTTGCCGCAATTGACCGAGGGGCGCTGACCGCGCACGCTGTCAATATGACCGAGCTCAGGACGCGGTCGCGCGTCAGTTCGTGGATGTACGCGCTGCGCACCACCAATCCGCCGCCGGACGGGCCGGCCGACGTCGTCACCCGCTGGATCGTGGTCACCCGGGCGGCCGTGTTGCCGATGACGCTGTTCGCCGGGCTGGTGGCGGCACTGCTGGCGATCGGCGAGCCCGGGCTGGACTGGCGCTGGCTGGTGCTTGCGATCGTCGGCATCCTGCTGGCGCACACCGCCAACAACCTGATGAACGACTTGTTCGACACGCAGGTCGGAAGCGATAGCGAGAGCTACCCGCGGGCACTGTATGCGCCGCATCCGGTTCTGACAGGAATAGTGAGCCGGCGCACGCTGTTGCTTGCGATTCTCGCGGTGAATGTCGCCGACTTGGCGATTCTCGTCGTGCTGACGTGGGCACGCGGCTGGCCGGTGGTGGCGTTCGCGTTGGGCGGCTTTCTTCTCAGCGTCGCCTACACCGCGCCGCCACTGCGGTTGAAGAAGCGCGGGCTGGGTGAGCCTGATGTGTTCGTCGTGTGGGGGCCGCTGATGGTGTGCGGCACCTACTACTCCGCGGTGGGCTCCGTCGGGTGGGAGGTGCTGCTCGCCTCGCTACCGTATGGGCTGCTGTGCACAACGGTGTTGATGGGCAAGCACATTGACAAGATTCCGTACGACGCGCCGCTGGGGATCCGCACCGTGCCGGTCATTCTCGGCGAAGCCCGCGCGCGGGTGCTGACGCTTGCGATGATGGTCGGCTTCTACGTGTTGGTCGCCGTGGCCGTCGCGGCTCGCGCGATGCCGTGGGAAGTCGCGGTCATCGTGTTGGCGCTGCCGCGTCTGGTGAAGGTGTGGCCGTACTTCCGGAAACCACCGCCGCCCGAACCGCCGCCGAACTTCCCGGTGTGGCCGCTGTGGTACGCGGCGCTGGCGTGGGTGCACGTGCGCCAGGCGGGCGCGCTACTGGTCGTCGGGCTTGCGATCGGGGCCGCGGTGCGCGTCTGGGCGTAATACGCCGCGTCGACTCTGCGCTCAGGGCGTCCCCTTCTCGCACTTCGGCGCCCTGGACGCAGAGTCAACGAGAGGGCTTGCCCTCCTTGGCCTCCTTATCCTCCTTACCTTCGCCCTCGACCGCTTCGTCGATGTTCTTCTGCGTCTTCTCGGCCTTGTCCGCGAGCTCGTCGATGGGTTCGTCGCCTTCCTCGGCGCGCATGGAAACTCCTCTCGTCGGACTTTGGCTACCCGCACGCTGACCCGGCATAACAACACCGCAATCTAGGTTGCTAGCCGTGGGAGAATTGAACAAGTCGTGGACAACTCTTTGAATCACACTTTGCGGTCGGCGCCCGCAATCGCGCCGCCACCTGCACGACGGCGACCCGGCACAGATCTGCGCCGTCTGCTGCCGTACCTGCTGCCCTATCGTGCGCGGTGGATCTCGATGGTCGTGGTGGCCGTCGTCAGCCTGGTGGCCACCGTCGCGATCCCGTTGATGACCAAAGCGGTGATCGACGGCCCGGTGCGTCATCAGGATCAGCGCGGGCTCTACCTACTCGGCGCGGCGGCGATGGCCGTCGGCGTCTCCGAGGCGCTGCTGTGGTTCATCCGCCGCTGGCTGGTCTCGCGCGCGACGATGGGCGTCGAGGCCGACATCCGCAAAGACCTGTACGCCCGCCTGCAGGTCCTGCCGATGTCGTTCCACGGCCGCTGGCAGTCCGGCCAGCTGCTGTCGCGAATCATGAACGACCTCAGCACGATTCGCCGGTTCATGTCGTTCGGCCTGGTGTTCCTGATCCTCAACGGACTGCAGATCACCGTCGTCACAGCCATCCTTTTAGCGATGTACTGGCCGCTGGGTGTGGTGGTGCTGATATCGATCGTGCCGATCGTCGCCACGGTGCTGCATTTCCAGCACGAGTACACCCGGTTATCGAGGCTGGCTCAAGACCAATCCGGCCACGTCGCAACACATGTCGAAGAGTCCGCGTTGGGCCTTCGGGTGGTGAAGTCGTTCGGCCGCGAGGATTACATCTACGACCGGTTCGACGAACAGCTGACGAATCTCTATGACACTCAGGTCAACAGAGTCTCCGTGTCGGCGAAATTTTGGACACTGCTGGAGGTCATTCCCAACCTGACGTTGATCGTCGTCCTCGGTTTCGGCGCCTACGCCGCCGGCCACGGTTTCGTCACAATGGGCACGCTGGTCGCGTTCATCACGATGATGCTGTCGCTGGTGTGGCCGATTGCATCGCTCGGCTTCCTGCTGTCGATGACGCAGGAGTCGTTCACCGCGGCGAACCGCATCGCCGAAATCTTCGACGCGCCTATGGAAATCACCGACGGCCCGCAGACCGAAACACCCAGAGGCGGTCGGCTGGAACTGGTCGACGTCGGCTTCCGATTCCCGGACGCAGGGCCCGGCGACTGGGCGCTGCGCCACGTCAGCGTGACGGTGGAGCCGGGCGAGACGCTGGCGCTCGTCGGCTCGACCGGCTCGGGCAAGTCGGTGCTGGCGTCGCTGATATCGCGGTTGTACGACGTCACCGAGGGCGCGATCCGCATCGACGGCCACGACATCCGCGACCTGTCATTGCAAGCGTTGCGCCAGGCCGTCGCCACCGCGTTCGAAGACCCGACGCTGTTTTCGATGTCGGTCGCCGAAAACCTGAGGCTGGGCCGACCCGACGCGACCGACGAACAGCTCGCCCAAGCCATCGACGTCGCCGCCGCACAGTTTGTCTACGACCTGCCGTTCGGGCTCAACACCCGCATCGGCGAGCAGGGTATGAGCCTGTCGGGCGGTCAGCGGCAACGGCTTTCACTGGCGCGGGCGATCCTCGCGGCCCCGAAGATCCTCGTCCTGGACGACACGTTGTCCGCGCTCGACGTGCACACCGAGGCCGTTGTCGAGGAGGCTTTGCGCAGGGTGCTCCACTCCGTGACAGGTGTCGTTGTCGCCCACCGCGCGTCGACCGTAATGCTCGCCGACAAGGTGGCGCTGCTCGAGAACGGCACCATCACCCACGTCGGCACGCACGCCGAATTGCTTGCTGCAGTACCGGAATACCGCTATCTGCTAGCCGCCGACGACGAACTCGACGACGGCTGTGAGCGGGTCTGCGAATGGGAGGACGAGGAGGAGCGGCTGCGGTTGGAGCACGTCATCGACGGGCGCGAGCCGCGCCGTTACGTCACTTCGGAGGCCGAGCGCCGATGACGACGACCGACGAGTGGCGCGGCCGATTCGACGAGGCGCGCGACGACGACCTGCCGATCGACGAACGACTTCCCCGGCGCCGCGAAGCCCGCGCACTCCTGGGCTCACTGCTGCGGCCGTACCGAGTCGCCGTGGCATTCCTGGCCGTCATCGTCGTCGTGGAAAACGTTGCGCGCCTGTCAGTTCCGCTGCTCGTTCAGCAAGGCATCGACCACGGCATCCCACCGATCGTCAACGGCGGGTCAACTCGCACGCTGACGGTGATCGTCGCGACGCTGTGCGGCGTCGTCGTCGTCCAGGCCGTCAGCAGGATGTTCTTCCTTCGGCGGTCGGGCCGGATCGGTCAGCGCGTGCTGCTGCAGTTGCGGCGCAGGGTGTTTCGCCATTTCCAGCAGCTCGATATCGCGTTTCACGATCGCTACACGTCCGGACGGGTCGTCAGCCGGTCCACAAACGACGTCGAAGCGATTCAGGACATGCTCGAAACCGGCTTCGACAGTCTGATCACCGCGGTGCTGACATTGTTCGGCACGGCAGCGCTCCTGATTGTCCTGGATTGGCGCCTCGGACTGATGTGCTTGGGGGCCTTCCCGATTCTCGTCGCACTGGTCTGGTGGTTCCGCAGCGAGTCGTCGAAGACGTACCGGAAGGTCCGCGAGAACGCGGCGCTGGTGATCGTGCAGTTCGTCGAAACCATGACCGGCATCAAGGCGGTGCAGGCATACCGCCGCGAGCCGCGCAACCAGGAGATCTTCACCGATGTCGCCGACCGGTACCGCGCGATCAACGAGAAGACGTTCAAACTGCTGGCGGTCTTCATGCCCGGCGTCAAGCTCGTCGGCAACGTCACGACGGGCGTGGTGCTGCTGTACGGCGGGTATCGAGTTCTGCACGGCCAGATGACAATCGGCACGCTGGCGGCCTTCCTGCTCTACCTGCGGATGTTCTTCGAACCGATGCAGGAGATCTCGCAGTTCTTCAACACCTTCCAGTCGGCGGCCTCGGCGCTGGAGAAGCTGGCCGGCGTCCTCGCGGAGCAACCGGGAATCAAGGATCCGAAGCGGCCGACCACCCTGAAACACGTCCGTGGCGCCGTGGCCTTCCACGACGTGAAGTTCGCTTACGTTCCGGATCGGCCTGTGCTGCCGGATCTTTCGCTGACGGTGCCGGCCGGACAGACCGTCGCGTTGGTCGGCAGCACCGGGGCGGGCAAGACCACGATCGCCAAACTGATCGCCCGGTTCTACGACCCGACGTCCGGCTCGATCACCCTTGATGGCGTCGACTTGCGCGATCTGACACAGAGCGAGTTGCGTCGCCACGTCGTGATGGTCACCCAGGAGAACTTCATGTTCGGCGGCACTGTCGCCGACAACATCCGCTTCGGCCGCCCCGACGCCACATACGATGAAATACGTTCCGCCGCAATGGCTGTCGGCGCGGATCGATTCATCGACCTGTTACCGGACGGCTACGACACCGATGTCGCCAAGCGGGGCGGCCGGCTGTCGGCAGGCCAGCGCCAGTTGATTGCATTCGCCCGCGCGTTTCTCGCCGACCCCGCGGTGCTGATTCTCGACGAGGCGACGTCGTCA
>DASRFZ010000099.1:0-18700 GCA_035651275.1 Mycobacterium sp. | reverse complement strand
TTGCGGATCTCGATCAGTTCGCTGTAGGCCCCCGACTCAGGCGCGAGTTGCTGCAGATACCACAGCTGGTTTTGCGACACCGACAGCGGCAGTGGACCGGATTGCGTTGTCCGCGGCGGCTCTTCCGCAGCGCGCAAACTGCCTGCGCGCACACGGTTTTCGAGCGCGGCGCGACGCAACTCGTCGAGCCGTTGCGCACCGGACGTCATGACCGCCACCGGATCGGCAGGCTCTCCAGGCCGCGCAAGCCCAGATTCGTCGCTCGCCACTGCGGCGCCCCGACTGCCAGCTCCAGGCCGTCGAGGCGCGACAGCAGTGTCTCGAACGCGATGTGGGCTTCCAGCCTTGCCAGCGGCGCGCCGAAGCAGAAATGCTCTCCCCAACCGAACCCGAGGTGACGGTTGCCGGCACGGGCCAGGTCGAGTTTGTCGGGATCGGAAAACCGGTCGGGGTCGCGGTTCGCCGCGCCGACGACGGCGATGACGGCTTGCCCCTCCTGGATCCGCTGACCCCCGACGACCGCGTTTTCGGGCGCGATGCGCGCAGTCAGCTGGCTCGGGCTCTCGTAGCGCACCAGTTCCTCAACTGCCGCGGGCAGCGCGCTCAGGTCGGCGCGCAGCTCCTCGAGTTCGGCAGGATGGCGCAGCAGCGTCAGCAATCCGTTACCGATCAGGTTCGTGGTCGTCTCGAGCCCGGCCACCATCGCCATGATCGCGTTGGCGACCACCTCGTCGTCGGTGAGCCGGTCACCGTTCACCCGCGCGTGGCTCAGCGCCCCGATCAGACCCTCAGACGGCGTGCCCGCATACAACGCATCTCGAAAGTACGGCGTCATCTCCGACACCGATTTCAGCACGCCGTCGATGTTGTCCGGGTTGTGCTGGAAATTGCCCAGCATTTGGCCGAATTCCTGCGACCACTCTCTCAGCTGTTCGTGGTCTTCTGTTGGCACACCGAGCATTTCGGCTGTCACGATCGCCGGCAGCGGGTTGGCGAAATCGCCCATGAGATCCATCTCACCGCGTCGGATCACCCTGTCGACAAGCTCGTTGGCGATGTCGTGGACGTGGCCGCGCAGCCGTTCCACACTGCGCGCGGTGAACGCGCTCAACATGAATCCGCGCACTCGGCGGTGCTGCGGCGGATCCATGAAAATGACCTGATTCACCATGATCTCGGCGACGGGCGCGAGCCGCTGCATGCCCAACTTGATGAGACGGTCGGGGGTCGGCGTGCGTTCGGCGCGAAATCTGGTCAGCACCTCTTCCACGTAGTCGTAACGGGTCACCACCCACGCGCCCAAGAAGCGGTCCCACAACACCGGCGATTCCCGCCGCAGCAGCGCATACAGCGGGTACGGGTCCGCAAGAACTTCCGGGTCGAGCAGATGGAAAAGGCTCAGCGCCCGGGTGGGTGACGTCATCCCGCGAGTGGTCCGCCGCCCGCCCGGGGATCGAAACCCGTTGCGGCGCGCAGCAACTCCTCGGCGCTCATCTCGTCGATGTCGACCATGATCAGCCGCTCCACCTCGACGGCCATCTCGGCCACGGTGGGATTCTCGAACACCGACCGAAGCGGCACTTCGATGCCGAACTGCTCACCGATTCGAATCGACAACTGCGCCCCCAGTAGGGAGTGACCGCCGAGAGCGAAGAAGTCCTCGTCGATACCGACCGCCGGGAGCCACAGCACGTCTGCGGCGATGGCGGCCAGTGACCGCTCGAGGTCGGTGCGCGGCGGGGTCAGGTCGTCACGCCCGGCGAGCGCAGGTCCGCGCTCACACAACATCTGGCGGTCGATCTTCCCGTTTGCGGTCGTCGGGAGTTCGGCGAGGATCGTGCAATCGGCCGGAATCATGTGCACCGGCAGCTGCTGCTCGAGATACTGCCGCAGTTCAGCCGCGCCGGGAGCATGCCCGGGCGTGCCGACGACGTACGCGCTGAGCCGTCGGTTGCCGTTACGCCCCACCGGAACGACCGCGCTGGCACTGACCCGCGGGTGATCATCGAGGGCGGCGACGATCTCGTTGAGTTCGACTCGGACACCGCGGATTTGGACCTGCTCGTCGAGCCGACCGTGGTAGTCGAGTTCGCCGCTGGTGCGCATCCGCACCAAATCGCCTGTGCGATAACAACGCATCCCGGCTGCGTCGATGTAGAACTTGGCCCGGGTGAGCTCATGGTCGCCCACATAACCGCGGGCGACCGACGGGCCGGCGATGACGAGCTCGCCGGGTGTACCGGCAGGCAGCGGGCGACCGTCGGACCCGACGACCGTGAGGTGGACTCCCGGTATCGCCGCACCGAGCGTGGGCAGTTCGGACGTTTGTGACGCCGGATCGGCCGGCTCGACGACACCCGAGGCGGACACCACGGCCCCCTCGGCGACGCCGTAGTTGTTGATCAGTCGGAACGGCATGCCCGGGCGCGGCCGCCGATGGAGCACGTCACCGCCGGTGAGGATCGTGCGCAGCGGAGCGACCGCGGGCCAGTCCAGCGCGATCAGCGCTTCGCACAGCGGGGTCGGCACGAACGTCGTCGTGATGCGTTGCGCCAGCAACCAGTCGCGCAGCGCGATCGGGTCGGTCTTGACCGCCTCCGGCGGCACGTGCAGCGACGCCCCCACCGCCAGGTACGGCCACATTTCCCAGGCCGACGCGTCGAAGCCGGGACTCGAAATCAACGTGCCGCGGTCCGACTCGGTGACGCCGAATGCGCGCAGATGCCAGTCGACGAGATTCGAGAGGGCGGCATGCTCGACGATCACCCCTTTGGGCCGGCCCGTCGACCCCGAGGTGTACACGACATACACCGCATCGCGGGCTTCGGCCGCGATCGGAGTTGCCCGCGAAGGTGCCTGGTGCGCCATCGGATCGATCCACCGGGCCGCCCCGATCCGGGCTGCCACGTCTGAGGTCGTCACGACGACCTGCGCCTCAGAGTCGGCCAGCATGAAGGCAAGCCGGTCGGTGGGATAAGCGGGGTCCAGCGGCACATAGCAGCCGCCTGCCGCCAAAATGCCGACGGCGCCGACGACGAAGCTCGCCGATCGCGGCGCGCACAGAGCGACGGGGTCACCTCGGCGTACGCCGTTTTTCGCAAGCTGAGCTGCGACGCCGAGGGCGCGCAACCACAGCTCGCCGTAGGTCAGGCCGCCGTCCTGCGACACCACCGCCATGGCATCCGGTCGCTCGGCGGCAGCCCGGGCGATGCGGGTGACCATGCCCGAAATCGCTTCTCGCACGCCAAGGGGCTCACCGATCGTCAACGTCACCGGCAAACCTCCTCACGCGTACTGCCCGGTTCCTGGCCCAGCCCCAGCCAGCAAACTCAAACTACTACGCCTATCGTCCCGCCCGCAGGGCCGGCAGGCAACACTCTAGAGCACAAATAACCGCTGCATGGACTAAACACGCAGGTCTGCTACGCAAACTCCGAGGATCGCTCGCTAATGGTTCACCGGGCTGTGAGAGCTTCCCCGAAACGCCCGAGAACTTTTTGCCCGGAACTCGGCGGCGCAGAAGGTTGCTTATTGGCAGATGGTGGCAGGGGCGCCGACCTGAGCTACGAAGAACCCTCGCTTCGGCTCCCGTAATCGAAGCCAACGGATAACTGGCAGTATCCTTTTCGCCTTCGTCACCGACCAGGCTGGCCCGCGGTGGATAGTTTTCGGGAGATAAGTATCGAGCATGAGATGCGCCTCGAGGCGCCGAAGAGCAGGCTTTTAACTTACTGACGACTCCGTCAGGTCCGAGCCGGAATACCGGCGGCCGGAGTTCAGCGGTAAACAGTTTCAGCTAAAGCGGTTGGCGATCAGCGAAAACCACAAATGGCAGTCGTCGTTAATTAGTCCGACGACCGCCACGACCGCGAGCGCCCTCGACGCGCCCAGCAACCAATGGAAGCGCCGTAAGGACGAAGATCACCACGACGGCCGCGGGAGCGGCGAGCGGCAGCCACGGAAACGTACCCGGAACGATCGTCGCAGCGACGCCCACCAGCGTGAATCCGACCATTGCCAGCACCGTGGGCCGGGTCGTGGTAACGACGCCGGCGGATGGTCCCGCCGCATGCCGAATCACCAGGTAGGCCGCCGCGGACAGTCCGGCCAGGGCTGCGTACAGCGGGTATGCATTGCTTGACGCGACCGCGACGACCGCCATCAGCACGGCAAGCGTCGCGGCGGCCGGGAATCGCAGCCCGACCAACACCGCGAGCGCGGCGAGCAAGGCCGCCAGCGACCCGATCCTGCCGGCATGGATCGCCGACGCGGCCGCCATGAGCAATCCGAACGCGGTCGAGAACAGCAGGGGCGCGGGCTGGGCCGAGCCGGTCATCGCCGCCCCCGCGCCGTGTGATCGGGCACCAGCCGCAGGGATTGGTCGAGGGTGACGTCTTGCGGCCAGGCCACCACGTCGATACCGATCACACCCATGTCCCGGTACATCGCTGACCGCTGCAGCGCCCACATCCGGGTGATGATCGGGTCCTGCTCCTCGGGGAACGGCGCGCCCTGCAGCACGTCGACCGCCACGACCGTGTGGCCGCGCTTGCGCAGATCGATCAAAGCGAGCGCGAACTCGGTGTCGAGCAGAGTCGAGAACGACACGATGATCGCGCCTGGCGGAACCGCGGCCCGGGGTGCCAGCGTCCCGGTCGTCGTTTCGAATTCGCTGCCCGCACCGAAAATCGCGTCCAGCACGCGGTAGAACTGCCTGCGGCCGATGTCGGCGCCCAGCCATCGGGGGCGGCGGCCGCCAAGCGCGACGATCCCCGCGCGGTCGCCGTTGCGCAGAGCCGTCTGCACCACCTGCGTGGCTCCGCGGACCACACGTTCGGCGGCCTCGGTCGCCGGGCCGGCGGCCTGCGTGCTGTTGTCGACCAGGACGACGACGTCCGCGGCGCGATCGGTCAGTCGCTCAGTGACGTGCAGGCTGCCGCGGCGGGCGCTCACCGGCCAGTTGACCGTCCGCAGTTGGTCACCCGGCAGGTATGCCCGGATATCGGCGTATTCGACACCCGGCCCGAGGTGGCGTGTGAGGTGGGTGCCCAGGCGGTCCGGTAGCTCGGTGCGCGGTAGGCCAGTCGACTGCGGCGGAGCGACCGGAAAGACGAACACCTCGGCCACATCCACGGTCGCCGTGCCGGCCAGCAGTCCGCCGCAGGCGACGGCCTGCACGTGAACCGAGAGCGGATAGCGGCCCCATCGCTGTGCCTGCGCCACAATCGTTTTCGGCTCATCGGCACCCTCGTCTCGAACCTCGACCTCCATTCCGGCTGGCGCCGTGACGTCGAAGTGGGCGGCCACGTCGTCGGACTCGGCGGTCAGCCATGCCGTGGTCTGGACCTGTTCGGATTCAAAACAGCGCAGCAGCGCCGGGTTGGCCTGGGCGTGGACTTTCACCGGCGGCCGCTGCCATCCGAGCGAGCACAGCACCCCGACCATCGGTGCCACGAACGCGATGAGCTGCCAGCGCGAGCCGATCACGGCCGCCGCGAAACCCGCCGCCGCACAGGCCACCAGTGCGCGGCTCAATGCCGAAGCACCCCAGTGGAATTCGAGCTCGGTCATGTCTTTCCGCGTGCCCGGGGAACCGGCAGACGCTGCAGTACCTGCTCGACGACATCGGAGCCGTGCACACTGCGCACCCACATTTCGGGTCGCAGGCTGATGCGGTGCGCGATCGCCGGAACGGCGAGCGCCTTGACGTCCTCGGGTATCACGTAGTCGCGGCCACACAGCAGGGCGCGCGCACGCGCGAGTTGGACCAGGTCGAGTTCTGCCCGCGGGCTGGCGCCCACGGAAACCTGCGGATGGTTTCGCGTGGCCGCGGCCAGCGACACGACGTAATTGAGGATGTCCTCGTGAACGGTGACCTGCTCGACCGATTCGCGCATCGCGAGAAGGTCGCCTGCGTCGACGACCTCGCGCACCGTGGGTTGTGCCGATCCGCGTTCGAGCCGGCGGCGCAGCATCGACGTCTCGTCGCGCGGCGAGAGGTACTTCAGTTCCAGCTTGATCGCGAACCGGTCTAGCTGCGCCTCGGGCAGCGGATAGGTGCCCTCGTACTCGATGGGATTGTCGGTAGCCAACACGATGAAAGGTGAAGGCAGAGGGTGGGTTTCGCCGTCGATGCTCACCTGGCCCTCGGCCATCGCCTCCAGCAGTGCGGCCTGGGTTTTGGGGGGCGTGCGGTTGATTTCGTCGGCCAGCAGCAAGTTGGTGAAAATGGGCCCGCGGCGGAATTCGAAACGCCCGGATTGCATGTCGTAGACCGTCGAGCCGAGCAGGTCCGCCGGCAACAGGTCTGGGGTGAACTGCACGCGGGTGAACTGCAGGCCCAGCGCCGCCGCGAACGACCGGGCGATCAACGTCTTTCCGAGCCCGGGGAGGTCTTCGATCAGCACATGCCCACCGGCGAGCACGGTGGTGAGGATGAGCCTGAGCGCGGAGCGTTTGCCCACCACGACTCGCTCGATCTCGTCAAGCACGGCCTCGGAGTGGGCGGTGGTGACCGTCGCCGGCATCGTCATACCCGTTCCAATCGTTGCAGAATTTCGTAGAGCGCCTCACGTCCCGGTGCCCGATCGCGGGCGTTGGCCGCCGACACGTTCGACGGGTCCACCCACTGCCACAGGTCGTCGCCGAACACCATTCGACCGGTGGCGGCCATCGCCGCGGGGTCGCGGCCCTGGCGCTGCCCGGTAGCCATCATGAATTCCCTTGCCAGCCTTGGCCGTAAGTGCCGATCCCATTCGGCTTGGCTGGAATCGGCCCACCGGATCAACGACTCGGTGCGCACGATCCAGCGCCGCATCGACTCGGCGGGGCCGTCGACGGGCGGCTCTGTGGGCTCGCTCTGCGAACCTCGATAGACGAGCCGGATCCCCACCAGCAACACCACTGCCGCGATACCGCCCGAAATCCACGGCACCACACGATGTTCGACGGTCATGAACGCCAGCACTTCCACCGCGATCACCAGCGCGAGCCCCACGACCACAAACTTGTTCACGCCACGCTCCGCAGCTCGGCGAGGACGAGTTCGAGGGCGCGCACGGCAATTTCGCGATGCTCTTCTGTCATCACGTGCGGACTGAATCGGGCCTCCGCGAACAGGTTCACCAGTTCGGTCGCGCTGCCGGGATGAATCGCGTGGTGCTCGACCGCCCTGGCCAGAACCTCCGACGGCGTATCCGAATCCCGGGGAACCACCCCCGGCGCGTTCGCGAGCGCGTCCTCCATCGCCGCGTAGCAGGCGATGATCGCCTCCCGCGGTTCGCGACTCAAGTCGCCCATCTCCGCGAGCCCGCGTTCGGCCGCCAACGCGAGCGGCTGAGGTCCCGGCGCAGGCGCAGTAGCGGTATCGGGAAGGACCGGTTGCGATTTCGGCGCGCGGCGGTTTCTTCTCACCGCGACGACGATCCCGACGACCCACAGGACCACCAGCGCCACCGTCGTGCCGAACATCGGCCAGAACACGTCTCCTCCTGACTCCCGCGGCGGCGGGGGCGGTGACGGCGGCGGCGCCGGGGTGGCGCTGGGCGCGGTGACATCGTGCGCGGGTGGTCCGGATTGGTGGCCGGGGTCGAGCCGCACGCCGAGGCGAACCAGCAGGACGACGATCGCCAGCCACACCAAGATCGCGACGAGCGAGATCATCACAAACCGCCACGTCGGCTTCCATCGCTCACGGTCCCGCCTGAAGTTCAGCTCGCCGCCGGCGGGCCGTTGCGGGCGCGGTTCGCGCAGTGTGGCGATGATCGCCACGGTGATGATCGCGATCGCCACGCCCAGCAGCGCGACCACTGCGATCGTCGCGGCAGGGTTGTCGGTGGGCTCGTCGCGGCTTTGGTGGTGCTCGCCGGGCAGATACCCGCGCAACGCGATGCCAGTGAGGATCACCAGCGCGATCAGACCGATCACGCGTCCTGTCGCCCTATCGATACTGGGCATCACACCTCATGGTGGCACGCGGGGGTCGCCTACGGTGAGGGGATGGCTCGCCTGCGTGACGTCGACGCCTGCCCCGGCGCGCTGACGTTGCACCGCGCGGCGGACGGGCCGCTCGCGCGGATCAGGCTGGCGGGCGGAATGATCTCGGCGCCGCAGCTCGCTGCGCTGGCCCACGCGGCCGCCCAATTCGGTTCTCCGGCGATGGAGCTGACCTCGCGCGGCAACATCCAGATCCGTGGCATCACGGACGAAGCCGCGGTGGCAGGCGCGGTCGCGCAGGCCGGTCTGCTGCCGTCGGCCACTCACGAAAAGGTGCGCAACATCGTCGCGTCGCCGTTGTCGGGGCGCCGAGGCGGCCGCGGCGACGTGCGTCCACTCGTTGCCGCGCTGGACGGCGCGATCCAGGCGGAGCCGATGCTCGCCACACTGCCGGGGCGGTTCTGGTTCGGCGTCGACGACGGCCGCGGCGACGTCTCGGGACTCGCGGCCGACGTCGGAGTTCACCTGCTCGACGAGCGCGCGGCGTTGCTGCTCGCGGGCCGTGACACGGGAGTGCGCCTTGGGCCGGCCGACGCGGTAGCGGCGATGGTCGCCGTCGCGGCGCAGTTCGGCCTTGTACGTGGAAATGCTTGGCGGATAAAAGAATTCGACAATCTCGATCTGCTGCTGGACGGGCTCGAGGCGTCGGCAGGCGCCGGTAAGAGGTGGCCGCCGGTAAGCCGCCCACCGATGGGTTGGCTCACGCAGGACGACGGCCGCGTCACGCTCGGGGCAGCAGTGCCGTTGGGCGTGTTCGACGCCGCCGTCGCCGAAGTCCTCGCGGCGATCGGCGCACCGATGGTGATCACGCCGTGGCGCTCGCTGCTGATTTGCGACCTCGACGAACAGGCCGCCGACGCCTCGCTGCGGCTGCTGGCGCCGCTGGGTTTGGTGTTCGACGAGAAGTCGCCGTGGCTGGACGTCAGCGCGTGCACCGGAAGCCCGGGGTGCGCGCACTCCGCCGGCGACGTGCGGGGCCGCGCGGCGCGCGAGCTCGCCGTCTCGGCCGGCATTCACCGCCACTACGTCGGCTGCGAACGGGCATGCGGCAGCCGGCCGGGCGACAAGATTCTTAGGGTGAGCGAGTGATCGACTACATCAGGGACCCGGTCGAGATCTATCGGCAGTCCTTCGCGACGATCCGGGCGGAGGCAGACCTCTCGCGGTTTCCCGATGACGTTGCCAGCGTTGTCGTGCGCATGATTCACACCTGCGGCCAGACCGATCTCGGCGAACATGTCGCGTTCTCCGATGACGTCGTCACCCGGACGCGCACCGCACTCGCCGCGGGCGCGCCGGTGTTGTGCGACTCGTCGATGGTGGCGGCCGGCGTCACCAAACTGACTTCCGGAAACGAGGTCGTGTCGCTGGTCGCCGACCCCCGCGCTCCAGAGCTGGCCGACCGGCTACGCACCACGCGGTCGGCAGCCGCGATAGACCTGTGGGCCGACCGCATCGGCGGTGCGGTGCTGGCGATCGGCAATGCGCCGACAGCGCTGTTCCGGCTGCTCGAACTGGTCGACGACGGAACGCCGGCGCCGGCCGCGGTGCTCGGCGGGCCCGTCGGGTTCGTCGGCTCCGCACAATGCAAAGAGGAATTGGTCGCGCGGCCCCGCGGCATCGCCTATCTGGTGGTGACGGGGCGCCGGGGCGGCAGCGCGATGGCCGCCGCCGCGGTCAACGCGATCGCCGGCGGGGCCGCATGACGCAGCGCGGCACGCTCTGGGGTGTCGGCCTGGGCCCCGGCGATCCCGAGCTCGTCACCGTGAAAGCCGCCCGCGTCATCGGCGAGGCAGACGTCGTCGCGTATCACAGTGCGCGCCACGGCCACAGCATCGCGCGCGCAATCGCCGAGCGGTACCTGCCGCCCGGCGTCATCGAAGAGCACCTCATCTATCCGGTCACCACCGAGACCACGGACCACCCAGGCGGTTATGCGGGTGCGATTGAGGACTTCTATACCGAATGCGCCGAGCGGATCGCCGCGCATTTGGAGGCCGGCCGCAATGTGGCACTGCTCGCCGAGGGCGATCCACTGTTCTACAGCAGCTACATGCACATGCACACCCGGCTGACTGAGCGGTTCGACGCGGTGATCGTTCCAGGGGTGACGTCGGTGAGCGCCGCGTCGGCCGCGACCGCGACGCCGCTGGTGGAAGGCGACGACGTTCTCGCCGTGCTGCCTGGAACCCTCCCCGCCCCGGAGCTGGCCCGACACCTGTGCGACGCCGACGCGGCTGTTGTGCTCAAGCTGGGGCGCTCGTATCCCGCTGTGCGGGAAGCGCTTTCGCTCGCCGGCCGACTCGACGACGCGTTTTACGTCGAGCGGGCCAGCACCCCCGGCGAGCGGGTGCTGCCTGCTTCCGCCGTCGACGAGAGCTCGGTGCCGTATTTCTCGCTGGCGCTGGTGCCGGGCACCCGGCCGCGACGTTCGGTGGCGGGCACCGTGGCGGTCGTCGGCCTCGGCCCTGGTGCGCTGGAGTGGATGACCCCCCAGTGCCGACGCGAATTGCACGCAGCCACCGACTTGATCGGCTACGGACCGTATTTGGAGCGGGTGCCGCTGCGGGACGGGCAACGCCGGCATCCGAGCGACAACACCGACGAGCCGGCCCGGGCCCGGCTGGCGTGCACGCTCGCCGAACAGGGTCGCGCGGTGGCGGTCGTGTCGTCGGGCGATCCCGGGGTGTTCGCGATGGCGACGGCGGTGCTCGAGGAAGCCAAGCAGTGGCCGGGGGTGTGCGTGCGAGTGATCCCTGCGATGACGGCTGCGCAGGCGGTGGCGAGCCGGGTCGGCGCGCCGCTGGGACACGACTACGCGGTGCTGTCGCTGTCCGACCGGCTCAAACCGTGGGAGGTGATCGAGGCACGGCTGGCCGCGGCCGCACAGGCCGACCTGGTGCTGGCGATCTACAACCCAGCGTCGAAGACCCGCACGTGGCAGGTGGCGGCGATGCGGGATCTGCTACTGCGACACCGTGATCCGGGTACGCCGGTGGTGGTCGGTCGCGATGTGTCGGGCCCCGACGAGGACGTGCGCGTGGTGACGCTGGCGGACCTCGACCCGGCGTTGGTCGACATGCGCTGTCTGCTGATCGTCGGCTCGTCGCAGACTCAGTGGTACGGCGACCGCGTCTTCACGCCTCGCCGCTACCCGTCGTAATTTCGGGAGGCCGTCATTTCGGGAAGGACACCGATGCGCTTCAATCCCCCGCCCAACTGGCCCCTTCCTCCTGGCTGGACGCCCCCGCCTCGTGCGAACCGCCTGAGCGGAGGTGTCGCGATCGCACTCGTCGTCGGCGTCGTGGTTGTCATTGTCGCCGTCGCTATGGTCATCGCGGTCCCGGTCATGTTGCGGCACAACGCGTCCTCGTCCTCGGCGTCCGCGCCGAAGCACACCAGCGGCACCGACGCGATTCGCGTGACGTCGTCCAGATTGGTCACCGACCCGCAAACCGGCCAGCCGAAAGTCGTTCTGTCGCTGTATGAAGACTTCTTGTGCCCGTTCTGCCGCCGCTTCGAAGAGAGCTTCGGGCCTGCGGTCAATCAGCTGATCGACTCGGGCGAAGTGGCGGCCGACTACTACATGGTCGCCATTCTGGATCGTGGCAAACGGGACTACTCGTCACGCGCCGGCGCAGCCGCTTACTGTGTGGCCGACCAGTCGATTGACGCGTTCCGCCGCTTCCACGCCGCCCTGTATGCCGCGCAGCCTTCCGAGTTGGCGAGCAGTTTCCCCGACAACGCGCGGCTGATCCAGCAGGCGCAAGAGGCCGGCGCAGGCGACGTCGCCGCCTGCATCAACGACGGCACCTACGTTTCGCTGGTGAAAAGCATGGCCGAGAAGGCCGATATCAAGGGCACCCCCACGGTCCGCATCAACGGCGAGGATTACGACCCGTCGACGCCGGATGCACTGGTGGCGCGAATCAAGCAGATCACCGGCGGTTAGCGGTCCATGCGCCTACACTTCCCGGCGTGCGATGGACAGCGGCGAGTTTGGCGTTGCTCGTCGCACTCCTGTTCGTGCCGATGATTCTCGCGCAGCCTGTCGCAACGGCTTTGAGTCCGTCCATGCACGCGACGAGCGCTTTTCACATTCAGCCGGACAAGCGGCGTCACTACTTCTGGAACGACGGAGGCGGCGGCCCCGGCCGTCCGTTCACTTGGAAAGTGGCCGGTCCAATAATCGCCATCGCCGTCGCCGCCGTGGCAGTGCCGCTCTATCTGCGAAATCGGCGCCGCAAGTAACCGTCAGCGACTCGCCACCCACGCGACGGCTTCGTCGACGGTGGCGATGGACTCGGCGCCCGACGGCAGTGGCGGGCGTTCGATCATCACGATCGGAAGATAAAGTGCCGCAGCGGCATCCAGCTTCGCCCGGGTGTACTCGCCGCCGCTGTTCTTGGTGACGACAACGTGCGGGCGGTGCTCGTGCATCAACGCCAGTTCGTCGGCGTAGCGGTAGGGACCGCGGGAGAGCAGCAGCATGTGTCGCATCGGCAGTGCGTCGGCGCGGGGCTCGACGACCACGCGTATCAAAAACCATGCGGCCGAATGCCGGAACGCACCGATAGTCGACCGTCCGCTCGTCAGAAGCACCCGCGTATAGCCGTGCCGCTCAACGACTTCCGCGGCCTCCTCGGCGGAGCCCACCGCAATGGCGCCGCTGCTGTCCCAGGCCGGCCTCGCCAATACGACGTGCGGCACGCCGAGATCGGCGCACACTTGCACGGTCCGTGCCGTGATCGCCGACGCGAACGGATGCGTCGCGTCGACGACCGCGTCGATGCGGTTCTCGGCTAGCCATTGCCGCATCGGCTCCGCGCCGCCGAACCCCCCGATCCGCACGTCGCCGACCGGCAGTGCCGGATCGGGCACCCGCCCCGCGAGCGAACTGACGACGTCGACATCAAGATGTAGGCGTTCGGCGAGTGCACGCGCCTCGGCGCTGCCGCCCAGCACAAGAACTCGCATCAGTGCCTCCCCCGCTGTCGTCGCGCCGGAGAATACAGGTAGCTGTCCGTGAACCCGTCGGCTGCGAGGACGTCGCCGACGACGATGACGGCGGTGCGGGTGATGCCGGCGTCGCGCATCTTCCCGGCGATGCCCGCGAGCGTGCCGCGCTCTACCTGTTGCTGCGGCCAGCTCGCGAACGCCACGACAGCACACGGTGTTTCAGGACGGTAACCCCCGGCAAGCAATTCAGGCACCACCGCGTCGATTTGTGCCGCCGCGAGATGCAGCACCAGCGTGGCGCTCGACGCCGACAACGTCTTGAGGTCCTCGCCAGGTGGCATCGCGGTAGACAGCGTGGCCACCCGGCTCAGCGTGACGGTCTGCGCGACGCCGGGCACCGTCAGTTCGCGACGCAGCACAGCCGCTGCCGCTGCGAAAGCCGGTACGCCAGGGACGATTTCGTATTCGATACCCCGCGCGTCGAGGCGCCTGCACTGTTCGGCCAGCGCGCTGTAGAGGGACGGATCTCCGGAGTGCAGGCGCGCAACGTCGTGTCCTGCCGCGTCAGCCGTTGCGAGTTCGTCCACGATTTCGGCGAGCGTGAGCGCTCCGGTGTCGACGACACGAGCGTCGGACGGGCACAGCGCCAGCAGGTCGTCGGGCATGATCGAGCCGGCGTACAGGCAGACGGGGCAGCGCTGCAACAGCGTCTGGCCGCGGACCGTGATCAAATCGGCTGCGCCGGGCCCGGCGCCGATGAAGTAGACGGTCATCTCTTCGTCACCGCCCATTGGGTGACGGGCAACGCCGGGCGCCACGTGGTGAACTCGCCCAGCGGCTCACCGGTATAGTGCTGGAATCTTCGCAACTCGCCGCCGACCGCTGAATGCCATTGTGTAAGAACAGCTTCCGACTCTGCCGTGACCGCGTTCGCGACCAGCCGGCCACCGACCGACAGCCTGTCGAAGCAGGCCTGCAGCAGACCCGGCTGGGTCAGGCCGCCTCCGACGAAGATCACTGACGGGTCCTCGCCGCCGTCGAAGGCGTCGGGCGCGGCGCCGCGGACGTCGACGGTGATCCCGTTGGCGGCAACGTTCATCGCGATGAACGTGCGCCGCAGTTCGTCTCGTTCGAACGCGATCGCACGGCAGCCCGGCGCGCTGCGGCACCACTCGACGGCGACGGTGCCGGAGCCGGCGCCGACATCCCACAGGAGCTCCCCGGGCCTCGGCGCCAGCGCGGCAAGGGTCACCGCCCTGATCCGCAGTTTGGTGATCTGCCCGTCGGTGACGAACGCATCGTCGGGCAGCATCGCCACCCGTCCGTCCGGCAAGTAGCGCACGGCGATCACGTTGAGGCCGTCGACGTCACGCGGTGGGTCGGTGGCCCAGTCCCGCGCCGTGCCGTCGCGTCGCCGCTCGGCGGGACCGCCGAGTTGCTCGAGCACGGTGAACTCCGAGTCACCACGGCCGTGTGCATTCAGCAGCACCGCGAGCGCGCGCGGCGTCGTGCGGTCGCTCGACAGCACGATGGCCTGTCCCCCGCGGCGGACGGCGGTGTGCGGCGCGGCGGTGACGACGCTGATCACCTCGGTGTCCTGCACGCGCCAGCCCATCCGCGCGCAGGCCAGCGTCACGCACGAAACGTGCGGAAGAACGCGAACGCGGTCGGCCCCGAACAGCCCGACGAGCGTGCCGCCGATGCCGTGCAGCAGCGGGTCGCCGCTGGCAATCACATGGACGTCGTCGGGAAGGGTCTGCAGCGCAGGCAACAACGGCGACGGCCACTCCTGCTGTTGCGCCGTCACGCTGTCGTCGAGCAGGTCCAGCTGCCGTCGGGAACCGTAAATCGTGCGTGCACAACGCAACTCGGCTCGCGCCGTCTCCGCCAGGCCGGCCATTCCGTCGGCGCCGATGCCCACGACCGTGATCACCGTGGAAGCCTCCGCCATACCCACCCCGGCAGCATCCGCATCCCCATGAAGAACGGCCGCAACACCCACGGCACCCAGACCGTCCGGCGGCCCCGGGCCAGTGCGCGGGCCGTCGCGTGGGCCACCTGCTGCGGCGTGCTCGGGAACGGAGCCGGCGACATGCCCTCGGTCATCCGCCCGATCACGAAACCCGGCCGCACGAGCAACAGGCTCACACCGGAGCCGTGCAGCGCGTCGGACAGGCCGCTGGCGAACCCGTCGAGTCCTGCCTTCGCGGACCCGTACACGTAGTTCGCCCGCCGCACCCGCACGCCCGCCACCGACGAGAACACCACCAGGCGGCCGCGGCCCGCCGCGCGCATCGCCTTCGCGAGATGCGTCAGAAGGCTCACCTGCGCGACGTAGTCGGTGTGCACGATCTGCACCGCGTGCGCGGCGTCGGTTTCCGCGCGGCTCTGGTCACCGAGAATCCCGAACGCCAACGCCGCCGTGGTGATCGGACCGTGCTCGGCGACAAGCGAATCCACGAGCGGGCCGTGGGCGGCGACGTCGTCGGCGTCGAACTCCGCGACGTGGACGGCTCGTGCTCCGGCTTCCCGCAGCGCCTCGCATTGTGGCTCGAGCCGCAGTGAATTCCGGGCGGCCAGCACGACAGTCGCGCCCGGAGCCAGCCTGACCGCGAGTTCGGTGCCGATCTCGCTGCGCCCGCCGAAAATCACGACCACGCCCCTACCCGTGTCGTCCACCCGTGGAGACTATCGCCCGCGGTAGCGTGTTCTGCGATGGCAAACTCGTCGACCACGCGGCTGACCAGCGAGGCCCTCTCCTTTTTGACCGAGCGCCACCTCGCAATGCTGACAACGCTGCGCGTCGACAATTCACCGCATGTGGTCGCGGTGGGATTCACGTTCGACCCCAAGACACACATCGCCCGGGTGATTACCACAGGCGGATCGCAGAAGGCGGTGAACGCCGCGCGTGGCGGGATCGCGGTGCTCAGCCAGGTCGACGGTGCACGATGGCTGTCGCTGGAGGGCCGGGCCAGCGTCAATACCGATCCCGAAGCCGTGCGCGATGCCGAGCTGCGGTACGCCCAGCGATATCGCACACCGCGGGAAAACCCGAAGCGCGTCGTCATCGAGGTCCAGATCGAGCGGGTGCTCGGTTCGTCGGATCTGCTGGACCGCGCGTAGTCGCGCAGGGCCCCGGCTGCCTAGACCGGCACGACCGTCAGCTCGTGCGGACGGTGGTTGACGGGCTCAGCGCCATACGGCGTGACGACGACGATGTCTTCGATGCGGGCTCCCCACTTGCCCGGGAAATAGATCCCCGGCTCGACGGAGAACGCCATCCCCTGCCGCAGCGGAAGGCGGTTGCCCTCGACGATGTAGGGCTCCTCATGCACGGACAGCCCGATGCCGTGGCCGGTGCGGTGCACGAACGCCTCCGCGAGGCCCGCCTGAGCCAGCACTCCGCGAGCGACGGCATCGACCTGCTCAGCCGTGACGCCGGGGCGCACCGCGGCGACGGCCGCCTGCTGCGCCCGCTTCAGGATCGAATACTGTTGTGCGACTTTCGGGTCCGGCTCCCCCAAGCTGTACGTGCGGGTGGAATCGGAATGGTAGCCGGGCTCGTACGCACCGCCGATGTCGACGACCACGATGTCGCCGGCCTGCAACACCCGATCCGAACATTCGTGATGCGGGTCGGCGCTGTGCGGTCCCGAGCCGACGATCACGAACGCCACCTCCGAATGTCCTTCTGCCACAATCGCTTCGGCAATGTCCGCAGCGACGTCGGCTTCGGTGCGACCCGGCACCAGGAAGTCGGGCACCCGCGCGTGTACCCGGTCGATCGCCGAGCCGGCTTTGCGCAGCGCGTCAACCTCGCTGTTGTCCTTTACCATTCGCTGCTGACGCAGCACCGGCGTCGCGAGCTTGGGGGTTTCCCCGAGTAACTCGGCCAGCGGCAGCAGATGCAGTGCGGGCATGGATTCGGTCACCGCGGTCGCAAGCGGCGCACGCCCGAGAGCGGCGACCACCAGCTCGTACGGATTCTGGCCGTCGACCCAATCCCGCACCGTCAGGCCCAGTTCCGCGACAGCGGACTCCTTCAGCGCTGCCAGCTCGAGCCGCGGCACGACGATCGTCGGCGTCCGGCTCGTCGGCACCACCAACGCAGTCAGGCGCTCGAACGTCTGCGCCCGCGAACCGATGAGATACTGCAAGTCGTATCCCGGAGTGACGACGAGTCCCGCCAGGCCGGCCTCGGCCGTCGTGTTGGCCGTCTCGTGTAGGCGGCGGGCGTACACGTCAGAACTGAATCGCACGCGTCAACGCTAACGTCCGGCCGTGGCTGGCAGGATGACGACATGCCCGGGCCCCTCCTGCTGCTCGACGGCGCAAGCATGTGGTTTCGCTCCTACTTCGGCGTGCCGTCGTCGATCACGTCGCCGGACGGCCGACCCGTGAATGCGCTGCGCGGGTTCCTCGACGCCGTCGCGACGGTGATCACCCGGGAACGACCCGACCGGTTGGTGGTGTGCCTGGACCTGGACTGGCGCCCGCAGTGGCGGGTAAATCGCGTTCCGTCCTACAAGGCACACCGCCTCGCCGAGGAAAACCCGGGCGGCGAGCCCGATGTCGAGGAAGTTCCCGACGAGCTGACACCGCAGGTCGACTGGATCCTCGAGATCCTCGACGCGTTCGGCATTCCCACGGCCGGCGCGCCCGAGTACGAAGCCGACGACGTGATCGGCACGCTGGCGGCCAAGGAGCGCCGCGACCCCGTCGTCGTCGTCAGCGGCGACCGCGACCTGCTGCAGGTGGTGACCGACCAACCCGTCGCCGTCAAGGTTCTGTACCTCGGCCGCGGGCTGTCGAATGCCACAACGTTCGGTCCGGCGGAGGTGGCCGAACGCTACGGTGTGCCCGCGCACCGCGCCGGACCCGCTTACGCCGAACTCGCGTTGCTGCGCGGTGATCCATCGGACGGGCTGCCAGGGGCCGCCGGCATCGGTGAGAAGACCGCCGCCACGCTGCTTGGTCAGTACGGTTCGCTCGACGCCATCTTGGCAGCGGCCGACGACCCGAAGTCTAAGATGCCCAAGGGTTTTCGCAACAAGCTGCTGAACGCGCGCGCCTATCTGGAGACGGCGTTCCCCGTGGTGCGGGTGGCGACGGATGCGCCGGTCACGATCTCGACGCGCACCGACGAACTACCGCTGGCCGCTGCGCATCCGCGAAAGGTCGCCGAACTGGCGAAAACCCACGGCGTCGGCTCCTCGATCGGCCGGCTGCAGAAGGCGCTGGACGCTCTGCCCGCGAGATGATCAGCCCTTCGGCCGGCCTACCTCGTAGGTGCCGTTGTTGTCTTGGAATGTCACGGTCACCTGCTTGTGCTGGCCGTCGACGCTGGCGTCGCAGGTGAACGTGTCGCCCTTCTTCACGGTGGGGTTCTGGCCGTTGTTGCACTTGACCGAGTCGACCTTCTGCAGGCCGTAGCCATTGACCTGGTCGGTGAGGATTTGCTTGACGCCGTCCTGCGCCTTGTTCACGTCCAGCTTCGTCGTGATGAAGAAGCCGGGCTTCCAGAACCCCAGCACGCAGACCACGGCCACGATGATCACGACCAGCACACCGATGATTGAACCGAGGACCGCCACCGAGCGCTTCGACCCCTTTTCCGCAGGGGTTTCCTGGGTCGGCGCGTACTGGCCGGGCGGATATTGTCCGGGCGGATACTGACCCGGCGGGTATCCGGGCTGGCCGTACTGCGTCGGTTGAGGCGCAGCCCCCGGATAGGGCTGCTGAT
>DASRFZ010000098.1:0-13874 GCA_035651275.1 Mycobacterium sp. | reverse complement strand
GCCGGGTGGGATGCTGCAAGGGCCCGAACGACGACAGGTTCTGGTTGCCGTAGCGGTCAATCTGGTTGGCGCCCATGACAACATAGCGTCGACCCCACGCCAGTGTCTCGAAAACACGTCCGAACGGCATCCAGCCCTCGACAGCGCCCGACGCGCCAAGCGCGGGTGTGTCGTCGAGCAGCAGTGCTTCCCCGTCTGTCAGCAGAATGTCCGGCGAGAACGTCAACCGCCCCAGCCGGGCGCCAATCGACACGACGGTTGTCATAGGGCTGACCATGATCTCGCCGACGTCGCGGAACAACTCCGCACAGGCGACGACGCACACCTCCGCTCGGCTCGCGGACATCACGATGCCTCCGTGGCGAATCGCCGCACCGCGGCTTGATAGTCGTCTTCGCTGCCGGACAGGTAGGTCTGCCCGAACTGGCTCCAGGATTCCGTTGACTGCGCGGCTTCGACGTAGTGCCGCTGGAACTTTTCGTCGCGGCCGTAATCTGCTGCGCCCGTGGTGAAGTGCGCGCCACCGGGCGCCTCCACGACGGCGTCGACCATCATCCGGTTGATGATCATCGCTTGTCGCGGCACCGCTTTGACGAGTTCTTCGGTCGACACCACACTCTCCACTGAGAGGAAGCGACGGTCGGCGGCCATCAAATACAGGTCGTCGAAGTACGGGTCGACGCCCGTGTAGGCCGCATTGCCGCGGGCGTCACCGAGATTCATGTGCACGAAGGCCGCGTCCAGCCGCAATGCCGGCATCGCGATCAGCGTCTCCGCACCGCCGTCCACCGGATACGGGGAGGTGACCGTCTTCAGTTCACCCTCCCAGAAGTCGGGCACCGAACTGCCGAGGCCGGCACGAATCGGCAGAAACGGCAGCCGTTGTGCGGCGGCTTGCAGGCCGCACCGCAGCATGCCTTCGTCCATCTCACGCGCCTCGATCAACCCGGAGGTGCGGGCGGACGCGAACCACGGATCATAGAATGGCGGCGAATCCAGCGACACAAAGCCGTAGTAGACGCGTTTGACTTTGCCTGCGGAGCAGAGCAATCCGACGTCGGGACCGCCGTAGCTGACGACGGTCAGATCGGTGACGTCAGTGCGTAAGATCGCGCGAACGAACGCCATCGGTTTGCGTCGTGATCCCCAGCCGCCGATACCGATCGTCATCCCGCTGCGCAACTGCGAGACAGCGTCGTCGAGAGTTGTCAGCTTGTCGGTCACGGCTTTTTGCCCTTTGCCGTGCCGGCGAACGCGTCGCGGTGCTCGTCGGCCACCCCGGCAAGGTTGAGCTCGAAGGTGAAACCCTGTTCCATCCGGTAGCTGGAGTTGACCCGTTGCACGTCAATCAAATTCAGCGCCTCCTTGGCGGCGCGGATCACTCGGGTGTCCTTGGCGGCGATTTCGCGGGCCACCCGCAATGCGGCTTCGTCGAGCTCGTCGCGCGGCACGACTTCGTGTACCGACCCGAAGTGGTGCAGGGTCGCGGCATCGACGGTCGCGGCGGTGAAGAACAGTCGCCGCATCATGTGTTGCGGCACAAGGCGAGACAGGTGTGTGGCCGCCCCGAGCGCGCCGCGCTCTACTTCAGGAAGGCCGAAGGTCGCGTTGTCCGACGCGACGATCACGTCCGCGTTGCCGACGAGCCCGATGCCGCCGCCGACGCAAAATCCGTTAACCGCGGCGACCACCGGCACCGCGCATTCGTATACCGCGCGAAACGCGGCGAAGCATCCGCGGTTGGCGTCGATCAACGCCGTGAAGCCCTCAGAATTCTGCATCTCCTTTATGTCGACGCCGGCGTTGAAGCCGCGGCCCTCGGCGCGAAGGATCACCACATGCGTGTCGGTGTTTTCGCCGGCGGCGGTGATGGCATCGGCCAGCTCGAACCAGCCGCGGGACGGAATGGCGTTGACCGGCGGATAGTCGACCGTGACGGCGACGATGCCCGGTTCGACGGTTGTTGACGTGATGGTCATAGGACTTCCTGGCGAGGTTAGGAAAGCAAGCACTTGCTTGGTAAGCTAGCACAGTGACCGGCAGCGGCGAAGGGCTTGGCCTGAATTTCGGGCTCGCTGGCCGGGTCGTTCTCGTGACCGGCGGCGTGCGCGGAGTGGGGGCGGGGATCAGCAAGGTCTTCGCCGACCAGGGCGCCACGGTCGTCACATGCGCCCGCCACCCGGTCGAGGGTCTGCCGTACGACTTCCTTGAATGCGACGTCCGTGACCCGGACTCGGTGGCACGCCTCGTCGACGCTGTCGTCGAGAGGCACGGCCGACTCGACGTGGTCGTCAACAACGCCGGCGGCTCGCCGTACGCATTGACCGCCGAGGCGTCTCCGAAGTTCAACGAGAAGATCATCTCCCTGAATCTCCTTGGCATGCTGCACGTCTCGCAACGCGCCAACGCCGTCATGCAACGGCAGGACAACGGCGGATCGATCGTGTCGATCGCGAGCGTCAGCGGCTGGCGCCCATCGCCCGGAACGGCGGCCTATGGCGCCGCGAAGGCGGGTGTCGAGAGCCTGACCGCCACCCTGGCGGTGGAGTGGGCGCCGAAGGTGCGCGTCAACGCGCTGCGCGTCGGCATGGTCGAAACCGAGCAGGTGGAGTTGTTCTACGGCGACGCCGATTCGCAAGCAGCTGTCGCTGCGACCGTGCCGCTGGGGCGCCTTGCCAAGCCCACCGAAATCGGCTGGGCCGCAGCATTTCTGGCGTCCGATGCGGCGTCTTACATCAGTGGTACAACGATGGCCGTGCATGGTGGCGGTGAGCCGCCGCCCTATCTGGCGGCCTCCAGCGCGAACAAGTAGAGGAGCGAAACATGGGATTGGTCGACGGCCGGGTGGTCGTGGTGACGGGCGCCGGACGCGGCATCGGACGCGCGCACGCGCTGGCGTTCGCCGCGGAAGGCGCGCGGGTCGTCGTCAACGACATCGGCGTGGGACTCGACGGGTCCGCGGGAGACAGCCCTGCGCACGAGGTCGTCGACCAGATCAAGGCCGCGGGCGGCGAGGCCGTCACGAACGGTGACGACGTCGCCGACTGGAGCGGCGCGCAGAACCTGATCAAGACCGCTGTCGACACATTCGGCGGCCTCGACGTCCTGGTCAACAACGCCGGCTTCATTCGAGACCGGATGCTGGCCAACATCAGCGAAGAGGAGTGGGACGCCGTCATCCGCGTGCACCTCAAGGGCCACTTCGCTCCGCTGCGCCACGCCGCCGAATACTGGCGCGCACGATCGAAAGCCGGTGAGCCCGTCGACGCCCGCGTGATCAACACCAGCTCCGGTGCCGGCCTGCAGGGCAGCGTCGGGCAGGGCAACTACAGCGCGGCCAAGGCCGGCATCGCAGCGCTGACACTCGTCGCCGCGGCCGAGATGGGCCGCTACGGCGTCACGGTCAACGCGATCGCTCCGGCCGCGCGGACGCGGATGACCGAGAAAGTGTTCGCCGACACGATGGCGGCTCCGGAGGACGGCTTCGACGCGATGGCCCCGGAAAACGTTTCGCCGCTTGTGGTTTGGCTGGGCAGCGCCGAGTCGCGCGACGTCACCGGCAAAGTGTTCGAGGTGGAGGCCGGCCTGATTCGGGTCGCCGAGGGCTGGGCGCACGGCCCCCAAGTCGACAAGGGCGCGCGGTGGGATCCGTCCGAGCTCGGACCCGTCGTCGCCGATCTCCTGGCCAAGGCCCGGCCGCCGGTACCCGTGTACGGCGCTTGAACTATCCGGCGAGAAGACGCGGAATCGCATTACCAGTAGCCCGGTAATGCGATTCCGCGTCTGCTCGCGCGGGACGGCGCTTAGGGCTCGCAGACGACGAGCGGGATCTTACGGTCGGCTGCCTCCCGATAGCCCCGGTAGGGCGGGTAGATGCGCGTCAGCGCAGGCCAGTACCTCGCGCGCTCGTCATCACTGGCATCGCGTGCCACGAGCTCAAAGTGTTCGCCGCGAATCTGGATGTGCACCTTCGGGTTTGCCGTCAAGTTCAGGTACCACGCCGGGTCCTGATCGCGACCGCCGAACGTCGCGGGTAACACCACGCGGTCGCCGTCGCGCAGGTAGAGCGTCGCAGTCGTCCGCTCCTCGCCTGTCCTCCGGCCGACGGTCGTCACCAAAGCAGCCGGGAACCACAGCAACCGCGCGCCCAGTCGGCCATTCGTGCGCCGATATACCCAGATGTGTGCGCGCGCAAAGTATTTCAGCAGGAGCGCAAGGAACCGCGAATTGCGGAATCCGCCGGAGGCCAACGTCTACTTCTTGAGCCGACGGCTGCCGCCGTGCCAGTCTTCCTGAACGCCAACCGATTCGACGTCGACGCCGAACGCGGCCAACTGGGGTCGTTCGCGCAAGCTGCGCTTGATCTCAGCGAAGCCAGGAAAGCCGGTCAGGGCGATGACGTGATCCCACAGTTCGACGGCGTCGTCCTCGGCGGGCAGACGGCTGATCACCGGCCCGAAGAACGCCGCGCCATCGGGTGGCTTGAAATGCAAGATCGGCGTTCCCACATCTCGACCCGTAAGTGCAAGCGCCTCTTCAGTTTCCGCGCGAATCACCGCGTCGAACGACGTGTCATCGAGCGCGTCGGCCACCTCGACGGGCAGGCCGACATCGCGCAAGATCGGCTCGAGCAGATGCCGCGCGCCCTGGTCGCTCACCGACAACCGTTCGTCGCGTGGGGTGTCGAACAGCCGCGTGCCGACTGCCGCGTACAGAGACCCAACTGCAGAGCGGCCGTGTTGCTGACGAACCCGGGCGGCGACACGCAGCAGCCGCAAGCCCGCGGTATGGCCGGCCTCGTACTCAGCCGGGAAGTGAGCGTCGTAGTCGATGTTCTCGTTGAGTATCCGCAGCGAGATGAACCGCCAGTCGACGCTGTATTCCCGCTGCTTCGCGACGATCCGAACCCACTTGCTTGTCATCCACGCGAACGGGCAGACCGGGTCGAAATAGAAATGCAGATCGTAGCGTTCGTTCACGGTTCGCAGACAACGATGGGAATCTTGCGGTCTGTCCACGACTGGTAGTCGTCGTAGTCCGGATACATCGCAACGAGTTTCGGCCACAGCGTCGCCCGTTCGTCGTCGGTGGAGTCACGAGCGGTCAGCTGCAGCACTTCGTCTTTGATCTGGACGGTCACCTTTGGATCGGCCTTGAGGTTCAGGTACCACAGCGGGTGCTTGTCAGACCCGCCCCTCGACGCGACCACCACCACTCGGTCCCCGTCCCGCAGGTACAGCAGCGGACTGACACGCCGCTGACCGCTCTTACGCCCGGTCGTGGTCAGTAAGGCGACCGGTGCCTTGCGAAATGTGCCGCCACGCTTCCCGCCGGTGACCTTGTACAGCCAGGTGTTCCCCCGCGCCATCCACTTCATGAAGAAGGTGGTGACCGGGGAGTTCAGATTGCGCGGCGCGGGCTTCGGCATGACGGCCATCCTATGCTGGGGCGATGGACACCGTTTCTGACACCGGCCGCATCGCGGCGGCCGAGGCTTACATCGATGCGCTCGCCACTCACGACGGCGATGCGGTGCCGTTCGCGCCCGAATGCGTGCGCATCGAGCAGGGCATCAAGACGGGGTTCTCCGGAAATCACTTGCGGCGCAGTCTGAATCGCGGACCGCAGTACCGAATTATTGCCGCGACCACCGATCGGGAATTCACTGTGGACGGCGACCGGGTGCACGCCACGTTCACCGTCGTGACCAAGGCAACACTGTTCGGCCGCCGGGTCGTCGCGCCCGTCGACGAGACGTTCCTGATCCCCGACGGGACGATTCATCACATCAGGGCACGCTTCCACCCCAGGCTGCGCCGAGATTGACGTTTTGGCGGCGACTACTCGCACTTCTTCTGCCAAACGTCGATTTCGACGCCAGAACGGAGCGCTAGATCCGCTCGATGATCGTGCCGGTGGACAGCGCGCCGCCAGCGCACATGGTGATCAACGCGGTGCTCTTGTCGGTGCGCTCCAATTCGTGCAGCGCGGTGGTGATCAGTCGGCTGCCAGTGCAGCCCACCGGGTGACCCAGCGCGATCGCGCCGCCGTTGACGTTGACGCGATCCATGTCAGGGTTGTGCACCCTCGCCCACGACAGCACGACGGACGCGAACGCCTCGTTGATCTCGGTGATGTCGATGTCGCCCATCTTCATGCCCGCCTTCTCGAGCACCTTGGCCGTCGACTGCACCGGACCGTCGAGGTGGTAGTACGGCTCGGCGCCGACGAGCGCCTGGCTCACGATCCGCGCTCGCGGCGTCAGACCGTGCGCTTTCGCCACATCACTGTCCATCCACAGCACCGCCGCTGCGCCGTCGGAGATCTGCGACGACGTGCCCGCCGTGTGAATTCCGCCGTCCAGCACCGGTTTCAGCTGCGACAGCCCTTCCAGCGTGGTGTCGCGAAGCCCTTGGTCGCGAGTCACCATCGCGCGCTCAGACGTCGGCCGCTTGTTCTCGTCGAGCACGGGCGCCTCGATCGGAGTGACCTCGCGGTCGAACCGGCCCTCGGCCCACGCCTGCTTGGCCTTCTGCTGCGACGCCAGCCCCCACTCGTCGATGTCGTTGCGGGTGATGCCGCGCCGCTTCGCGATGCGCTCGGCGGCGGTGAACTGGTCGGGCAGATCGATGTCCCACGACTCCGCGCGCCAATTGCGGTCAGGGCCGGCGTTCGCGCCCAGCCCGACGCGGCTCATCGCCTCGATGCCGCACGCGATGCCGATGTCGATCGCCCCGGCGGCGATCAGCCCGGCGATCAAATGGTTGGCCTGCTGGCCGCTGCCGCACTGACAGTCGACGGTGGTGGCGCCGACCTGCTCCGGCAAACCCGCGGTCAGCCACGACGTCCGGGTGATGTTGTTGGACTGCTCGGCGAACTGCGTGACGCAGCCCCCGATGAGTTGTTCGACGTCGCCGGCGCTGATGCCCGCCTTCTCGACGAGCGCCTTCTGGACCGCGCCCAAGAGCTCGGTCGCGTGGAGGCCGGACAGCCATCCACTGCGCTTGCCGATTGGGCTGCGAGTGGCTTCAACGATGACAGGGTTACCCATTCCGCCAGGCTAGAACACGTTCCATTATCCTGACAAGCGAGGACGCCGAGACAGCCTTTTGTCTGCGGTGAAGGCATGTTTTACTTGCACGAGAACGCCACTAGAAGGCTTTGTAATCGAGGAGCTCACAGATGCCCAGCCCCCACGTGCCGCCCGGGTTCGATCCCACTGATCCTGACATCTGCGTCAAGGGCTTGCCCATCCAGGAGTTCGCGGAGTTGCGCAAGGCGGCGCCGATCTGGTGGTGCGAGCAGACGCCGGGCCACGCGGGCGGATTCAACGACGGCGGCTACTGGGTGGTGACCAAACACAAGGACGTCAAAGAGGTGTCGCGCCGAAGCGACGTGTTCTCCAGCTATGAAAACGGCGTGATTCCGCGATTCAACGACGACATCGCGCGCGAGGACATCGAAGTGCAGCGTTTCGTGATGCTCAACATGGACGCACCGCATCACACCCGGCTGCGCAAGATCATCTCGCGCGGGTTCACACCGCGTGCCGTCGAACGACTGCGCGACGAGCTGAATCAGCGCGCGCAGGCCATCGCGCAGAATGCGGCGGCCAAAGGCGCCGGCGACTTCGTCGAGCAGGTGTCGTGCGAATTACCGCTGCAGGCCATCGCCGACCTGCTCGGTGTGCCGCAGGAAGACCGGATGGAGCTGTTCCGGTGGTCCAACGAGATGACCGGCAACGACGACCCCGAGTACGCCGACGTCGACCCGAAGATGTCGTCGTTCGAGCTGATCCAATACGCGATGAAGATGGCCGACGAGAAGACGAAGAATCCCGGCGAGGACATCGTGACCGCGTTGATCGAGGCCGACATCGAGGGCGAGAAGCTCTCCGACGACGAGTTCGGCTTCTTCGTCGTGATGCTGGCGGTTGCCGGCAACGAGACCACCCGAAACTCGATCACCCACGGCATGATCGCGTTCGCCGACAACCCCGACCAGTGGGAGCTCTACAAGAAGGAGCGCCCGGAAACTGCCGCCGACGAAATCGTGCGCTGGGCAACGCCGGTGACGTGCTTCCAGCGGACCGCGCTCGAGGACTACGAGCTGTCTGGGGTGAAGATCAAGAAGGGCCAGCGGGTCGTGATGTTCTACCGGTCCGCCAACTTCGACGACGAGGTCTTCGAAAACCCCGAGAAGTTCGACATCATGCGAAACCCCAACCCACACGTGGGATTTGGCGGCACGGGCGCGCACTACTGCATCGGGGCGAACCTAGCGAAGATGACGATCGACCTGATTTTCAACGCGGTCGCCGACCACATGCCCGACCTGACACCGATATCCGCGCCTGAGCGACTGCGCTCGGGCTGGCTTAACGGCATCAAGCACTGGCAGGTCGACTACCGCGGAGATGGCGCAGCCCAGTGCCCGGTGGCGAACTGATGGATTTCACGCTCGAAGCCGAACAACAAGCTGTTGCCGACGTCGTCAACTCCGTGTTGGACCGCGAGAACAGCTGGGACGCACTCGTTTCCGGCGGCGTGACCGCGCTGCCCGTGCCCGAACGGCTCGGTGGCGACGGCGTCGGCCTCGCCGAAGTCGCAACGGCGCTCACCGAGATCGGTCGGCACGGCACCGTCAGCCCGGCATTGGCCACGCTGGGGTTGGGCGTCATCCCGCTTCTCGATCTCGCAAGCGCCGAACAGCAGGACCGCTACCTGGCGGGCGTCGCGAAAGGCGGGATACTCACCGCGGCCCTCAACGAGCCGGGCGCACCTCTGCCCGACCGGCCGACGACGACGTTGACCGGCAATCGCCTAACCGGCACCAAGATTGGGGTTCCGTACGCCGAGCAGGCAGAGTGGATAATCGTCGCCGCCGACAGCGGAGTGGCGGTGGTGTCGCCGACCGCCACAGGTGTGCAGTTCTCGAAGACGCCGACATCAAATCACTCGGATGAGTACGCCGTCACCTTCGCCGATGTGGAGGTCGACAGTGTGGTGCACGGCGCCCAGCCCCGGCGCGTCAATCAGTTGGCGCTGGCGATGATCGGCGCCTACGCCGCCGGACTCGTCGCCGGAGCGTTACGGCTGACCGCCGACTACGTCGGAAGCCGACACCAGTTCGGCAAACCCCTGTCCACATTCCAGACGGTGGCCGCGCAACTCGCCGAGGTCTACATCGCTTCGCGGACAATCACTTTGGCGTCGATGTCGGTGGTTTGGCGGCTGGCCGAAGGACTCGACGCCGACGAGGATCTCGACATCCTGGGGTACTGGCTTACGTCGCAAGCCCCACCGGTCATGCAGATCTGCCACCACTTGCACGGTGGCATGGGCATGGACATCGCCTACCCCATGGACCGGTACTACTCCACGATCAAGGATCTGACCCGGCTGCTCGGAGGTCCTTCGCATCGCCTCGACTTGGTGGGAGCGCAATGTACATCGACCTGACCCCCGAGCAGCGAGCGCTGCAAGCCGAACTGCGGCAGTACTTTTCGAACCTGATCTCCCCCGAGGAGCGGGCCGAGATGGAGGCCGACCGACACGGCAAGGCCTACCGGGCGGTGATCAAGCGGATGGGCTCGGACGGCAAGCTCGGTGTCGGATGGCCAAAAGAGTTCGGCGGCTTGGGATATGGGCCTATCGAACAATCGATTTTCGTCAACGAGGCCCACCGCGCGGATGTACCGCTCCCAGCGGTGACGCTGCAGACAGTCGGGCCGACGCTGCAGGTGTACGGCAGTGAGATGCAGAAAAAGAAATTCCTGCCCGCGATCCTTGCCGGTGAGGTCCACTTCGCCATCGGCTATACCGAGCCGGAGGCCGGCACCGATCTGGCTTCGTTGCGCACGTCCGCCGTCCGGCACGGCGACGAGTACATCGTCAACGGCCAGAAGGTCTTCACCACCGGCGGACACGATGCCGATTATGTGTGGTTGGCTTGTCGCACCGATCCGGAAGCCGCTAAGCACAAAGGCATTTCGATGCTGATAGTCGACACGACCGATCCCGGCTACTCCTGGACGCCGATGATCCTGTCCGACGGCGCGCACCACACCAACGCGACCTACTACAACGACGTCCGAGTACCCGCGGACATGTTGGTCGGCGAGGAGAACGGCGGCTGGCGGTTGATCACCACCCAGCTCAACAACGAGCGCGTGATGCTGGGCCCCGCCGGGCGTACCGCCGGCGTCTACGACCGGGTGCACGCCTGGGCGGCCAAGCCGGGCGCCGACGGTGTCGCACCGATAGACCACGACGACGTGAAGCGGGCGCTCGGCGAGATCCGGGCAATGTGGCGGATCAACGAGTTGCTCAACTGGCAGGTTGCCGCAGCGGGCGAGACCATCGACGTTGCCGACGCTGCGGCCACGAAAGTGTTTGGCACCGAACGAATTCAGTACATCGGGCGGCTGGCCGAAGAAATTGTGGGCAGGTACGGCAACCCTGCCGACCCTGACACCGCGGAACTGTTGAACTGGCTGGATTCGCAGACCAAGCGCAACCTCGTAATCACCTTCGGTGGCGGCGTGAACGAGGTGATGCGCGAGATGATCGCGGCGTCGGGGCTGAAGGTGCCGAGGGTGCCCAGATGACTGCGGTCGAAGACATCCAGAAGGCTGCCGAGCGGGTCAAAGCAGAAGGCCGCAGCAAGCCGCGGGTCGGCCGGGATCCGGTGAACCTGCCCATGATTCACCACTGGGTCGACGCGATCGGCGACCGGAACCAGATCTACGTCGACGACGATGCTGCCCGCGCAGCCGGCCATCCGGGCATCGTCGCCCCGCCGGCGATGATCCAGGTGTGGACCATGTTCGGTCTGGGCGGCCAGCGCCCCGACGACGACCCGCTGGGCAAGATCATCGAATTATTCGACGACGCAGGCTATATCGGTGTCGTCGCCACCAACTGTGAGCAGACCTACCACCGCTACCTGCGGCCAGGGGAAGAAGTCAGCGTCACCGCCGAGCTCACCGACGTCGCCGGTCCGAAAACGACTGCGTTGGGCGAGGGCTTCTTCATCACCCAGAAGATCACCTGGCAGGTCGGCGACGAGGACGTCGCCGAAATGATGTGGCGGATCATGAAGTTCCGGCCATCAGAAAAGGACCAAGCGGCCGGCGCGGTGCCCGACGACCTCGACGCAGACGCGATGATGCGTCCGGCGTCGTCGCGTGACACCAAGTTCTTCTGGGAGGGCGTCAACGCGCACGAGTTGCGGATCCAGAAGCGGCCCGACGGCAGCCTGCAGCACCCGCCGGTCCCGGCGATCTGGCAGGAAAAAGAAACGCCGATCGACTATGTCGTTGCCACTGGTAAAGGCACCGTGTTCAGCTTCGTCGTGCACCACGCACCGAAGGTGCCGGGCCGGACATTGCCGTTCGTGATCGCACTCGTCGAACTCGAAGAGGGAGTGCGAATGCTTGGTGAGCTCCGCAATGTCGACCCCGCGGCCGTAGAGATCGGAATGCCTGTTCGTACAACGTATATCGATTTCCCGGCCAATGATGTCGGACCGGCGTGGACGTTGTACGCATGGGAGCCGGACTCGTGAGTGCGCCAGTTGTCGAGGTGGGCACGAAGCTGCCCGAATTGTCGATCTACGGCGATCCGACGTTCATCGTGTCGACGGCGATTGCCACCCGCGACTACCAGGATGTGCATCACGACCGGGACAAGGCTCAGGCGAAAGGGTCGAAGGACATCTTCGTCAACATCCTCACCGACACCGGTCTGGTGCAGCGCTACATCACCGACTGGGCGGGTCCGACGGCGATCATCAAGTCGATCGGGCTGCGGCTCGGTGTGCCGTGGTACGCCTACGACACGGTGACGTTCAGGGGTGAGGTGACCGCAGTGGAGGATGCGGACGTGAGGAGCACAGAAGAACCGAGCGTCATCACGCTGAAAGTCGTCGGCAGCAACAGTCTTGGCGACCACGTCATCGCCACGGCCACGCTTACCGTTGACTCTTCGCGCGAGCGCTCATCGACGTCGATCGGCGGCGCATGAGCAGCCAACTGTCGGGCAAGGCGGCGATCGTCGGCATCGGCGCCACCGACTTCTCGAAGAATTCCGGTCGCAGCGAGTTGCGTCTCGCCGCGGAGGCGGTGCTCGACGCACTCGACGATGCGGGCCTGACCCCCGCGGACGTCGACGGCATGGTGACGTTCACGATGGATTCCAACACCGAGGTCGCGATCGCGCGGGCCACGGGAATCGGTGAGCTGACATTCTTTTCGAAGATTCACCATGGCGGCGGCGCGGCGTGCGCCACGGTTCAGCAGGCGGCGATCGCGGTCGCGACCGGCGTCGCGGATTGCGTTGTGGCGTACCGCGCGTTCAATGAACGGTCCGGAACGCGGTTCGGCCAGGTGCAGATGCGCCTGGTGGAGAATGCCGATTCGACCGGGGTGGACAATTCGTTTTCGTATCCGCACGGGCTGTCGACGCCGGCCGCGCAGGTCGCGATGATCGCGAAACGCTACATGCACTTGACGGGCGCGACGAGCCGCGACTTCGGCGCGGTGTCGGTGGCCGACCGCAAGCACGCCGCGAACAACCCGAAGGCCTATTTCTACGAAAAGCCGATCACCATTGAGGAACACCAGAATTCGCGGTGGATCGCTGAGCCGCTGCGGCTGCTGGACTGCTGTCAGGAAACCGACGGCGGAGTCGCGCTGGTCGTCACATCGGTCGAGCGGGCCAAGGACCTGAAGAACCGGCCCGTGGTGATCGAGGCGGCGTCGCAGGGTGCCAGCCCGGACCAGTATTCGATGGTCAGCTACTACCGTCCTGAGCTCGGGCTTCCTGAGATGGGCCTCGTCGGCAGGCAACTCTGGGCGCAGTCCGGTCTCAAGCCGACCGATATCCAGACGGCGGTCCTGTATGACCACTTCACGCCGTTCACGCTGATTCAGTTGGAGGAGTTGGGCTTCTGCGGCTGGGGTGAGGCCAAGGAGTTCATCGCCGACGGCGCGATCGAGATCGGTGGCCGGTTGCCCATCAACACCCATGGCGGTCAGCTCGGCGAGGCATACATCCACGGAATGAACGGGATCGCCGAGGGCGTCCGGCAGCTGCGCGGCACGTCGGTCAATCAGGTGCCCGACGTCGAGCATGTGCTCGTCACCGCGGGCACCGGGGTGCCGACGTCGGGCCTCATTCTCGGCTGAGCCGACTCGCAGCGAAAAACGAGGCTGCAGAGAGCAATCGCTCATCTGCAGCCTCGTTCACTGCCGGTTCCCCGGCGGCCATTCTTAGTGCCCGGGGATGACTCCGCCGAGGATTCCCGAGTGACCGGTCCCTACGTTCAGGAGACCGTTGTTGGCGGCTCCAATGTTGGCAATGCCAACGTTGCCGAGTCCGAGGTTCAGGACGCCGTTATTGCCGATGCCCTGGTTGAGAATGCCCTGGTTGAGCCCGCCCGGGGCCAGCAGGTTGTTGCCGACACCTTGGTTGAACGAGCCGTTGTTCAGGATGCCCTGGTTGAAGCCGCCGGCACCCGCATCGCCGATGTTGTTGCCGACGCCGGTGTTGAACACACCACCGTTGAGCAAACCGCAGTTGGTCGGCGCGTTGAGCAGGCCGCAGGAGGTATCAGCGCTCGCGGAACCAGCGCCGCCGAGAACTGCGATGGCGCCCGCGCCCACCAGCGAAGCACCGAAGATGAGAGTTGAACGAACCGATGGCATGACTACCCCTTAGCTGAGGAGAACGTTGACGATCTAGAGAGTAAACCGAATCGCAACGATTGAGAAGCATTTCAGCAAACAAATTTCAAATGATGATGGTCAACTAGCTAATCAAATAGACCTTAAAAGACGAGGTTACTGCAAGCTCTTGAATTTACAGCTAATG
>DASRFZ010000097.1:0-30059 GCA_035651275.1 Mycobacterium sp. | reverse complement strand
TAGCCATCATCTCGACGTCGTCGGGCCTGCTGACCGACCGCCAGGCGGCCCGGCAGGGCGTCGGCGGCGAAGTCCTCGCGTACGTGTGGTGAGGGAGAACAGACATGTCGCGTATTGGTAAGCAACCGATTCCCGTTCCGTCGGGTGTCGACGTGACGATCGACGGCCAGAACGTGTCGGTCAAAGGCCCGAAAGGGAGTTTGGCCCTTCAGGTCGCCGAGCCGATCACGGTCGCGCGCAACGACGACGGCGAGATCGTCGTCACCCGCCCCGACGACGAGCGTCGCAGCCGCTCGCTGCACGGACTGTCGCGCACGCTGGTGAGCAATCTCGTCACCGGCGTCACCGAGGGCTACACCACGAAGATGGAGATCTTCGGTGTCGGCTACCGCGTTCAATTGCGGGGCAACAACCTCGAATTCGCGCTCGGCTACAGCCACCCGGTGGTGGTCGAGGCCCCAGAGGGCATCACGTTCGCGGTCGAAACGCCGACCAAGTTCTCGATCTCGGGTATCGACAAGCAGAAGGTCGGCCAGATCTCGGCGAACATCCGCCGGCTGCGCCGTCCGGATCCCTACAAGGGCAAGGGCGTGCGGTACGAGGGCGAGCAGGTGCGTCGCAAGGTCGGAAAGACAGGCAAGTAGAAAATGGCCAGCACTCAAGAGAATTCGAAGCGCAAGCGCGTCGGGGTGGGCGTCTCCGAAGCGCGCCGCACTGCGCGGCTTCGTCGTCACGCCCGGCTGCGGAAGAAGGTGTCCGGCACGCCGGAGCGCCCGCGGCTGGTGGTTCACCGCTCGGCGCGGCACATCCACGTGCAGTTGGTGAACGACCTCAACGGCACCACGCTCGCGTCGGCATCGTCGATCGAGGCCGACGTGCGCGCGGTCGAGGGGGACAAGAAGGCCCACAGCGTTCGCGTCGGCCAGTTGATCGCCGAGCGGGCCAAGGCCAAGGGCATCGACACCGTGGTTTTCGACCGGGGTGGCTACACCTACGGCGGACGGATTGCGGCGCTCGCTGACGCCGCCAGGGAAGGCGGACTCAAGTTCTGATGACTTACAACGGAAAGGTTGCGTGATGGCCGAGCAGCCAGCACAAAGCGCGCCGGCAACATCCGAAGCACCTACTCTTCGCGCAAGCGGCTCATCGGAGGCACCCCGCACCGGCAGGGGCGACGGGCGCGAGGGCGGCCGGGGTCGCCGTGACGACCGCGGCGGTCGCGGCCGCGACGGCGGCGAGAAGTCCAACTACCTCGAGCGCGTCGTCACCATCAACCGGGTGTCGAAAGTGGTCAAGGGTGGACGTCGGTTCAGCTTCACCGCACTCGTGATCGTCGGCGACGGCAACGGAATGGTCGGCGTCGGATACGGCAAGGCCAAAGAGGTTCCCGCCGCGATCGCCAAGGGCGTCGAGGAAGCCCGCAAGAACTTCTTCCGCGTTCCGCTGATCGGCGGCACGATCACTCACCCGGTCCAGGGAGAAGCGGCGGCCGGTGTGGTCATGCTGCGTCCGGCCAGCCCCGGCACCGGCGTGATCGCCGGCGGTGCAGCGCGTGCGGTCCTGGAATGCGCTGGCGTGCATGACATCTTGGCCAAGTCGCTAGGCAGTGACAACGCGATCAATGTCGTGCACGCGACGGTCGCGGCGCTGAAGCTGTTGCAGCGTCCCGAGGAAGTGGCCGCGCGTCGCGGACTGCCGATCGAGGACGTCGCGCCGGCGGGGATGCTGCGAGCGCGTAGAGAACATGCGGCAAGCGCAGCCGCACTGGCCGCGTCCACTCCGCGTGAAGGAACGTCGTAACCATGGCAGAGCTTCGAATTACCCAGGTGCGCAGCTCCATTGGCGCGCGATGGAAGCAGCGTGAGAGCCTACGCACGCTGGGACTGCGTCGGATCCGTCACTCGGTCGTCCGTGAGGACAATCCGCAGACGCGCGGGCTGATCAAGGCCGTGCATCACCTGATACAGGTGGAGGAAATCGCGTGAGCGTCATCAAACTTCACGATCTGAAGCCCGCTCGCGGGTCGAAGAGCAAGCGCACCCGCGTCGGCCGCGGCGAAGGCTCCAAGGGCAAGACCGCCGGCCGCGGCACCAAGGGCACCAAGGCCCGCAAGAACGTGCCGGCGACGTTCGAGGGCGGTCAGATGCCCATCCATATGCGGCTGCCCAAGCTGAAGGGTTTCCGCAACAGGTTCCGCACCGAGTACGCCGTCGTTAACGTCGGCGACCTCAACCGGTTGTTCCCCAAGGGTGGCGACGTCGGCGTCGACGACCTCGTAGCCAAGGGAGCCGTCCGAAAGAACACGCTCGTCAAGGTGCTCGGCGACGGCAAGCTGACGGTCAAGGTGTCGGTGACCGCACACAAGTTCAGCGGCAGCGCGCGCGAGAAGATCACCGCGGCAGGCGGATCCGTCACCGAACTGTAGGTCGGCTCGCGCCCCAACTCTCAGACAATTGGGAGCTACGGGTGTCACTGTTGGTGCGTGGCCGAAGATGTGGTGTCATTGGGCGCGAGCCTGAAGACGCCGGGCCCACCGCTTTTGATGATCGCTAGTACCGAGGGTGGGGATCGACAAGTGACGAAAACATCAACTGAAGCCCAAAACGCAACAACCGCCTCGTCGAAGTGGTTGTCCTCGTCGGCGCGGAAGAAGGTCGGATCCAACGCCGACGAAGTCCGGTCGCACTACGACATCAGCAACGAGTTCTTCCGGCTGTGGCAGGACCCGACCCAAACCTACAGCTGCGCCTACTTCGAGCGCGACGACATGACGCTCGAAGAAGCGCAGATGGCCAAGGTCGACCTCGCGCTGGGCAAGCTGGGGCTGCAACCGGGCATGACGCTGCTCGACATCGGCTGCGGCTGGGGCTCCACGATCATGCGGGCGGTCGAAAAATACGACGTCAACGTGATCGGTCTGACGCTGTCCAAGAACCAGAAGCAGCACATCGAAGACCATTGGTTCGCGAACTCGAAGAGCAAGCGGCACATGGAGGTTCGCCTGCAACCGTGGGAGGAGTTCGACGAGCCGGTCGACCGGATCGTGTCGATCGGCGCGTTCGAGCACTTCGGCTTCGGCAAGTACGACGCCTACTTCAAGAAGACCTACAACCTGCTGCCGGACGACGGCGTGATGCTGCTGCACACGATCGTGATCCCGAGTGACGAGGAGATCAAGGCGAAGAAGCTGCCGCTGACGATGTCGCGGGTGCGGTTCATCAAGTTCATCCTCGACGAGATCTATCCCGGCGGCCGGCTGCCGTTGATTTCCTTGGTCGAAGAGCACGCCACCAAGGCCGGCTTCACGGTGACGCGTAAGCAGCGGCTCCAGCCGCATTACGCCCGCACGCTGGACACCTGGGCCGCGAATTTGGAGGCGCACAAGGACGAGGCCATTGCGATTCAGTCGGAAGAGGTCTACGACCGGTTTATGCACTATCTGACCGGCTGCGCCGACCTGTTCCGTCAGGGTTACACCGACGTCTGTCAATTCACCTGCGAAAAGGCCTAGCGGCTCCTCGAGGTATGGCAAGACTGGTCACCGGGGACGGATTCGCCGACGTCGTGGTCACTGGCGTCGCATCGACGACGGCCCTGGCGGCGGACGCGGAGGAGACGTGGCAGGGGCTGCTCGAGGGCCGCAGCGGGATCCGGGCGCTGGATGACCCGTTCATCGACGAATTCGATGCACCGGTGCGAATCGGCGGCCGGCTGCGGGAGAGCTTCGATGAGCACCTGACCCGAGTCGAGTTGCGGCGGCTGTCGTTCATGCAGCAGATGTCCACGCTGCTGGGACGCCGGGTGTGGGAGAACGCCGGGTCGCCGGAGGTCGACACCAGACGCCTGGTGGTCTCGATTTCGCAAGCTCTCGCGTCGACCGAGCAACTCGTCTTCTTGTACGACGCGTGGCAAGCGCGCGGCATGCGGGCGACGACCCCGCTGGCAGTGCAGATGCACATGCCGAACGCCCCCGCGGCTGCGGTCGGGCTGGAGCGGCACGCCAAGGCCGGGATCATCGCACCGGTGCTGGCCGACGCCTCGGGCGCCGCAGCCATCGGGGAGGCCTGGAGATGCATCGTCCTCGGCGATGCGGACATCGCGATCTGCGGCGGAGTCGAGGCCCGGATCGAGGCGGTGCCGATCGCGTCGTTCGCGCAGCTCGGGGCGTTGTCGACGCACAACGACGACCCGGCCGGCGCCTGCCGCCCGTTCGACAAGAACCGAGACGGGATGGTGCTCGCCGAGGGCGGCGCGCTGATGGTCATCGAAACCGAGGAGCACGCCAAAGCTCGCGGCGCGCCCATCCTGGCCAGGATCATGGCGTCGGCCGTGACTTTCGACGGCTACGACGTGACCAAACCGGATCCCAGCGCAGAGCGCGCGGCGGTTGCCATCACCCACGCCGTCGAGCTGGCCGGTCTGACGCCCGCAGACATCGATCTCGTCAGCGCCCACGCCACTGGAACGGTATTCGGCGATCTGGCCGAAGCCCACGCGATCCACGGCGCGCTGGGCGCCCACTCGCCGGCGGTGTACGCGTCCAAAGCGGCATTGGGCCACTCGATGGGCGGCGCAGGCGCGATCGAGGCCGTAGTGACGGTGCAGGCGCTGCGCGACGGCGTCGTACCGCCGACGCTGAACCTGGACGATCTCGACCCTCTGATCGATCTCGACGTCGTCGCAAAAGAGCCGCGGCACGGCGAGTTTCGCTACGCGATCAAGAATTCATTCGGGCTGGGTGGACAGAACGTCGCCTTGGTGTTCGGCGCCTACTGACGATTAACCCTTCGTCAGCGTGAATTGCCCGACCTCGCTGATGCCGCGTTGGAAAAAGTCGGCGCATCCTCTCAGGTAGCGCATGTAGCGGTCGTAGACCTCTTCGGACGTAATCTCGATCGCTTCACTGCGATGGGCTTGCAGTTCTTCTGCCCACGTGTTGAGGGTGCGGACGTAATGCGGAGTCAAGAGTTCAATCTGTTCGACGGAAAAACCGGCTTCCCGAGAGAATTCGACGACGTCGTCCGACGAGGGGACTTCGCCGCCGGGAAATATCTCTTTGGAGACGAAGCGCATGAACTTCAGGTCGCTGATCGTGATCGGGATTCCAAGGGTGGGCCACGCGCTGAGCGGATGACCGTAGATGGTCTGCAGGACCATCCGGCCGTCGCGGGGCATGACCCGCGCGCACGTGTCGAAGAACGCCTTGTACCGCGGTTTTCCGAACGCCTCGAACGCCTCGATGCTGACGATGCGGTCGACCGGGTCGTCGAATTCCTCCCAACCGCGCAGGTAGACCTCGCGGGAGCGGTTGGTATCGATGCCGTCCAGCAGTTGCTGGGCGTAGGCGCGCTGGTTTTTGCTCAAGGTCAAGCCGATGACGTTGACGTCGTATTTCTCGATCGCGCGCTTCATCGCCGATCCCCACCCGCACCCGACGTCGAGCAGCGTCATGCCGGGTTCGAGGCCGAGCTTGGCGAGGTTCATGTCGAGTTTGGCGATCTGAGCCTCTTCGAGCGTCATGTCGTCGCGCGCGTAGAACCCGCAACTGTAGGTGCGCGTCGGGTCGTGGAATAGCCCGAAGAAGTCGTCGGATAAATCGTAATGGGCTTGAACGTCCTCGAAGTTTGGCCGCATCGTCGCGGACGACCTTCGCTCAGCCATCAGTCGTCGTTCCCTCCAGGTCTAATGGCCTGCGGTCGTCCCTGACTTTTCCGCCGTTCGCTCCCTCGAAAACTGCGGCATAAGTGTGCACGGCACCCGCGATATGCGCCGTGCCGAGTAGCTCGCCCGACCGAGACCAAAAGGTCATGCCGCGAGATACCGTACCTAATGAATGCGGGCGCGACCAACCGACACCACCTAACGGCGGCGCCTTTGTTGATCTCGGTCTTTGCTCGCTCGTCGGTACGCTCGGGCCATGCTGAATTCGCCGTTCGATTTCCTGCCCGACCTCCCCGGCCTTGACGATCTTCAGACGCTGGGCCGCAAGGTGGACACCGCCCGCCATCACGGGGTGCCGGACGGGTGTGTTCTCGAATCGGACCTGCTGACCGCGCCGCCTGAGACGGGGGGCTTCGATCCGTTTGCTCTCATCGCCGGCGGTGGCCGGCCGCTGGTCTTGCGGGAGGCCGTCGACGCGATTCACCGCGCCCGCGAGGATCCTCGGGTCAGCGGGCTGATCGCGCGCGTGCAGATCCCTGCCGCCCCAGCCGGTCCGGTGCAGGAACTGCGCGAGGCCATCGCGGAGTTCGCGGCGGCCAAGCCGTCGCTGGCGTGGGCGGAGACGTACCCCGGCACACTGTCGTACTACTTGGCGTCGGCCTTCGGGGAAGTGTGGATGCAGCCGTCAGGCACTGTCGGGCTGGTCGGCTTCGCCGCGCATGCGCTGTTCCTGCGGGCGGCTTTGGACAAAGCCGGGGTCGAGGCGCAGTTGGTGGCGCGAGGCGAATACAAGTCTGCGGCGAACCTTTTCACGCAGGAGCGCTACACGGATGCGCACCGCGAAGCCGACACACGCTTGCTGGAAAGTCTGCATGGCCAGGTGTGGGAGGCGATCGCCTCGTCGCGCGGTCTCGACATGGCTGCAGTGGACGCGCTGGCCGACCGGGCGCCGTTGCTGCGCGACGACGCGGTCGCGGGAAAGCTGGTGGACCGCATCGGTTTTCGTGACGAGGCCTACGCGCGCATCGGCGAGCTCGTCGGGGCGGAGGAGCCTCCGCGGCTTTACCTGTCGCGGTATGCTCACTCTGGCCGGCGGCCCAGCCTGCCGTCCCCGAAAGTGCCTGGGCGCAAAGCCAAGCCGACGATCGCCGTGGTTTCTGTTACCGGCCCGATCGTGAGTGGGCGCGGTGGCCCGCGACCGCTGCCGTTGGGCCGCAACAGTTCAGGCGGCGACACGATCGCGGCGGGCCTGCGCGAGGCGGCGGCGTCCGACGACGTGGCAGCGGTCGTGCTTCGTGTCGACAGCCCCGGTGGGTCCGTCACCGGCTCGGAGACGATCTGGCGGGAGGTCGCGCGGGTTCGCGGCGAGGGCAAGCCCGTCGTCGCGTCGATGGGTGCGGTCGCGGCGTCTGGCGGCTACTACGTGTCGATGGGGGCCGACGCGATCGTGGCGAATCCCGGCACGATCACCGGTTCGATCGGTGTCGTGACGGGCAAGCTGGTGGCCAGAGGTCTCAAGGATCGCCTCGGCGTGGGCTCAGATGTGGTGCGCACCAACGCGAATGCCGACGCATGGTCGGTCGACGCACCGTTCACCGAGGAGCAGCGCGCGCAAGTCGAAGCGGAAGCCGACATGGCGTACGACGATTTCGTGCGACGGGTCGCCGAAGGCCGCAACCTCTCGGTGGACGACGTCGACGCGGTGGCGCGCGGCCGGGTGTGGACGGGTGCCGATGCTTTGGAGCGTGGGTTGGTCGACGAGCTCGGCGGACTGCGGACCGCGATCCGGCGGGCGAAGATTCTCGCGGGTCTCGATGCCGACGAGGACGCCCGCGTCGTCAGCTACCCGGGATCGTCGTTAATGGACTTCCTGCGACCGCGCCCGTCGTCGCAGCCGGCCGCGGCGTCGTTGCCGGAGGCTGTCGCGTCGCTGCTCGGGCGCTCGGTCGCGGGGCTCGTCGAGCTTGCCGAGAGTTCGTTCAGCGGCGCCAGCGTCCTGTGGCTGGGGGAGTCCCGGTTCTGAGGCGGCGCCGAGTGTGGACTTGTTGCACGCTTTTTCGCGAAATGTGTGTCATAAGTCCACGCTCGCGGCAGCCTTGAGCCATGGCGTTTTCTGCGGCGGGCAAGCGGGTGCTTCTCACTGGGGCGTCGTCGGGCATTGGCGCGGCGTTGGCACGTCGGCTCGCGGCGCAGGGCGCGATCGTCGGGCTGGTCGCTCGTCGGCGTGACCGTCTGGCGGAGGTGCTGTCCGATTGCCGGGCAACCTCGCCGGAGTGCGAGATGTGGGTGGCCGATCTCGCCGACACGTCCGCGCTCGGCGAGTTGGTCGAGGCGGCGTGGGACGCACTCGGCGGCATCGACGTGCTGATCAATAACGCCGCGATGCCCAAACGCCGGTCCGTCGTCGAACTCGACCCTGCCGAGGTCGAGACCGTCATGCAAGTGAATTTCTTCGCGCCGATGCGGCTCACGCTGGCCCTGCTTCCCCGCATGCTGGAGCGTCGAAGCGGCATGATTGTCAACGTCGCCAGCGTCGGCGGCCGACTCGGGATCATCCACGAAAGTGCTTACTGTGCAAGTAAGTTCGCGTTGTCTGGTTGGAGTGAGTCTGTGGCCGTTGATCTACATGGCACCGGGGTGTCGGTGAAGCTGATCCAGCCGGGTCCGGTCGACACCGAGATCTGGGACCATCCCGGCAGCGAGGAGCCGCTCTATCAGGGACCGAAATTCAGCGCCGACGAAGTAGCCGACGGCATCGTTGCCGCGTTGGGCGCCAACGGATTCGAGCACTACGTTCCTGACATGAAGGCGGTTGTCGACGGGAAGAACGGCGACATCGACGCCTACATCGCCGGTGCGGCCGCGATGGCCCGCACATGAGGGCGCTGGTGTACGGGGTTCCGCCGGAGCCGTACCAGGTCGGCGAGGACGCCAACCTGCTCACGAGGAACCTGGCTCAGACGCCGACTGCGCTGCGGGAGGTGCCGGATCCTGCGCCGCTGCACGATGATTGGGTGATCACGCGGCCGCGGCTCACAGGCATTTGCGGGTCGGACTCCAAACAGATCCTGATGGATTTCGGCGAAGAGGACGTCGACAACGCGATGGCGGCGTTCTGCTCGTTCCCCCAGGTGATGGGCCACGAGGTGGTGGCCGACGTGGTGGCGTTGGGCCCAGCGGCGCGCGGGCTCGAGGTCGGGCAGCGGGTGGTGCTCAACCCATGGCTGTCGTGTGGGCCGCGCGGCATCGAACCCCGTTGTCCCGCATGTGAACACGGCGATTACAGCTTGTGCTGGAGCTTCACCGATGGCGACATCAAGCCGGGTATTCACACCGGCGTTTCCGCGGACGTCACCGGCGGATATGCCGAGTTCATGCCCGCACACGACTCGATGTTGTTCGCTGTTCCGGATTCGGTGCCGGACGAGTTGGCGGTGTTCGCGGACCCGTTCTCGGTATCGCTGCACGCGATCACTCGGCACCCGCCGCCACCGTCTGGCCGCGTTCTCGTCTACGGCGCAGGCTCCCTCGGGTTGTGTGCTGTCGCGATCCTGCGCGCGCTGTACCCGACCGTGGAGGTCGCCGTCGTTGCTCGCTTCGACGCGCAGGCCCGGCTGGCTCACGAGTTCGGGGCGGCTAAGGTGCTGGCGCACGAGCCGCGTTTGGCCGTCGTAGAGCAGGTAGCTGCCTGGGGCGGCGGGACGCTGCGGCAGCCGCTGCAGGGCCTGCCGATGGCGTATCCCGGCTCTGTCGACGTCGTCTACGACACCATCGGCAAGCCGGAGACGTTCGAAGTCGGCGTCAGAGTTTTGAAGGCGCGTGGAACTTTGGTCAAAGCGGGCGTGCACGCACCGGGGCGCTGGGAGTGGAGTCCGTTGTACTTCAAGGAGATCAGCTGGGTCGGCTCGAATGCCTTCGGTGTGGAGGAGGTCGACGGGGAGCGCAAGCACGCTTTAGCGCACTATCTCGATCTCGTCGTCGCGGGCCGCGTGGATCTGCGTCCGATGCTGACGCATACGTTCCGGCTCGAACAGTGGCGCGAAGCGTTCTACGCGATTGCGAACCAGGGCGAGAGCGGCGCGGTCAAGGTGGCGTTTGATTTTCGTTAGGGCGAGCGCTCAGGTCGCGTCGCACGGTAGTACGTGAGGCGCCCAAGGAATCGATGGCGCTGCGACGCGATCTCGGTGCAGTCGAATCCGGCACCGCTCAGGAGTCGAGGAATCGCGTCGCCGAGGTTTCCGGCCGCGTGGTGGCTGCGCCTCATCAGCCGCGCCGCCAGCCCGCGGTCATTCTCCAGGTGGCCGCCGATGTCGACCACGTAGAGTGCGCCGCCCGGACGCAGGACACGGAAAACCTCCGCCGCCGCAGCGGGTTTCGCGTCGTCGTCCAAGTGGTGCAGCATCATCGACGACAGCACCCGGTCGAATTCACCGTCCGCGTACGGCAACTGCTGCGCGTAGGCGCGATCGAAACGAATGTCGAGTGAGCCGGCCTTCCGTTGCGCACGGGCGAGGGCCAGCGGGTCGGGGTCGACGCCGAAGATCTCTACCGAGGGGTGTGCGCGTTTGACGCGGACCGTGAGATTGCCGGTGCCACAACCGATCTCCAATATCCGAAGCTGTCCGGTCAGCTCCGCGTGTCGTACGAGCTGCTCATGGATGCGGTTGATGCCCATCAACCTTGTCATCAGGTCGTAGGTCGGAAGGAATGCGTCGTGGCCCGCAGCGGGCAGATAGTCGTGCGCGTGACCTCTGGAGCGAATGACAGAATGTGGATGATTTTCGGTCATGTGATCCATGATGGACGCGCCGTGCATAAACGAATTGGGCGATTATTGGTGAAAGTGGGACTATTTTTGGTATGAGCATCGAGGCTACACGGTTGGTCCGCCGTCGCGGCGGCGTGCCGATCTACCAGTACCGCACCGATCATGAGACGCCGCCTGTGTCGGTGTTTCGCGGTGGGCGTGAGGACTTGGACGAACGAGGCCGGCACATCCACCACTTCCCGGTGCTGTGGTTCGTGCCTGCCAGCGGCGTCGTCTATGTGGTCGCCGCGGGAGAGGTACTCGACCCGCGGCAGATGGATCAGGTGGACGACGGCGTCGGGGTGCTGTTCGACCCGGCCGCGTTCGGTGGTGACGGCCAGTCGCCGTGGCCGGGCTGGCGCGCGCACCCGCTGCTGTTTCCGTTCTTGCACGGGCAGTCGGGCGGGCTGTTGCAGTTGACGGTGCCTGCGGCGCGGCAGTCGTTGTGGGACAGCACAATCCGGTCGCTCGAAGCCGAGCTCCATGAGCGTCAGGAAGGCTATCGGCAGGCGGTGCTGGCGCACCTGACGCTGCTGCTGATCGACGTGGCACGCCTGGCCGACGACGTCGTGGGTGATCTGAGGCGTAGCGGCGAACCGCTTCTGGCCGAGGTGTTTTCGGTGATCGACCGGCACCGTGGTGAGCCACTGTCGCTGAGCGGTGTGGCCCGCGAACTCGGCATGACGCCAGGGCATTTGACCACCGTCGTACGTCGGCGCACGGGCCGCCCGGTTCAAGAGTGGATTATCGAACGCCGCATGACTGAAGCGCGAAGCCTGCTGGCCGAGACCGACCTTCCGATCCAAGAGATCGCGAGGCGAGTGGGCGTGTCCGATCCGGGCTATTTCAGCAGGCTGTTCCGCCGGACCTACGGTACGTCGCCGCGCAGCTGGCGGGCCCAGTCGCACTGAGCCCGCGCGCTAGTTTGACCGCAGGTAGGTGTAGACGGCGGCAAAGTTCTGGTTGACTTCGTCGGGGATAGGCACCGGACCGCCGAGAGACCTTGCGCCCCAGACGATTTGGGCCGTCCGTTCCACAAGCGCGGTGACGTGTAGCACCTTGTCAGGTCGCGGCCCCACCGCCACGAGCCCGTGGTTGGCGATGAGCGCCGCTGCCCGGCCCTGCAACGCCTTGACCGCGTTGGTGCCGACGTCGGGCGTGCCCGACGCCGCGTACTCCGCGCAGCGGATCTCGCCGCCGCAGTACACCCCGAACTCGTCGATGCAGGCCGGTATCGGCTGATGGGAGATCGCGAACATCGTCGCCCACACGGGATGGCTGTGGATCACGCTGCCGATGTCGTCGAACGCTTGATAGCACGCCAGGTGCAGTTTCATCTCCGTCGACGGGCCGCGGCCCTCTTTCGCATGCAGCACGCCGCCGTCCGGGTCGACGAGCACCATGTCGTCGAGCGCCATGTCCGCATAGTCGACCGACGACGGGGTGATGACGAGATTGCCGTCTTCGCGGCGGGCCGAGATGTTGCCCGCCGTCCCCTCGACGAGACCGCGATGCAACATGTCCTTCGCAGCCGCCAGGACCGCATCTTCGGGATTCTCAACGAATTTCACGACGTCAGCACCTCCGGATTCACGATGTGGGCGGGCCGCTGTCCCGACAGCAACGCCTCGATGCCGTCGGCCACCATCTGAGCCTGCCGCGCCTCAGTGTCCCACGTGGCCCCACCGATGTGCGGCGTCAGCACCACGTTTGGCATCGACGTCAGCGGATGATCCGTCGGCAGCCACTCCCCGACGAAATGGTCGAGGCCCGCGGCGACAACCTTGCCGCTGTGCAGCGCGCTCACCAGCGCGTCGGTGTCGTGCAGCTGGGCGCGGGCAGTGTTGAGGAAGACAACGCCGTCACGCATGGCGGCGAACTGGGCAGCGCCGATCATCCCCGCGGTGTCGTCGGTGACCGGTGCGTGCAGGGACACCACATCGGCTTCCGCGAGAAGCTCGTCGAGGCTGTGCTGCGCGTCGTCGGCGTAGGGGTCGTGAGCGATCACCGTCATGCCGAGCCCGGACAGCCGCCACTTCAGCGCCCGGCCGACCGCGCCCAGGCCGACCAGCCCGGCCGTCCGCCCGGCCATCTCCCACGCGCGGAACCGTTGGTAGGGGATGGTGCCGTCGCGAAACACTTCGCCCGCCCGTACGTCGGCGTCGGCGGTCACCAGGTGCCGCGTCGCGGCGAACAGCAGCGCGACTGCCATCTCGGCAACCGCGTCGGCGTTGCGGCCCGGCGCGTACAGCACCGGGATGCCCGCGGCGGTGGCACCCGCGACGTCGACGTTGTTGGGGTCACCGCGGGTGGACGCGACGGCCGTCAGCCCTAGCTCGAACACCGGGCCGGCGATCGAATCACTTTCTACCACAACGATATTCGCTGATTCAGCGTTGATTCGTTCTGCCAGCTGCTCGGCGCTATAGATCCGCAGTGGACTCTGGTCGATCCACGGGTCGTAGACCACGTCGGCGAGTTGTTGGAGCTTGTCGAAGCCGGGGCCGCGCAACGGAGCCGTCACAAGGGCGCGAAGTCGAGTCACGATTGCCCATGCTGGCGTACGGTGACGCGCGTGTCACCTGAACAGGTCACAATCGGCGTCGACATCGGTACCACAGCAGTCAAAGCCGTGGCCGCCGACGAGGACGGCCGGGTCGTCGCCAGGACGCGAATTCCACACCAGCTGCGCGTGCCTGCCCCCGACCGGCTCGAGCACGACGCCGACGAAGCCTGGCGGCGCGGCCCGTTGACCGCGCTGCAGCACCTCGGCCGGCCCGACGCGTTGGCCGTGGCGGTTTCCGCGATGGTGCCGTCGTTGACCGCCGTCGACGCTGGGGGCAAGCCGATTTCGCCGGGACTGCTGTACGGCGACGGGCGCGGCCGCACCGAGGCACAGGCCGCGGGGGTGTTCATGGCAGGCGAGGCGGCCGAGTTCCTGCGCTGGACAGCGGGCGAGGCGCCCGGCGCGGCCGGATATTGGCCGGCGCCCGCGGTCGCGAACCATGCGCTGGCCGGCAAAGCGGTGATCGACTACGCCACGGCCAGCACCTGTTTCCCGCTGTTCGACGGCGCCGGCTGGAGCGAAAAGACCTGCGCCGATTGCGGAACCACGATCGACCGCTTGCCTGCGGTGGAAATGATGGGCGCCGCGGCGGGCCAGGTGTCAGGCGCGGACACCGTCTTGGCCGCCGGTGCCATCGACGCGTTCTGCGAACAGCTGGTGACCGACGCCGGCCACGACGGCGACGTGGTGGTGTTGTGCGGTACGACGCTGATCGTGTGGGCAACCGTCCGCGAAGAAAGGCACGTGCCGGGGCTGTGGACGATCCCGCACCTGGCGGGTGAGACAAGCCAGATCGGCGGCGCGAGCAATGCCGGTGGCTTGTTCCTGGGCTGGGTGGATCGCCTTGTGGTACAGGATGATTCGACCACTGATCCTGGGCGCGTGCCTGTATGGTCACCCTATGTGCGCGGAGAACGCACTCCGCTTCACGACCCCGACCGCCGCGCCGTGCTCGACGGACTGGACCTCACCCACGACGCCGCGTCGGTCCGCAGGGCTGCCTACGAGGCGTCGGCGTTCGTCGTCAAGCAACTCATCGAGCTGGCCGGGGTGTCCGCCTCGCGGATCGTCGCGACGGGCGGGGGAACCCGGGTGCAGCCGTGGATGCAGGCGATTGCCGACGCGACGGGACTGCCGGTGCAAGTATCCGGCGTCGCGGAAGGAGCGGCGCTCGGCGCAGCGTTCCTCGCGCGGATGGCTGTCGGGCTCGAGTCGTCGATGACCGATGCAGCCCGGTGGGCCTCGATCGAACGCGTCGTCAACCCCGATCCCGCATGGGCGAGTGCGATGGCCGATAGGTACGGCCGATTCCTGGAGCTCGCCGCGCGGGGCCGCTAGCGGGAGAGCCGCTAGCCGCCAGCGAGATTGACGTTTGGCAGCGACCTTCTCGCACTCTCTCGGCAAAACGTGTATTTCGGCGCGAAGCCCGCCGGTTAGGGTCAGCGTTATGGCCGGTGAGGATCAGGTCCGATTGACAAAGCCCGGCGTGTCTGCGTACCGACACGCACGCTCGCGGAGATGGGGAATCAGAGCGTGGCGCTGACGTAGCTGAGGTTCGAGAAACGCGCGGTGAACTCGTTGTCCGGGAATTCAAAACCGTTGGTGGCGTAGGCTTCCCGCATCGGCTGCGCGGACACTTTCCAGCCGAGCGAGCTCAGGTACTCGCTGACGTGGTTACGCTCGCCGTGGTAGACGAGTTCTTTCATGTCGATGTCGTTGCCGTGGGCCTTCATGTGCTCGGTAATGCGTTGCGTCCGTTCGTCATCCTGAAACGCTTGCACGTCAGGCACATGCTCGGTGGCGAGAAAACTTCCCGGCGCACTCAGCGCCGTGATGTTGTCGAACAACCGGTCTTGGGCCTCGGGCGGCAGATAGATCAGCAGGCCCTCGGCACTCCATGCAGTCGGCTGGCTGCGATCAAAGCCGTTGTCCAACAGCGCCTTCGGCCAGTCGCCGCGCAGGTCGATCGAGATGGTGCGGTGGGTCGCGGTCGGCTCGGCGCCGATCTTCCCCAGCGTCTTCGTCTTGAATTCGATGACCTCCGGCTGGTCGACCTCGTAGACGACGGTGCCGTCGGGCCATGGCAGCCGATACGCCCGCGCGTCCAGGCCTGCCGCCAGGATCACGGCTTGGCGCACGCCCGCATAGGCGGCATCGGTGAACACGTTATCGAAGAACCGGGTGCGCACGGCCATGCTCTCGGCGGAGCGACGCGGCGTCCACGACGGATCGATATCGGTGTAGTCGATCTCGCCGTCCAGCGACTTGATAAAGAACTCCTTGCCGACGGCGCGCACCAGCGGCTCGGCGAATGGGTCGTCGATCAGCTTCTCGCGGGTGGCCAGCGCACGCTGCGTGGCGACCATCGTCGCGGTCGCGCCCACGCTGGACGCCAGGTCCCAGGTGTCGTTGTCGGTTCTCGGCATCAGTGCTCCTTCGTTATCGAATTGCCGTGACGGCAACGCTTTGTCGCATCGGTGCGGTCGCTTCGTCGTGTGGCATCTGGCGTCCATACTTCGCGAACACATCTGGTCGGGTCATGGTGGACAACTTCCAGCCGAGCCCGGCCAGGTAGTCGGTCGCCGGCGTCCGCTCGTCGTGGTACATCAGCGTCGACAGGTCCAGTTCCAAACCGCGCTCGCGGAACCGGCGTGCCATCTCGGCCTGACGCTCGGCAATCTGCGACGGCCCGCCGGGGTGATACTCGGTGGCCAGCCGGCTGCCCGCTGCGCTCAACGAAGTGATGTTGTCGAACAGCCGGTCCTGCGCGTCGGGGGGCAGGTACGCGAGCAGGCCTTCGGCGCTCCACGCCGTCGGCTGGCTGCGGTCAAAGTCGTTGTCCAACAGCGCCTTCGGCCAATCGTCGCGCAAGTCGACGGCTACCGGCCGGTGTTCGGCGGCAGGCTCGACGCCGAGCGCGGACAACGTCTGCGTCTTGAAGTCGATGACCGCCTGCTGGTCGATCTCGAACACCACCGTGCCCGACGGCCACGGCAACCGATATGCGCGAGAGTCCAAGCCGGACGCCAGAATCACCGCCTGACGAATGCCCGCCGCTGCCGAATCGAGAAAGAAATCGTCGAAAAACTTTGTGCGCACGGCCATCACGTCGATGATCCGCTGCGGGGCGAAGTCGGAATCGCCTGATTCCGTCAGCGGGATCTCGCCGTCGAGCATCTTCGTAAAGAAGTCAATGCCGACGGCGCGCACCAGCGGGTCGGCGTACGGATCGTTGATCAGCGGGTCAGGCGCACGGGTGGCCATCGCACGCGCGCCGGCCACCATGGTCGCCGTCGCGCCCACGCTGGACGCCAAGTCCCAGGTGTCGTTGTCGGTGCGTGCCATTGCCTGTCTCCTATTTCAACGTCGCGTCGACGTACATCAACTCGCCGAACGACTTCTCCTCGTCGGCGGGCGGCTCAAGGCCGTAGCGCACGAACAGCTCGGTCGATGTGACGCCCGTCGTCTCCCAGCCGTGCGAGGCGAGGTAGGCCGTTGCCTCGGTGCGGTCGCCGATGTACACCAGGTCCACCAGGTTGATCTCGAAACCATGCCGTTGCCAGCGCTCCGAGGCCGTCTGCATCCGTTCCCTGATCTCGTCACGGTCGACGGAGCCCGGATTGGCGGCAGTCTCGGTCGCAAACCGGCTGCGCGGTGCACTCAGCGCGCTGACGTTGTCGAGCAGTCGGTCCTGAGCCTCGGGCGGCAGGTAGCCCAGCAGGCCTTCGGCGATCCACGCCGCCGGCTTGGCCGCGTCGAAACCGGCGTCGCGCAGGGCCGCGGGCCAGTCGTCACGCAAGTCGATCGCGACCGCCCTGCGATCGGCCGTCGGCGTCGCGCCCAGCTCGGCGAGCTTCGCGGTCTTGAAGTCGATCACCTGCGGCTGGTCGAGCTCGAAGACGGTGGTCCCGTCCGGCCACGGCAGGCGATACGCCCGGGAGTCCAGTCCCGACGCGAGGATCACCGCCTGGCGAATGCCGGTCGCCCCTGCGTTCAGGAAGAACTCGTCGAAGAACTTGGTGCGGACCGCGATGCTGTCGACGAAACGGCGAGCGCGGGTCACGGCCTCGTCGTCCACGTCGGCGAAGTTGGCCTGCCCGGTGGCCAGCCTCGTCAGCACCTCGATACCCACGGCAGACACCAGCGGCTCGGCGAACGGGTCGTCGATCACCGGGTTCTCGGCGTGCGTCGCAGCCGCGCGGGCAGCGGCCACCATCGTCGCCGTGGCGCCCACGCTGGAGGCCAGGTCCCAGGTGTCGTTGTCCGTGCGCACGTCGTCGAGCTCCTTATTACTTAGATGATGTAACTGTACCCCGGTTTTCCGGCAGCCTTCTCCAGCGCTGTCGACCCGACTGGATGGCAGCAACCTACTGTTACTCTCGTAGACTGTCTGTCGCCTGACATCCGCCTGCGGCGGAAGCGGCGCGAAACCAGAACAAGCCCGACTTACCAACGCTGGTCCGCCAGCCACATTGCATGCCGCAGACGCTGGCTGCGCAGGAGGAAGAGTGCTCTCGGCTTTCATCTCGTCACTGCGGACGGCCGACCTGCGAACCAAGATCCTGTTCACCCTTGCGATGGTGATCCTGTACCGCGTCGGCGCGACGCTGCCGTCGCCGGGGGTGAACTACGGCAACGTGAACAAGTGCCTCGCCCAGATCAGCGGCGGGGACAGCGCGCAGATCTACTCGCTGATCAACCTGTTCTCCGGTGGCGCGCTGCTGCAGCTGTCGGTGTTCGCCGTCGGCGTGATGCCGTACATCACCGCGAGCATCATCGTGCAGCTGCTGACGGTGGTGATCCCGCGGTTTGAGCAGCTGCGCAAAGAAGGCCAGTCCGGCCAGGCGAAGATGACGCAGTACACGCGCTACCTGGCGATCGCACTGGCGATCCTTCAGGCCACCAGCATCGTCGCGCTGGCCGCTAACGGCGGGCTGCTGCAGGGCTGCAACCTCGAGATCATCGCCGACAACGCGTCGATCTTCACGCTGATCATCATCGTGCTGGTGATGGCCGCGGGCGCGGCGCTGGTGATGTGGATGGGCGAGCTGATCACCGAGCGCGGCATCGGCAACGGCATGTCGCTGCTGATCTTCGCGGGCATCGCCGCGCGCATCCCGTCCGAGGGCAAGACCATCCTGGACACCCGAGGCCCGGTCGTCTTCACGGCCGTATGCGCGGCGGCGCTGATCATCATCATCGGCGTGGTGTTCGTCGAGCAAGGCCAGCGCCGTATCCCCGTGCAATACGCCAAGCGCATGGTCGGCCGACGAATGTATGGCGGCACGTCGACGTACCTGCCGCTGAAGGTCAACCAGGCCGGCGTCATCCCGGTCATCTTCGCGTCGTCGCTGATCTACATCCCGCACCTGATCACCCAGCTGGTGCGCAGCGGCAAGACGGGCGGCAACAGCTGGTGGGACAAGTTCGTCGGGAACTATCTGACGAACCCCGCGGACCCGGTGTACATCGGCATCTACTTCGGCCTGATCATCTTCTTCACGTACTTCTACGTGTCGATCACGTTCAACCCCGACGAGCGCGCCGACGAGATGAAAAAGTTCGGCGGCTTCATTCCCGGCATCCGGCCGGGTCGCCCGACTGCGGACTATTTGCGCTTCGTGCTCAACAGGATCACCCTGCCCGGTTCGATCTACCTGGGCGTGATCGCGGTACTGCCCAATCTCTTCCTCGAGATCGGCGCCAGCGGCGGGGTGCAGAACCTCCCGTTCGGCGGTACGGCGGTTCTGATCATGATCGGCGTGGGATTGGATACGGTCAAACAGATCGAAAGCCAGCTCATGCAGCGCAACTATGAAGGGTTCCTGAAGTGAGAGTCGTCTTGCTCGGCCCACCCGGCGCGGGTAAAGGAACCCAGGCCGTCAAGCTGGCCGAGAAGCTGGGCGTCCCGCAGATTTCCACCGGCGACCTTTTCCGCAGCAACATCTCCGACGGCACCGAACTCGGCCTGGAAGCCAAGCGCTATCTCGACGCCGGCGATCTGGTGCCCTCGGAGCTGACGAACGCCCTCGTGAACAAGCGACTCGACGAATCCGACGTCGCGAACGGCTTCATCCTCGACGGCTACCCGCGCTCGGTCGAGCAGGCCCAGGCGCTGGACCGAATGCTGAAGGCCCGCAACACCAAACTCGACGCGGTGCTGGAACTGCGGGTTTGCGAAGAGGAATTGCGCAAGCGGCTCAAGGACCGCGGCCGTGCCGACGACACCGAAGAGGTCATCCACAACCGGATGATGGTGTACCACGCCGAGACCGCGCCGCTGCTGGACTACTACGACGGCACCGTCAAGACCGTCGACGCGGTCGGTTCGCTCGACGAAGTTTTCGCGCGGGCGCTGCACGCACTCGGAAAGTGATCGCCCTGCCGGGGCTCAAGGGCCGCAAGATGGTGGCGCAGCGCAGCGCCGGTGAGCTCGATGCGATGGCCACGGCCGGTGCGCTGGTGGCGGCCGCGTTGCGGGCCGTCACGCAGGCCGCCAAGCCCGGGGTGACGACGCTGGCGCTCGACGAGATCGCCGAGTCGGTGATCCGGGACGGCGGCGGCACTCCGTCGTTCCTCGGCTACCACGGCTACCCGGCGAGCATCTGCTCGTCGGTGAATGACCGTGTGGTGCACGGTATTCCGTCGGCGACCGAGGTTCTTGCGCTGGGCGACCTGGTGTCGATCGACTGCGGCGCGATCGTCGACGGATGGCACGGCGACGCCGCCGTCACCTTCGGGGTCGGTCCGCTGATCCCGGCCGACGAGGCGCTGTCGGCCGCAACCAAGGCGTCGATGGAAGCCGGCATCGCGGCGATGGTGCCCGGCAACCGGCTCAGCGACGTGTCGCACGCGATCGAGCAGGGCACGCACGCCGCCGAGGCCCGCTACGACCGCGCGTTCGGCATCGTCGAGGGCTACGGCGGGCACGGCATCGGGCGCCGGATGCACATGGACCCGTTCTTGCCCAACGAGGGTTTACCTGGGCGGGGTCCGATGCTCGGGCCGGGGTCGGTGCTGGCCATCGAGCCGATGCTGACCCTCGGAACGACGAAGACCGTCGTCCTCGACGATCACTGGACAGTCGTCACCGCGGACGGCTCGCGTGCGGCACACTGGGAGCACACGGTGGCGGCCACCGATGACGGGCCTCGCATTCTGACAGTCGGCTGAACTACAGGCTCGCCGATTTCGTGTCATCACCGGGGGTCTGGTGATGGAGACATTGATGGAGGCCTCGGAGACGGCACTGATGAAGGTGCTGTTCGACGAGCACGCTGCGGCGCTGTGGCGCTACGCAATGCGGCTCACGAGTGACCGCGCACGGGCTGAGGACGTCGTTCAGGAAACGCTTCTGCGGGCGTGGCAGCACCCCGAGGCGGTCGACGACCGAGAACGGTCTGCGCGGGCGTGGCTGTTCACCGTCGCACGCAACATGATCATCGACGAACGGCGCAGCGCACGCTGGCGCAACGAAGTCGGCCCGGTCGACACCGACTCCGCGCCAGAGGACACCCGGCCCAACGAGGTGGACTCGGCGCTGGACCGGCTGCTGATCGGTGACGCGCTCGCGCAGCTGTCCGACGACCACCGTGCGGTCATCCGCCGCTCCTATTACCTTGGGTGGTCGACAGCGCAAATCGCAGCAGACCTGGAGATCGCCGAGGGGACCGTTAAGTCGAGGCTGCACTACGCAATTCGGGCCTTACGCCTGACGCTGCAGGAAATGGGGGTGACGCGATGAACGAGCCTATGGGAGACGCGACCCCCTTCGGCCGCAATCATGCTTTCGACGACTCACACGACTACGCGATGTGGGATGCCGCCTACGTGCTGGGCTCCCTGTCCTCGGCGGAGCGCCGCGAATTCGAATCGCACATGCGCACCTGCAAGCCGTGCCGGCAAGCGGTCGCCGAGATCAGCGTCATGCCCGCGCTGCTGGGTCAGCTCGACGCCGACGACGTCGAGGCGATCGACGAACGCGGACAGGCCGAGGGCGCTCCGCCACCGGTGAGCCCGGAGTTGTTGACGTCGCTGCTGAAGAAGGTGACGTGGCGACGGCGACGGTCCCGGCTGGTGACCTGGACGGTGGCGGCAGCGGCAGCGGCGGTCCTCGTGGTCGGCGTGTTCGTGGCGCTGCAGTCCAGCCCCGTGACCCCGACCCCGCCGCCTCCGGCGCAAGCGAGCTCGTCGGCGATGCCGATGACGAGGGTGACGCCGAACTCCTTCAGCGCGACCGTCACGTTGAGCCCGCACGCCTGGGGCACGCAGATCGAGATGACGTGCACCTACGGGGTGTGGCCGGAGACCGCCGACGGCAAGGATGAGGACGCGGCTGGCGACAAGCTGGCAATGGTGATCGTCGGCCGCGACGGCACCGAGACCCAGGTCGCCACCTGGGTGGCGCTCACTGGTGTCACAGCCTCGCCCGCCGGCAGCACGTCGATGCCGATCGAGCAGATCGCCGCGGTGCAAGTGGTGTCGCTCGACGAAGGCAACGTGCTGCTTCAGCGCACGCTCTAATTCGCGATTTCGGTGCGCTCCCGTGCGCTCAGCGCCGGTTAGCGCACCGAAATCGCCTCGGGGTGAACCGAAGTTACTCGCCAGTCGTGTCTTTGTCAGGCGGGGTGCGAGGTTGGGTGAGCAATGGCAAGGCAGTACCGGGTGGTCGACCACATCGTCGAACATCTTGCCTCCGTTGGCGTCACCCACTTCTTCGGCGTCGACGGCGCCAACATCGAAGACCTTTACGACGCCGCGCATTTCCGACCCGACATCACTGCGGTGCTCGCCAAACACGAGTTCTCCGCGGCAACAATGGCCGACGGCTACAGCCGCAGCGGCGCCGGCCTCGGCGTCGTCGCCGCGACGTCGGGCGGCGGCTGCCTGAATGTTGTTCCGGGCCTGGGGGAGGCGTTGGCCAGCCGGGTACCGGTGCTCGCGCTGATCGGGCAGCCGCCGTCCGCACTGGACGGCCGCGGGAGCTTCCAGGACACCAGCGGGCAAAACGGCGCCCTGGACGCCGAAGCGCTGTTTTCAGCGGTGTCGGTGTGGTGCCACCGGGTGCGGGTTGCCGACGAGATCGGGCCGGCACTGTCCCGGGCGATTGCCGCCGCGCGATCAGGCGGACCGGCAGTCTTGTTGCTGCCCAAGGACATTCAGCAGGCGAAGGTCAACGTCAGCACTGGCCTCGACGGTATGCTGACGCGTCACCAGATCGGCGATCCGCAGCCGATCGCCCGCGCACTGCGACGTGCGGTGGGTCCGGTCACGATCATCGCGGGTGAGCAGGTCGCGCGCGATGACGCCCGCGACGAGCTCGAAAGGCTGCGCGCGATGCTGCGGGCGCGGATCGCCACGGTGCCCGACGCGAAGGACACCGCGGGCACGCCGGGCCGCGGTTCGTCGTCGGCGCTGGGCGTCACCGGCGTGATGGGCCATCCTGGCGTAGCCGACGCCATTGCCGCCAGCGGATTGTGCCTGCTCGTCGGTACGCGCCTGCCGGTCACCGCGAGGACGGGACTTGACGACGCGCTCGCGTCGGTGCCGACGGTGTCGCTGGGTTCGGCCGCACCGTACCTACCGTGTACCCATGTGCACACCGACGACCTGAGCGGGTCGCTGACGCTCCTGGCGGTGGCGCTGTCCGGCACGGGCCGGCCGTCGGGTCTGCGCGTCCCGGATTCATTGCCGCACACTGAATTAGCGCCACCGGCGATTGACGACGCCGGCATGCGATATCGCGCCGCGATGAGGGTGCTGGATGGAGCGCTCCCGGACGGGGTCGACATCGTCGTCGATGCGGGCAATACCGGAGCGGCCGCGATCCATTACCTTCCCGTGCGCCGCAACGGCCGGTTCGTCGTGGCGCTCGGCATGGGCGGTATGGGGTACAGTTTCGGGGCCGGCATCGGAATGGCGCTGGGGCGCATGACGAGCGCTCGCGCGAAGAGTCGACAGCCGAGCCGCCGAACCGTCGTCATTGCTGGAGACGGCGCATTCTTCATGCACGGCATGGAGGTTCACACGGCGCTGCAGTACCGGCTACCGGTCACGTTCGTGTTGTTCAACAACAACGCCCACGCGATGTGTGTGACTCGCGAACAGCTCTTCTACGACGACCTTTACAGCTACAACCGATTCCGGCCCAGCAACCTCGGTGCGGGTCTCGCGGCGATGTTCCCGGAGCTGCTGTCTGTCGATGTCGCTGACGCCAAGGATCTGGCCGCTGCGATGCGCGCCGCGCTCTCGGTCGACGGCCCGTCGGTGGTGAGCGTTGAGTGCTCGGCCGACGAGATACCGCCGTTCGCACCCTTTCTCACCGCGTCGACACCGAAACCCCAAAGCGTCCACAATCATTCGATCGCAAAGGAGATAGCGCACGATGTCGTTGCCCGCACTTGAGGACATCACTGAACGCATCGACGGTCTGATCCGCATCGAGACGACGTCGAAAGAGCAGGCCACTCCGATCATCATGGAGGGCATGCGGTCGGTGTACCCGCACGACCAGGTATTCGGCGAGTACTGCACCGTCAACGATTACATCGACTGCCCGCCGGACGAACTGTTCGACTACATGGCCGACACCCGAAGCCTCGAGGAATGGAGTTACAGCCTGCGCGGGTTCGAGCCGACCGAAGAGCCGGGCCTGTGGATCGCGTACGACAAACTCGGGAGTCCAGACGGCAAGCGTTCGGGCAGCCCGATTTACACGCGAACCGTGGCGTGCCGGGAAGCCCGCACTGTCGACTATCACTGCGCGTGGGACCAGGGCCACCACCTCTGGATGATCTACCTGATGCGGATCGTCGACGCCAAGGTGGTGTTCGACAAGCCGGGCTCGGTGGTGCTGTGGACGAACTGTCATCACCCGTTCTACGACAAGAACCCCTATCCGGAGACGGCTCCGCCGCAGCGGCCGGTGTGGGTCGGCGACTTCTGGGACATGTTCGGCCCGGGCCACCTGCTGGAGCTGAAGAACCTGAAGGCAATCGCCGAGTATCGACACCACAACGGACTGCCGGTAAAGCCGGACTGGATGAGATGAGAACCCAATGAGCACACCGACAGTCAGCCTGATCGACGTCGCGAGCTATCTGCCCGGCGAACCGGTGTCCGCCGGATACTACGCGCAGTTTGCCGACTCCGACGACCTGCGCGACAGCGTGATGTTTCGTGCGCCGAAGTTCCGCCATCACGTCGACAAGGACGAGAGCGCGATCGACATGATCGAACGTGCAGCCGCGGGGCTGATCGAACGGCACGGCGAGGACGTCGTCTCCGGGGTGGATGTGTTGATCACGCACACCCAGCTGCCCGACGTGCCGATCTTCGGTTGCGGCAGCGGGGTTGCGGATCGCCTTGGCATGCGTCCGGAGTGGGTGTTCGACCTGCACAACGGCGGATGCGCGGTGTTCGTGCTGATGATCAAGCTGGCGCGCCAGTTGCTTGCCAGCGGCGCGGGAAGTTCGGCGCTGATCGCGGTGGCGCAGAACACCGCCGGGCAGATTTTCGACCAGCCGAACGTGCGACGCAAGGCGCAAGCCGCCGTTCCCGGTGACGGTGCGGCGGTGGGACTGTTGACGGTGTCGGATGCGTCGCCGATCCTCGACGTGGAGTGTCGCACCTACGGCGAGTACGCCGCCGACATGACCGTCTCGATTGAACCGCCACGCAAATACTGGGAGCCCGGCACGGGTGAAGGCAGCGTCGGCTTCACCGAAAGCAAGATCACCAAGGTGCTCGCGCGCGGCAACCGGCTGGTCCCCGAGGTGGCATACGCGGTGTGCGACCGAATTGGCATGAAGCCCAAGGAGCTTGACCTCCTCGTCACCAATCAGCCGAACCGCGTGTTCCTGCGCAACTGGCGCGACGCTCTCGAACTTCCGGCGGAGCGCCACGTCGACACGTTCGAGCAGTGCGGCAACCTGTTCGGCGCGGGCATTCCCGTCAACCTGGACACGGCGATCACCACCGGCCGCGTGAAGCCGGGCGATGTGGTGATGATGGCCGGGTTCGCGCATGCTGGCGATTTCGCCGGGGCGGCGGCACTGCGGTGGGGCGGCCGCGACTGATGACTGTTGCGGACCGCGAGACCACCGAGATGCTGGCCGCGCTACCAGACCCGGTAGACCCATTTGCGTTGTCGCTCAACGAGAATCCGTTTCCTCCGCTGCCTGCGGTGCGCGCGGCACTTGTCAAAGCTATCGATGCGGCGAACCGCTACCCCGAGTTCCTGCCGTACCAGCTGCGCGGACTGATTGCCGCGCGGATCGGGCTGCGAGTGGATCAGCTGGTGCTAGGTGCGGGGGCGACGGGCGTCGCGCTGCAGGTGTTGCACACGGTGACGCGGCCGGGCGACCGGATCGTGCTCACGTCACCGACGTTCGACGGCTATCCGATCTTCGCGCAGATGGCACGGCTGATCTCGGTGAGCGTGCCCCTCGACGAGCATGGCCATCACGACCTCGACGCACTGGCCGACGCGGCGGCGACCGCCCGGGTGGTGGTGCTGTGCCGCCCGCACAACCCGACCGGAACGCTGGAGTCGGTGGCCGATGTCGAGCGCTTCCTGAGTCGGGTGCCGTCGGACACCATCGTGCTGCTCGACGAGGCGTACGTCGAGTTCGTCGCGCCCTCCGACCGCCTCGACACGCCGGCGTTGGTGCAGCGGTATCCAAATGTCGTTGTGCTGCGCACATTTTCGAAGGCATACGGCCTGGCCGGTTTGCGAATCGGATACGGCTTCGGGGCGCCGGAGCTGGCCAAGGAATTGTGGACCATGCAGCTGCCATTCGGGATCAGCATCACCAGTGCGGCAGCCGTCGCAGCGTCGTACGATGCGGAAAGTCAACTGCAGCAACGTATTCGATTCATCGCGGGTGAACGGCGGTACCTGCAGAGGCGCTTGCGTTCGATGGGTGTGTACAGCACCGACGCGCACGCGAACTTCGTGTACCTGCCACCCTGCGGGAGAAGTTGGCGCCACGTGTTCGATGCGGTTGGCGTGCGGGCCCGGCATTACGCGGACGGGGGAGTACGGCTGACGGTCGGCGGGCGGGCATCGACCCGTGCGATTCTGGGCGCGCTGGCGCTGACGACTTAGCGCCATCCGCACTTTTCAGCCGAAACCGACATTTGGGCGCAGAAGTGCGACTAGAGGCTCGCGTGGAATGCAATTTCGGCGCGAAGGCCGGCCCGCTGTGCGGTATGAAGAGGCGTGCCCTCCGACCCGATCGAGCAGGCCCGCGCCAACTGGCAGCGGGCCGGGTGGGGCGACGTCGCCGACGGCATGGTTGCCGTCACGTCGGTGATGCGTGCACACCAGATTCTGCTGGCGCGGGTCGAGAACGCGTTGCGGCCCTACGACCTGAGCTTCTCGCGATTCGAACTGCTGCGGCTGCTGGCGTTCAGCCGCACCGGCGAGTTGCCGATCGCGAAGGCGTCGGACCGGCTGCAGGTGCACGTCACCAGCGTCACCCACGCGATCCGCCGGCTCGAGTCCGCCGGGCTCGTCGAGCGGGTCCCGCATCCGACCGACGGGCGCATCACGCTGGTGCGGATCACCGATCGTGGGCGGTCGACGGTCGAAGACGCGACGGTCACGCTGAACAAAGAGGTGTTCGCCGACATCGGCATGACCGACGACGAGTCGCGGGCGCTGTCGTCGTCAATCGAGACGCTGCGCCGGCACGCCGGCGACTTCTGACGCTGGCCGAGTCAGTCGGGGACGCTTGGCAGCGGGATCGTCGCCGTGACCGCCGTGCCAGCGCCTGGTCGCGAGCGGATGTTGAGGCGGCCGCCGACGATCTCGGCGCGTTCGGCCATCGACAGCAGGCCGTAGCCGCCCATCTCGTCCCCGCCCAGCGGATGCTCGAACGTGTCGAATCCGATTCCGTCGTCAACGATTTCGAGTCGAGCGGTGGCTTGGTCATTCTCGGCGGACACGGCAAACGTCAGGCGCGCCGTCGACGCCCGCGAGTGCTTCACGACGTTCTGCAGGCACTCCTGCGCAATGCGGTACAACGCGATCTCGATGTGGTCGGCGAGCCGGGTGTCTTGCAGGTCCACCTCGAGGTCGATCTGCGGGATCGACCTGGCCAGGCTCGCCAAGCCGCCGGCGAGCCCGAGGTCGTCGAGCACTGGTGGTCTCAGCCCGCCGATCGCCGCCCGCGCCTCCTGCAGCGTCAGCTCCACGAGTTCGCCCGCCTTCGCCAGTTGTTCGGCGACGGCGTCGGCGTTGTCGCCAACCGCGCGCTGCGCGGCGTCGAGCCGGTAGGACAGCGTGATCAGCCGCTGCGAGATCCCGTCATGGATGTCGCCTGCGAGCCTTCGTCTTTCGAGTTCCTGCGCCTCGATCACCTGCTCGACGAAGTTCTCGTGCGCACGCTCGCGGGCGACGAGCTGGCGGTGCAGTCGAGCCTGGTGCAGCGCGCCCGCGATCAGCCGGCCGATCACCAGCAGCAGCTCGACGTCGCGGTCGGTGAACTCGCGCCGCTCGACGGTGTGCACATTGAGAACGCCGACGAGACCGCCCGGGTCGGTCTCCATCGGCACCGACACCATCGACGTGAAATCGCGGCCGCGCAGCGACTGGAACGGCATGTACCGCGGGTCGGATTCCTTGTCTTCGGTGATCACGACGGGCTCGCGGTGGTTGGCCACCCAGCCGGAAATGCCTGAGCCCAAAGGCAATCGGATCTTTCCGACTTCGCTGTCGAACGGCGGCGTCGCACCGGTCAGCGTCAGTGACTGGTTGGTGTCGTCGAGCACATGCACGAAGCACACGTCGGTTCCGGTTGCCGCGGTGATCATCCGAGCGGCGGCGGCGGCGAGAGGTTCGACACCCGGGCCGCTGGACGCCGCCTGGATCAGTTCGCGCAACAATGCGAGCTCGCGATCGGCGTCGACCAGGTCGCGAACTACCTTGGGGCCCTTGGGTTTTGTCACTGGTAGATGCCTTCGCGCAGTGCCGTCGCGACCGCGCCGGTGCGGTCGCTGACGCCGAGCTTGCGATAAATCGAGCGCAAATGACTCTTGACCGTCTCGTCGCCGATCACCAGCTTCGTTGCGATGCCTTTGTTCGACAGCCCGCTGACCACATACGAAAGGATTTCGCTTTCGCGTTGCGTGAGGCCGTGCCGGGCTCCCGGCCAGAACTCGTCGCGCTGCATGCGGGCCGCGGTGTCGACCGCGCGCGCGGCCATGCCGGGGTCGATCGCGGTTTCGCCCTTGTGCACGAACTCAAGCTGGCGGACGAGCTCGTCGCTGCTGATGCTTTTCAACAAATAACCCGACGCGCCGACCCGCAGCGCCTGGAAAAGGTACTGCTCGTCGTCGTACACCGACAGCATCACGACCTTGCGATCCGGGTCCTTCTCGCGCAGCGTTTGGCACAGGTCCAGCCCGCTCGACCCCTGCATGCGCACGTCGCACAGCACGATGTCGGGGTCGAGTTGCGCGATCACGTCGACGGCCCGCTCGGCGCCGACGGCCTGACCGACGACCTCCACCCGGTCCGAGAACGCAGCCAGCATCGCCTTGAGGCCCTCGATCACCATCTCGTGGTCATCGACCAGCACAATTCGCACGGCTGCCATGCGATCACGATAAGCGGGTAACGCCCAATGGCCCCTCATATCCCCCTAGCGGGGGATGATCCGACCTGCGTGTTTGTCAGATGCTTCACCCATGCGGGGGCAAGCAGTCGCGAGACGGACGTTCTGGTGGGACCGGACTGGTCCAGACGCCGAGGTCGAGCCTTTGCGCGCCGTCATCTTCGATCTCGACGCGATGGCCGAACTCGACGCCGATGGCGAATTCGCGCCGCGCGCCGGGCTGATCGATCTGGTGATGAACTTGTTCGTAGCCGGCATCTGGGTCGGCGTGGTGAGCACGGGACGCCGGGCCGACGTTGACCCGCTCGTGCGGGAGCTGATTGGCGACGGGCTCGTCGAGACAATCGTGACGGCCGACGACACCGACTTCACCGACACCACGCACTTGTACGAGTCGGCGTTGTGGGAATTCGGCATCCGCCCTGAAGAGGCGTTGGCGTTCGTTGGATCGTCGGATGCCCTGGACGCCGCGACCGATGCCGGGCTGGCCGCGGTGAGACCGGCCACGGCATACAGCGACAACGTCGACTGTGCGTCGGATTGCCAACGCCTGCATCGTCGTTGGTGGACCGGACGCAAACTCGAGGCGGTCGCCTGAGCCACTGACGGCTGGCGGGGCAGCGCCCGGCCGTCAATTCTCTGACCAGTACCGATAGCCCTGGGCGGGCCGGTGCTCGCAGAAAATATAGGGAAACACCCGATTTCATTCATGACCTTGCCGGACATACGTTCGATCGGTCGGGGGACGCGTGACGCGCTATCCCAGCCGCCAGTTGGGTTCGCATAGCCAAGCGCCCAACCGACAACTTTCAAGGAGAAGGTCATGAATCGAAAACGAGTATCGGCCTCGTTCGGCATCGCATCCGCTGCGATCGGGCTCGCCGCTTCCATGATGTTGCCCGTCGCATGGGCAGGCCCGGTCGGTAACGGGCTGAACGTGGACTGTACGCAGGACAACGACACACACGCCACCTGCGTCATCAGCGGTTGCGCCCGAGTGAACGGCGACTACGTCATCGACGCCGTCCACATCAGGCTCAACGGCGGAGAGCAGGACGAGCAGACGTTCAAGTGCATCAACGCCGGGACAACCGCGCGGACCGGCATCGACAACAACGGCCAGCCGGTCCACGTCGCCGTCCAAGGCTGCCGCAAGAAAGACCTCGAGGGCGACTGGTGCGGACCCTGGGGTGACTTCACCTTCACGCCGCCGGTCAAACAAAAGCCGCCGGAGCCCAAGCCGCAGGACCAGCCGGTCATCTGCCCGCCGAATTCGCAGCAGGCGTCCGTTCCGGCGGGTCAGCAGTGCACCCCGAAGCCACCGGTGAAGTGCGGACCGGACTCGCCGGTTCCGGAGGTTCCGGCTGGCGACACCTGCCCGGTAACGCCGCCGCCGACAGATGCC